>CBFGPV010000129.1:0-12482 GCA_965650765.1 uncultured Burkholderiales bacterium
GGTGGTGGTGGCCCGCGCCGCGGCGGGGCGCGATGCCTGCGGGGCCGGAGCGGTGGCGTCGGCCTGGGCCGACAGGCGGAACACGGCCACCGCGGCGGCGAGCTTGCGGGCCTGCTGCTCCAGGCTGCCGGCGGCCGCGGCGCTTTCTTCCACCAGCGCGGCGTTCTGCTGCGTCACCTGGTCCATCTGCGACACGGCCTGGTTGACCTGGCCGATGCCGGCGCTCTGCTCGTTCATCGAGCTGGCGATCTCACCGATCAGGTCGGCCACCTTGCGCACCTGCTGCACGATGTCCTGCATGGCCTGGCCGGCATCGGCCACCTGACGGGTGCCGGCCTCGACGCGGTCGACACTGGTGCCGATCAGCGCCTTGATCTCGCGGGCGGCACCGGCGCTGCGCTGGGCCAGCGTGCGCACTTCACCGGCCACCACCGCAAAACCGCGGCCCTGTTCACCGGCGCGGGCAGCCTCGACGGCGGCATTGAGCGCCAGGATGTTGGTCTGGAAGGCAATGCCGTCGATCACGCCGATGATGTCGGCGATCTTGCGGCTGCTGGCCGAGATCTCGTCCATCGTGCCGACCACTCGCCCCACGGTCTCACCGCCGCGGCTGGCGGCTTCGCTGGCCGAAATCGCCAGCTGGCTGGCCTGCTGTGCGTTGTCGGCGCCTTGCCGCACGGTGCTGGTGAGCTGCTCCATCGAGCTGGCGGTTTCCTGCAGGCTGGAGGCCTGCTGTTCGGTCCGGCTGGACAGGTCCTGGTTGCCGGCGGCGATCTGGCTGGACGCGGTCGTGACCGAATCGGCGCCGGTGCGCACCTCACTCACCACACGGCGCAGCGAGTCCAGCGTGCCGGCGAGCGCGCGTTGCAGCACCCCGATCTCGTCGCCGCGGTTCACCACGGCCTGGACGGTGAGGTCGCCCTGGGCCACCGCCTGCAGGCTGCCCACGACCCCGCCGATGGGCCGGGTGATCGAACGGGTCACCAGCACGCCGGCCGCTGCCGCCAGCAGGGCGCCGACCGCTGCTGCAACGAACATCAGCATCGAGATCTGCTCGACCCGGGCGCTCGCCTGTGCGCTGGATTCGTCCATCAGCCGCTCCTGCAGTGCGCTGAGTGCGGCCAGTGACTTCATGTAGTCGAGCTGGCGCGGGCGCAGCTCGTCGAGCAGCAGGTCCTTGGCGGCGGCCATGTCGGCGGCGCGCACCTTGGCCTCGAAGGCGTCCAGCGCGGCGGTGTAGGCCGTGCGCTGGGTCAGCGTGGCGCTCAGCAGGGCACGGCCCTCGTCGCTGGTGATGCTGGTCTCGAGCTGGCGGTAGCGCTCGCCCACCGCCGTGCGCGAGGCGGCGATCTGCGTCAGCTCCTGCATGCTTTCTTCGGGCAGGTCGAGCAGCAGCAGGTTGCGCGCCTGCCGCGCCTGCTGGTTCAGGCCGTCATTGATGTCCGTCACCAGCTTGATCTTCGCGTAACGGTCCTTGGTGACGAGGTCGATGTCGTCCCGGATGGCGTCGAGCCCGAGGCGGGCTGCAGCCACGATGGCCAGCATCACGGCCAGGACCACGGCAAAAGCCATGCCCAGCCTGACGCCGATGCGCAGGTCTGCAAACTTGTTCATGGAACGGGAACTCCCTGTCTGGGTTATTGGAAGACTTCACGAGCCATTTCGTCGCCGCTGCGGCAGACTTGAGCCACCCGACCGCGTACAGTCAGGCGGGACGTGAAATTCGTGGCGCTTGCCACCTGTGCCGGAGGTCCGTTGTATGAATTCCCGCATGAATACCAGGCTGCGCCCGCTGCAGTCGCTCCTTTTCCTGAGCTGCGGCCTGGCGCTGAGTGGCGCTGTGGCGGCTCAGACCCTGACGGCCCGCAAGCCAGGCCTGTGGGAGCTCAAGACCACCCACCAGGGCGGCCCGATGGCCGACGCCCAGAAGCAGATGGAAGCGGCCATGGCCAGCATGCCGCCGGCCCAGCGCAAGCAGATGGAAGAGATGATGCGCAAGCAGGGCGTGGGTGTGGGCGGCCAGCCCGGCGTGATGCGCATCTGCGTGTCGCCCGCCATGGCCGCCCGCCAGGACTTCGCCCAGCCCGACCCCAAGGACAACTGCCAGCACAAGGTCACGCCGGTGTCGTCGAGCGAGGCGAAGTTCAGCTTCACCTGCAAGGGCGACGACGGCCCGAGCAGCGGCGAGGGCCGGCTGTGGGACCTGACGCCCGAGGGTTACAAATCGCAGATGAAGCTGCAATCCCGCCACGAGGGCAAGCCCGTGACCATGGATGTGCAGCAGTCGGCGCGGTGGGTGGGCGCCGACTGCCAGGGGATCAAGCCCTTGAACTGAGCTGAAGGCGCGGTGCGGCTGCGCATGACGGCCACAGGGCCTGCGCACTCACCGCGCCGAGGTTCAGGCAGCGCCGCTCAGGCCACCCGGCAGGCTGGGGTGCTGGCGGCGTTGCCAGGCCGACAGGCCCAGGTGCACCGCACCGGCCACCCCCAGCAGCACCAGGCTGCCCAGGCCCCAGACCACCCAGATCGCGGCCGGGATCCACCCCAGCACCGGCGTGATCCACGGCAGCGATTCGGTCAGCGCCGCGATCGAGACCGTCACCGCCTGGCGGATGCCGTCGAGCCAGGCCGGGTCGATCCACAGCGTGATCCAGGCGGGCCAGGGCAGGCTGGAGGCCGACTGCAGGCCCTTCATGGCTTCGTCGAGGTGCTCGACGGCCCAGCCGGCCATCCAGGCGGCCGAGCCGGCGAGCAGGGTCCAGACCAGGGCAATCAGGGCGGTGATGACCCACAGGGCGATTTTCATCTGGGTGTGTCCCGAACAGAGTTGAACTGCCGGTCTGACCGTGCTGCCCGGCTCAAGTTCCGGACGTCGCCTCGACCCGCGCCTCCATGCCCCGGCGCAGGATGCGCGCCGACACCATGCTGGCGGCCAGCACGATCAGCCCGCCCAGCAGGGCCACCATGCGCAGCGCGTCGGTGAAGGCCGCGCGCGCGTTGTCCAGCAGGGCCTGGCCGGCCGCACCACCGATCGACTCGGCGGTGGCCACGGCCGCGCCGATGGTCGCCAGCGTGGCCGTGGCGGTGTCGGCCGGCAGCTCGGGCGGGAGGTCGGGCTGCAGGGTGGCGCGGTACAGCACCGTGCCCAGGCTGCCGAACACCGCGATGCCCAGGGCGCCGCTGAACTCCGAGCTGGTTTCGGACAGCGCCGAGGCCGCACCGGCCCGCTCCGGCGGGGCCGACGTGATGATCAGTTCATTGCCGATCGTGAACACCGGCGCCATGCCCAGGCTCATCACCAGCGTGCCCAGGATCAGCAGCGGCAGCGCGTGCGGCCCGCCGGTCAGCGCGATGATGCCGAAGCCCACGGCCGACACCACCTGGCCCCAGACCAGGATGCTCACCGCCGACACGCGTCGCGCCAGGCGCGGCGCCAGCAGCGAGCCCACCACGAACATCAGCGCCCACGGCACGGTGGCCAGCCCGGCGTGCAGCGGCGACAGGCCCAGCACACCCTGCAGGTACTGGGTGATGAAGATGTACACACCGAACATGGCCAGGCACGACAGCGCATAGGCCGCGATCGTGGCGCTGAACGCCGGGCGGCGGAACAGCCGGGTGTCCAGCAGCGGGTAGTCGAGCCGGCCCTGGCGCCGCACGAAGACCCAGCCGATGCCCAGGCCGGCGGCCACACACAGGGCCGAGCCCCAGGCCGGGCCGTGTTCGGCCACCTGCTTGAGGCCATAGATGGTGGTCAGCACGGCCGTGAGCGACAGCGCCACGCTGGCCAGGTCGACGCGCCCGGCCTGCGGGTCGCGGTACTCCGGCAGCAGCCAGGGGCCCAGCGCCAGCAGCAGCACCATCACCGGCACGGCCACCAGGAACACCGACCCCCACCAGAAGTACTGCAGCAGCACACCGCCCACCACCGGCCCGATCGCGCTGCCCACCGAAAACGCGGCGATCCACACCCCGATGGCGAACTGGCGCTCGTGTTCGTCATGGAACATGTTGCGGATCAGGGACAGCGTGGACGGCGCCAGCGTCGCGCCGGCCACGCCCAGCAGGGCCCGCATCAGCACCAGCATCCCGGCCGAGTCCGCAAACGCCGCGAGGGTGGAGGCCACCCCGAAGGCCGCCGCACCGATCATCAGCAGCCGGCGCCGGCCGATGCGGTCGCCCAGCGTGCCCATCGTGATCAGGAAGCCGGCCACCAGGAAGCCGTAGATGTCGATGATCCACAGCAGCTGAGAGCCGGTGGGTTGGAGCTCGGCGGTGAGTGCCGGCACGGCCAGGTTCAGCACGGTCAGGTCCATCGCATAGACCAGGCAGGGCAGGGCGATGACGGCCAGGCCGATCCATTCGCGGCGGGTGGCCTTGGGGCCGGGGGTCGGGGTGTCAGCAGGCATGCAGAGGCTTTCGCAGTCGTTGCGCGTGGCGCGTGTCAGTGCCAAGGACGCCAGGGCGGCGGGCTGGCCGACATCGATCAGCAAATATGGCACGGGCTCATGACAGCCGCTGTCAGGAGCGTGTGGGGTGTGTGCCGTGCGCTCAGACCTCGCGGCGCGCCTCGACCTGCCAGCGCGCCCGTGACGAACGCAGCGCAAAACGTTCACGGTAGCGTGATGGCGTTTCGCCCACATGGCGCATGAAGACCCGCCGGAAGGCGGCCGGGTCGGCATAGCCGCAGGCCTCCGCGACGGCCGGGATGCTGTCCAGCGTGATCTCCAGCAGCACACGGGCACGGCGGCAGCGCAGCAGGTGCAGGTGGTCCAGCGGCGTGTGGCCCAGCACCTGCTCGAAGTGCCGCAGCAGGGTGCGCGGGCTCACCGCCGCCGCCTCGGCCACCTCGTTCAGGCGATAGGGCCGCTCCAGGTGGGCGTTCATCCAGTCGATCGCACGGGCCAGGGTGCTGTCGCGGGTGGCGGCCAGGCGGTCGGCGCGTGCCGCCTGGGCGGTGGTGGCCTGGCGGTCGGGCTCGAAGCAGAAGGCGCTGCGGCAGGACTGCGCCAGGTCGTCGCCCGCGCCCAGCGCAATCAGGCGCAGCACCATCTCGGGCAGGCTGTCGACATGGGTCGCGCTCCACAGCCGGCCGTCCTGCACCAGC
Organism: uncultured Burkholderiales bacterium; assembly: GCA_965650765.1. Taxonomy (GTDB): domain Bacteria; phylum Pseudomonadota; class Gammaproteobacteria; order Burkholderiales; family Burkholderiaceae_C; genus Caldimonas. The sequence goes on from CBFGPV010000129.1 coordinate 5,108, forward strand.
GGGGCATCGGCCATGATGTGGATGTCCGGAAAGTCCTTCGTGAAGCCACCCAGGTACATCCAGGGCAGGGTCAGCCGGCGGCCGGCAAGGCGGCCGGTGCGGGCCGTGCACCACACCCCGTTGCCGAGGGTCATGACCACCTCGCCCGTGTCGATGGCCCGCGCGATGCGCTCCACCCAGTCGGTCAGGCGGGCCGACATCGTGCGCAGCATCGGCACATTGCGCGTGTGCAGGTGCGGCACCAGCAGGGCACGGCGGGCCGGGTCGGCCGGTGCGGCGGCCGGGGTGGCAGGCTCACTGCCGGCATACAGCCGCCACATCGTGTCGCCGGGCGTCCAGGGGCGTGCGTCGGGCCCCAGCAACTGCCAGGTGAAGGCGGGTGGCCGGTCCTCGCCGTGGCGCAGCTGGTCGATGGTGTTGGCCGCCCGCAGCATGTCGAGCACCGTGAAGGCCGAGCCGAGCAGAAACCGCTCGTGCAGCAGCAGATCGACATGAAAGGGTGTGGCAGTGGCAGGCACGGTGTGGCCAGATCGGCTCGTTGAATGGCGATTCTGGCTGTGACACCTGCCGGGAGGCAAGCCCTAGCATGGCCTGCGTCGTCACCCAACCCCCTTCGAATCGCCATGCAGACCCCCATGCAGACCCTCCCTCGTGCCCCCCGCTCCTCCCGGTTGATCCGGCCCGCGTCCCTGGCCGCGGCCTGGCTGTGCGCCAGCCTGGCCCAGGCCCAGACACCGACCTCGCCATCGGCCGCCCCCATCGACACCACGCTGATGGCCGCGGTCGACCAGCGCAGCGCGGCGCTGGCGCCGCGCCTGGTCGCGTGGCGCCGTGATCTGCACCAGCATCCCGAGCTGTCGGGCCAGGAAGAGCGCACCGCCCGGGTTGTCGCCGAACACCTGCGCCGGCTGGGCCTGGAGGTCACCACCGGCGTTGGTGGCCACGGCGTGGTGGGGGTGCTCAAAGGCGGCCTGCCCGGCAAGGTGGTCGCGCTGCGCGCCGACATGGACGCCCTGCCGGTGGCCGAGGTCACCGGCCTGCCGTTTGCGTCCAAGGTCAAGGGCCAGCACATGGGCAAGGAAACGCCGGTGATGCATGCCTGCGGCCATGACGGCCACACCGCCATCCTGATGGGGGTGGCCGAGTTGCTGGCCGGCATGCAGGCCCAGGTGCCGGGCACGGTGAAGTTCATCTTCCAGCCGGCCGAGGAGGGCATGCCCGACACCGGCGGCACGGCTGCGGGCTCCTGGGGCGCCAAGGCCATGGTCGAGCAGGGCGTGCTGGCCAACCCCAAGGTCGACGCCGTCTTCGGCCTGCACATCTCGCCCGCGCTGCCCACCGGTGTGGTGGGCTACCGCAGCGGGCCGATGATGGCCGGGTCCGACTCGCTCACGATCACCGTCACCGGCAAGCAGACCCACGGCGCGATGCCCTGGGCGGGGGTCGACCCCATCGTGACGTCGGCCCAGGTCGTGACCGGGCTGCAGACCATCGTCAGCCGCCAGCTCAACATCACGCAGGAGCCGGCGGTGCTGACCATCGGCGCCATCAACGGCGGCAACCGCTCGAACATCGTGCCTGACAGCGTGCAGATGCTGGGCTCGCTGCGCACCTTCGACGAAGGCATGCGCACCGAAGCCAAGCAGCGCATCACCCAGACGGCGCAGTCGATCGCCGCGGCCAGCGGCGCCAAGGCCGAAGTGAGCTTCGGGCCGACCGCCTACCCGGTGACCACCAACCATGTGCAGCTCACCGAGTCGGTGCTGCCTGCGTTGCGCCAGGCCGCGGCCGGCAAGGTGCTGCTGATCCCCAAGATCAGCGGTTCGGAAGACTTCTCCGAGTTCCAGAAGGTGGTGCCGGGCTTTTTCTACATCCTGGGCGCGCTGCCCGCCGGCAAGACACCGGCCACCGCAGCGCCCAACCACTCGCCGGCCTTCGACTTCAACGAAGACGCCATGCCGGTGGGCGTGAAGACCCTGGCCGCCCTGGCGCTCGACTACTTGGGCCGCCAGTGAGTCAGCCCGGGCGTCCGGCTTGACAAAACCGGCCGTCGGTGGTGGGGCCGATCGGCCGAGTTTTCACCCACATCCGGGCTGGAAAAGCCTGTGGATATCCGCTGGACGGGGCCTTGCAGCCCGCATCCTGACTGGGTTTGCAACGTTTTGCCGTATTTTTGTGCAGTGCAGCGCGCGGTGGCCTGCCTCAGGCCCAGGCCGCACGGTGACGGGCCACGAAGTCGGCAAAACGGGTCGGCGCGCGGCCGGTCAGGGCCTGCACCGTGTCGGTCAGGCCCCCGGCATGGCCGGCCCGCACGACCTGGTTCAGGCTGTCCAGCCAGTCGATCACCACGGCGGGCAGACCCATCGATGCCATCGCGGCACGTGCAGCCTCGTCGGGCACGTCCACATGCTGCACCGGCCGGCCGATGGCCTCGGCGATCACCGCCATCTGCTGTGCGTCGGTCAGCGCTTCGGGGCCGGTCAGGGTGTAGGTCTGGCCGGCATGGGCGGCCGGGTCCAGCAGCACGGTGGCGGCCACGCGGGCGATGTCCTGCACGTCGATGACCGAGGTGGCGCCCTGGCCGTGGGCCGCATGCCAGGTGCCGCCGCGGATCGCGTCGCGGTTGAAGTTCAGGTGGTTCTGCATGAAGAAGTTCGGCCGCAGCAGCGTCCAGGCCAGGCCGGCGGACTGCACGGCGGCGTCGATGCGCCCCTGCTCCCGGGCCAGCGCGTAGGGGCTGGTGGTGTCGGCCCCGGCGCCCGACGAGCGCACCAGGTGCCGCACGCCGGCCGCGCGCGCGGCCTGCACCGCGTTGTGGGCCTGCGCCAGCATGTCCGGGTTGAGCGAAAACAGCAGGAACACCGTGTCGTGTCCTTCGAAGGCCGCGCGCAGCGAGGCCGGGTCGTTGAAGTCGGCGACCACCTGGCGGGGGCCGTCGTTGCTGACGGGACGTGAGCGCATCAGCGTGACGTCGGCACCGCGCGAGCGCAGCTCGTCGTTCAGTGCGCTGCCGATGGTGCCGCTGGCGCCGGTGATCAGGATGCGTTGTGCCATGGTGTGCTCCGGTGAGTGGGTGGATGCGGGTTTGCGGGAATCGATGGCTGAACTGTAGGAAGGCACACGTTCAACCGAAAGGCACAATGCGTTGAATCATCTGTTCCAAATGGTTGAACCACATGCCGACGATGAACCACCTGGCCCACCTGCATGCCTTCCTGGAGGCCGCCCGCCTGGGCAGCCTGTCGGCGGCCGCCCGCCATCTCGACCTGTCGCCCGCGGCCGTCAGCAAGAGCGTGATGCGGCTGGAGGCCGACCTCGGCGTGCGTCTGTTCAACCGTTCGACACGGCGGCTCGTGCTCACGCCCGAAGGCGAGCGTTTTCGCAGCCGTGCCGACGCCGCAGTGCGCGAACTCACTGACGCCATGGCCGAAGCCAGCCGTCAGGCGGGTGAAGCGGCCGGCCGCGTGCGGCTGTCGGCCGGGGCCTCGTTCGGCCGGCGCTGGGTGCAGCCCTGCCTGCCGGCGCTGCTGGCGCGGCATCCGCAGCTCAGCATCGAGCTGTCGCTCGACAACCGCCCGGTGGACCTGGTCGCCGAAGGCATCGACATCGCCATACGCGGCAGCGTGATCGAAGACAGCAGCCTGATCGCACGCCGGGTGTGTGCGCTGCCGGTGGTGCTGGTGGCCAGCCCCGCCTACCTGCGCCGCGCCGGCCTGCCCGAGCGCTGGCGCGACCTGGCCGGACACGAATGCATCGGCGTGCGCCTGGACGGCGGCGCCGTCGTGCCCTGGTACTTCAAGGAACGTGGCGAACGCGTGGCCTTTGCCCCAGGCTCGCGCCTGAGCGTCAGCGACCCCGAGGCCGTGGTCGACCTCGCCCTGGCCGGTGCCGGCATCGTGCAGACCGGCCTGCCCCATGTGGTCGAGGCCCTGAAGCGTGGCCGACTGCGCCTGCTGCTGGGCGGCCAGCACCACCCGGGCGAACGCGAGATCGTGCTGCACTACCCCCACCGCGAGCACCTGGCGCCGCGCGTGCGCGTGGTGGTCGACCATGTGCTGGCGCATCTGAAAGAGGCCACCGAGCTGCATGTGTCGCCGCGGCAGTTCGAAGCGTCGGCGTGACGACGCGGTTCAGCCTCGCCTGGCCGCCAATGGCCTGAGCGACGAAGCGAAGGAATTTTCGAGTCGCCTGCATCCAGGCCGCCGTTCCTTGCGTTCCATGTGTGCACCGGGTCAACCGACCCGGCCCGGCGCGGCACTCGCCAGTGTGTGCGAGCCGCCATTCCAGCCGCCGTCACGTCCACACAGGGAACTCGAACATGGCTTATCGCAACGACCTCTACAACATGAGGAACATCATCGGCTACACCGGTGATCTGGCGTACTTCCCGACGGTCTACTTCCGTCGCGGCAACGAATACGGGCACATCACGCAGCACCACATGCTGCCCTACAACGTCGGGCGCGAGGAGGTGGCCTTCCACCTCCGGTACCACATCGGCAACTACTACCGCGGCGGCCGGATCAAGGCGATCGAGTGGGAAGGCATGAACGACATTCACACCAGCCGCAACCCGTTCATCACGCTTGAGAACTTTCGCCCGGGCGACCTGCTGACGCTGGGCGCGGCGATCTTCCGGTTTCCTGACCTGAAGATGCGCTACAGCGACCCACTCAACGACAAGCGGGTCAGGGCCAAGCACCGGATGCAGGCCGAGCTGCTGCATCAGTTCAAGCAGGTCCGCGAAAACCGGCTCGAGCTGTTCATGCCCGGCGCAGACCGCAACCCGGCTGCCACCCGCGTGCTCGACCGGATCGTCCGGCGCTGAGCGCGACGGCCCACACCCCGGCCAGAACTTTTTTTTTTCAACCCGCTGCATCCAGGCGCAACCCGCCACCGTTCATTGAACAGATCAGGCAACCGCCCGATCCCCACCGCTCACATCACAGACGCAAAGGACACCATCATGACCCGCCAACTCCAAGCCCTGTTCGCCACCCTGCTGGCAACTGCTGCCGTCACCAGCGTGCACGCACAACCGGTGGTGCGTGACGGCATCGTGACCGATCCCGCCGGCCGCACCCTCTACATCTTCGACCGCGACGAAACCCTCAAGAGCCGCTGCGAGGCCGCCTGCCTGCAGGCCTGGCCGGCCTATGTGGCCGACGCCGAGCCCGGCGCCACGGTGCACAGCTCAGCCAAGCGCTTCGAGCAGGGCCAGCGCCAGCAATGGGCCTGGAAGGGCAAGCCGCTGTACTACTTTGCCGGTGACGCCCGCCCCGGTGACAAGCACGGCGACGGCAGTGGCGGCGTGTGGCATGTGATCCGCCCGGCAGCGACCGCGTCGACCCCCGCGGCGGCCACCGCCTCGCCCTACACGTCCACCTACTGAGCGCCCGCGCCAGCGGCATGCCGGCATGCCCGCAAGGCGGTGTCACCTCGGCGGCGATCTTGCTGTTGCAGAATGCCTGCCATGGACATTGCCCAACAGACCGCCGGGTTGCTGGCCCGCATCGCGCTGCGTGACGAGGGCGCCTTCCGCGCCCTGCATGACCTGGTCGGCACCCGTCTGCTGGCCATTGCATTGCGCGTCACGCAGGACCGCGCCCAGGCCGAAGACGTGGTGCAGGACGTGCTCGTCACCCTGTGGAAGCAAAGCGGTGCACGCACCGCGGGCCAGTCCCTGACGCTGGCCTGGCTGTGTGTGGTGACACGCCACCGCGCCATCGACGCGGTGCGCCGGCGTCAGCCCACCGTGCCGCTGGCCTGGCAGGACAACGACGGTGAAGTGCATCAGCACGACGTCGCCGACGAGACCGGGTCACCCTTGACCCAGTTGCTGGAGATCGAGGGCGATCACGCGATGCAGCACTGCCTGAAGGGCCTGGACGAACAGCCCCGGCAGGCGGTGCTGCTGGGCTACTTCGAGGGGCTCACCCACATCGAGATTGCCGAGCGCCTGCAGCGCCCGCTGGGCACCGTGAAGGCCTGGATCCGTCGCAGCCTCAGCAGCCTGCGGCTGTGCATGGAAGGACAGGCATGAACTGGTACCGGCATCCCCGCACCGTCGAGGCGCTCGCGGCCAGCTACGTGATGGGCAGCATGGGCCGGCGCGCCAGGCGCCGCTTCGAACAGGTGATGGCGCAGCGCGCCGAGGTGGCGCAGGCCGTCACCTACTGGGCCGAGCAGGCTGCGCCCGTGGCCTTGTCACTGCCGCCGCAACCTCTGCCGGCAGCATCGTGGGAGCGCTTGTCCGCCTCGCTGGGCCTGAAGGGCGCAGCCCCGCCGGCACCGCAACGCTGGTGGCAGCGCTGGCTGGCGCCCATCCCGGCCGGTGCGCTGGCCATGGGCCTGGTCGCGGGCCTGAGCCTGCCGCTGGCCTGGCAGATGCTGCATGCGCCTGCGGCCACCGAGTCCGACATGCAGCTGCCCGAAAGTTATGTCGGCGTGCTGGCCACGGCCCAGGGCCAGCCGGGCCTGATCGTGTCCAGCCTGCGGCGCGGCACGGTGGTGGACCTGAAGGTCGTGACCGCCGTGGCCGTGCCCGAGGGCCACCGTCTTCACCTGTGGCGCATCGACAAGGCCGGTGTGGCCAGCCCGCTGGGTGCGCTGCCCGCGCTGACCGCCGGCCGCATCGCACGCCTGCAGTTGTCAGAGCCGGCGGACCAGGCGTTTTTCCCGGCTGTCGAGCTGGCCGTGTCAGTGGAGCCGGGGGACACCCCACCCACCTCACCCACGCAGCCCTATGTCTACCGCGGCCTGTGCGGCAAGGTCTGGAAGTGACGGCCGGGGCCGCGCCGGCGATGGTGTCGGTGCACCTGGGTGGCCAGCGCTTCCAGGTGCGCGCTGCGGCCGTGGTGTGCCACGAGGGCGCCGTGCTGCTGCACCGGCTCGAGGGTGACGCGTACTGGGCACTGCCCGGCGGCCGCGTCGAGGTCGGCGAAGACGCCCGCACCACACTGCAGCGCGAGATGCACGAAGAACTCGCCGAGCCCGTGGCCTGCGGCGAGCTGCTTTTTCTGGTCGAGAGTTTTTTCACCCACGCCGGCACGCCGAACCACGAGATCGGCCTGTACTTCAGCGCCGAGCTGCCGCCGGCATCCGCCCTGCTGGACCAGCAGCGCGCGCACTGGGGCGTCGAAGGTCACGCGCGGCTGGAGTTCCGCTGGTTCGATCTGAACCAGCTCGAGGCGGTGGACCTGCGCCCGGCCTTCCTGCGGCAGGCGCTGCAGGCGCCCCGGTTGTCGTTCCGGCACATCGTGCACCGGGATGAGGACCGGGTGGACGGTTTCGTGCGGTGAGGGCCTGCGACGCTCGCCGCGAGTGTCGAGGCGGTGAGTCTGCTGATGCCGTTGACCGTGACCAGGCAGTCAGG
>CBFGPV010000130.1:0-12386 GCA_965650765.1 uncultured Burkholderiales bacterium
GGCCGCCGCCCTGCTTGTTGATGCCCTTGTTGTTGGACAGCTCGCCGCCGATCTTCACCACGGTGTGCACCGCATCGCCATGCACATGGTCGACGGTCAGCACGATCAGGCCGTCGTTGAGCAGCAGGGTGTCGCCGGGCTTCACGTCACGCGGCAGTTCCTTGTAGTCCAGCCCGACGCGGTCATTCGTGCCGAGTTCGGTGCACGATGCGTCCAGCACGAATCGCTGGCCCTGTTCAAGGAAGGTCTTGCCGCCCTCGAACTTGCCGACGCGGATCTTCGGACCCTGCAGGTCGGCCATGATGGCGACTTCCTTGCCGGCCCGCTGGGCGGCTTCGCGGACCATGGTCGCGCGCTCGATGTGGTCCTGGGCCTTGCCGTGCGAGAAGTTCAGCCGCACGACGTCGACACCGGTGCGGATCATCCGCTCGAGGATTTCAGGGGTCGAGGAAGCGGGGCCCAGGGTGGCGACGATCTTGGTGGCGCGAGTCATGCGTTGTCTCCGGTTGGGCCGTAACTTTATTCCAAAAATTGGCCGGACTCGACACCAAACGGTTACAACGGCATGACGCCTGGGGTTGGAATCGATGCCCGCACCCCGCCCGGGCAGCCCGGGCCGGGTGCGGGGCGGGCGATCAGGCGGCTGCGCGGCGGCTCAGGATCTCGAAGGCCGGCAGGGTCTTGCCTTCGAGCACCTCGAGGAAGGCGCCGCCGCCGGTCGAGATGTAGCCCACCTGCTGCTCGATGCCGTACTTGGCGATGGCCGCCAGGGTGTCGCCGCCGCCGGCGATGCTGAAGGCGTCGGACTCGGCGATCGCGCGGGCGATGGCTTCGGTGCCGCCGGCAAAGGCGTCGAACTCGAACACGCCGACCGGGCCGTTCCAGACGATGGTGCCCGCCGCCTTGAGCTGCGCGGCCAGCCTTGCGGCAGTCTGCGGGCCGATGTCCAGGATCATGTCGTCAGCGGCCACGTCGGCGGCCGCCTTCACCGTGGCCGGCGCATCGGCCTTGAATTCCTTGGCGACCACCACGTCGACGGGGATCGGCACCTCGGCGCCGCGGGCCTTCATGGCGTCGATCACGGTGCGGGCCTGGTCCAGCAGGTCGGCCTCGACGAGCGACTTGCCCACCGGCAGGCCGGCGGCCAGCATGAAGGTGTTGGCAATGCCGCCGCCGACGATGAGCTGGTCGACGTTGCGCGCCAGCGCCTGCAGGATGGTCAGCTTGGTGCTGACCTTGGAGCCGGCCACGATGGCCACCAGCGGGCGCTTGGGGTTGGCCAGGGCACGGGTGATCGCGTCGATCTCGGCGGCCAGCAGCGGGCCGGCACAGGCCACCGGCGCGTACTGGGCGATGCCGTAGGTCGAGGCCTCGGCGCGGTGGGCGGTGCCGAAGGCATCGTGCACGAACACGTCGCACAGGGCGGCCAGCTTGCGGGCCAGGGCCTCGTCGTTCTTCTTCTCGCCCTTGTTCAGGCGGCAGTTCTCCAGCAGCACCACTTGGCCGGGAGCCACGTCGACGCCGTCCACCCAGTTCGCCACCACCGGCACGTCACGGCCCAGCAGTTCGCCCATGCGCCGGGCCACCGGGGCCAGGGAGTCCTCGGGCTTGAATTCGCCTTCAGTGGGGCGGCCGAGGTGGGAGGTCACCATCACGGCAGCGCCGGCCTTCAGGGCCATCTCGATGCAGGGGATGGACGCGCGGATGCGGGTGTCCTCGGTGATGCGGCCGGTGTCGTCCTGGGGGACGTTCAGGTCGGCGCGGATGAACACGCGGCGGCCGCTGACTTGGCCTTGGGCGATGAGGTCGGAGAAGCGTAGGACGTTCATGGCGATCCGAAGAGCAGGTTGACCAGGTTGGAGACGCGGCATTGTAGGCGTCGCGCCCAGGCGGGCCGCACCCGGGCCGGCCTTGTCAGGCGGGCGGTACAGGTGTAAAAGAGCTGCAATGCTCGCTTCGTCCTGACCGTTTTTCGTGTCCCAGACGAGAGGAGGGCGCCATGCGCAGACGCATCTATTGGCTCCTGCCCGACCTGGCCAGCGCCAGGCGGACGATGGATGACCTGTTGCTGGCTCGGATCGCCGAGCCGCACATCCACTTCGTGGCCCGCGAAGGCACCGACATGTCGGGCCTGCATGCGGCCAATGTGCTCCAGACCTCCGACGTGATCCGCGCGGCCCAGATCGGGCTGGTGCTGGGTGGTGCCGTGGGGGCCGTGCTGGGGGTCGTGGCCGCGGTGTTTTTCCCGATCGTCGGCGACTCGCCGCAATGGGGCATGGCCGGTGTGCTGGCGGTGCTGGGTGCCGGGTTTGGTGCCTGGGCGTCCAGCATGATCGGGATCTCCACGCCCAGCATGCGGCTGCGCCGCTTCAGCGAGGCGATCGCCGCGGGGCAGGTCCTGCTGATGGTCGACGTGCCGCGTTCACGCATGGCCGAGATCCGCGCCCTGCTGCAGACCCTGCACCCCGAGGCACAGCATGAAGGGGTCGAACCCAACGTGCCGGCCTTCCCCTGAGACGCACCCTCCGGAGGTCACCTCATGGAACTTCATCTGCCTGCGTGGCGCGGCCGCTCCGCCCGCCCCGACTGGACGGCGGCTGCCGTGTCCGGCTTTGCGGCCGGTGCCGTGCTGATGGTGCTCGAGCTGTTCTGGGCCGCCACGATGAGCAACGACGGGCCCTGGCGCATTCCCGGCATGGTCGCAGCCATCGTGACCGGGGAGGCGGTCCCGATGGCCGGCCCGTCCGCCTTCGATGCCGGCACCGTGGCTCTGGCGCTCGTGGTGCACTATGCGCTGGGTGTGGTGTTCGGTCTGGTGCTGGGCATGCTGGTGGCGGGCTTCCATGCCGAGGCCAGCCTGGGCGGAATGCAGACCCTGGGCGCCGCATTCGGTGTGGCGCTGTACCTGTTGAACTTCCACGGGTTGACGGTCTGGTTCCCGTGGTTTGCCGAGTTGCGCGGCGGGGCCACGTTGCTGGCGCACATGATCTTCGGCATCACCGCGGCGGTGCTGTACTGGCAGCTCGCCCGCCGCGACCAGGACGATTGAACGACGGTGTCGGTCCGCGGGTGGCCTACCACCCCAGGCCGATGTGCAGCGGCAGGTAGACCACCATGCCGGTGACGATCGTGCCCAGGATGCCGTGGCGCCAGAAGTAGTAGCCCAGTGCGGCCACCACGGCCGGAAGTCGGGCGTCGAGCAGCGTGCCGATGAGCTGGCCCTGGTGCATCACCAGTTCGGGCGCGATCACGGCGGCCAGCGCGGCCAGCGGCGCATAGCGCAGGCCGCGCTTGAGCCAGTCGGGCAGCCGCAGCTCCTCGTTCGGAAGCAGGAAGAAGCTGCGGGTGAACACCGAGATGGCGGCCAGCCCGAAGATGGTGATGAGCGATTCCCAGACGTTCATGGGGCCACCCTCAGCCCTTGCTGCGACGCTGCGCGCGCTCGAGGGCCTCGACCGACAGGCCGGCGGCCACGGCTGCGGCAATCGCCACCACGATGTTGAGCTTCAACGGCAGCGCATAGGCGGCCACGGCCGCCGCACCGGCCACACCGGCGGACACCCAGGTGGCGCGGTCGTTGAGCAGCGAGGCGGCCACGCCCAGCAGGGCCAGCACGCCCGCGAAGCCCAGGCCCCATTCGGTAGGCACGGCATGGGCCAGCACGATCCCGGCGATGGACGGGATCTGCCAGGCGAACCAGTTGGTGGCCACACCGCCCCAGAAATACGGCAACTGCTCGGGGGAGGGTGTCGGCTCGGGGAAGCGTTTCATGAACAGCACGTAGTTCACGTCGCCGCTGAAGTAGCCCAGCACACAACGCTGACGCCGCGGGAAGTGCATGAAGTACGGGCGCCACACCGCGCTGAAGATCACGAAGCGCAGGTTCACGCAGGTGGCAGCCGCCCACACGACCCAGATGGGCGCACCGGCGGCCATCAACGGCACGGCGGCCAGCTGGGCACTGCCGGCAAACACCAGCAGCGACATCGTGATCGCCACCAGGGGCGGCATGCCGCTCTTGACCATGGCCACGCCCGTGACCAGTCCCCAGGCGGCGATGCCCAGCGAGACGTGGAAGATGTCGCGTGAGCCACGCCGGAACTCCGGGTGGCGCACGGTGTCGAGCACAAGAGAGCTCATGAGGCGCAGGCAAAGAATGCGATTGTCGCGCGCGGGGGCGGGGTGTGTCCTGAAAGCCGGCTGAACGTGCCGGACCGCGTGCGGCGCCGCGCGGCCGTTCGCCGGGGGTGTCAGCCGGTGCGGGCGATGCAGGCAGAATCACCCCACATCACAGCCCTGTCGAGCCGCCCGCCATGTTCAACGACACCACCGATCGCGCGACCCTGCGCAACAAGCTGATCGCGGCCCGGCAGGCCCTGCCCGACCGGCTCGAGCGGGCCGTGCAGCTGCAGCAGGTGCTGCGGGTCTGGCTGGTCAGCCGGCGCGAGACGGCCATTGGCGCCTACTGGCCGATCAAGGGTGAGTTCGACCCGCTGCCGGCGCTGTACCGCTGGCAGGAGGGGGCGCCGGACGGCCAGCGGCGCTACATCGGCCTGCCGGTGGTCGACCGCGAGACGCAGCGGCTTCGGTTCCACGTCTGGTATCCCGGCTGCCCGATGGAGGACGACGCCTACGGCATCCCCAAGCCCAAGGACACCGAGGTGTTCGAGCCTCAGCTGCTGCTGGTGCCCTGCGTGGGCTTCGGGCCGGGCGGCCTGAGGCTGGGTTACGGGGGCGGCTTCATCGACCGCACGCTGGACGCGCTGTCCCCGCGGCCCTACGCCGCCGGCCTGGGCTATGCCCATGGCTTCCTGCCGCTGCTCAAGCCGGAGCCGGCCGACACGCTGCTCGATGCGGTGCTGACCGAAGAAGGCGTGATGTGGGACCGCGACGGCACCTGAACGGTGTGCGCCGGGCCCCGGGGGCTCAGCGGCTGGCCAGGTTGGCGCACAGCGCCAGCGTCGCGGTGGCCTGGTTCATCGTGTAGAAGTGCAGCCCCGGCACACCGGCGGTGCGCAGCTGGTCGCACAGGTCGCTCACCACTTCCAGGCCGAACGCCTGGATCGAGGCCCGGTCGTCGCCATAGGCCTGCAGCCGGGTGCGGATCCAGCGCGGGATCTCCGCACCGCAGGCATCCGAAAAGCGCATCAACTGGGTCGAGTTGGTGATGGGCATGATGCCCGGAATGATGGGCACGTCCACCCCCAGCGCGGCAGCCTCGTCGACAAACCGGAAGTAGGCGTCGGTGTTGAAGAAATACTGGGTGATGGCCGCATTGGCGCCCGCCTTCACCTTGGTGACGAAAGCCTGCAGGTCGGCCTCGGGCGAGCGGGCCTGGGGATGCATCTCGGGGTAGGCACCGACCTCGATGTGGAAGTGCTCGCCGGTCTCCTCGCGGATGAATGCCACCAGGTCGCTGGCATAGCGGAACTCGCCGAAACCGCCATAGCCGCTGGGCAGGTCGCCCCGCAGCGCCACCAGCCGGCGGATGCCCAGCGTGCGGAACTGCGCGAGCTGCGCGCGCACGCTCTCACGGGTGGCCCCGATGCACGAGAAGTGCGGTGCAGCGTCCACGCCTTCGTGGAGGATGGCCTGCACGGCCTGGATGGTGCCGTCCTGGGTGGAGCCGCCGGCGCCATAGGTCACCGAGCAGTACTCGGGCTGCAGCGCATAGAGCTGGGCCCGCACCGCCTTGAGCTTGTCGACCCCTTCCGGGGTCTTGGGCGGGAAGAACTCGAGGCTGATCGGCAGCCCCAGAGCATGGGTGGTCATGGTGTTCCTTCCGGGGCCGGGGTATCACCGGCCCACACGAAAAATTCCCGGTTGCCGTCGCCGCCGGCAATCGGGCTGTCGAAGTAGTCGTGCACGGTCCAGCCCAGCGCAGCACAGGCCTCGCGCAGCCGCATCTCGACGGCGGCGTACTGGGCGGTGTCCTTCACCAGCCCGCCCTTGCCCACGTGTTGCGGGCCCACCTCGAACTGCGGCTTGACGAGCATCAGCACGTCGCCGCCCGGCGCGAGCCAGGGGCGCAGTGCCGGCAGCACCGTGGCCAGCGAGATGAAGGACAGGTCGCCCGTGACCAGGTCGAAGCGCCGGCCCGCCTGTTCGGCTGCCAGGCGGCTGCCTTCCAGAGCACGGGCATTGATGCCTTCGTAGGCCTGCACGCGCGGGTCGTCGCGCAGGCGCGGATGCAGTTGCCCGTGGCCGACGTCCAGCCCCACGACCCGCGCCGCGCCGCGCTGCAGCAGCACGTCGGTGAAGCCGCCGGTGCTCTGGCCCACGTCGAGGCAGGTGCGGCCGCTCACGTCGATGCCGCAGTGCACCAGTGCACCGTCCAGCTTGAGGCCGCCACGCGAGACATAGCGCAGCTCGGCGTTGTCGGTCACCTGCAGTGCCGCCACCTCGGGCAGGTCTTCACCGGCCTTGCGCACCACCGCCCAGCCGCGCGGCGAGCGCCACTGCACGGCCTGGCGGTCGATCAGCCGCTGGGCGGCCGACCGGGTCGGGGCCAGGCCCTGGTGCACGAGAAGCTGGTCGGCGCGCATGGAGGGTGGGCGTTGTGCTCGGTCGCCGGCGCGCGGGCGGCCCTCTCCCCCAGCCCCTTTCCCGCAGGCGGGCGAGGGGAGCGGGGCCGGTGGCGGTTGCCGGGCGCCGGGCGCGTCGCTCAGTAGCGGTAGGTGTCCGGCTTGTACGGGCCCTGCTTGGGCACGCCGATGTATTCGGCCTGCTCGTCGGTCAGCTCGGTCAGCATCGCACCGACCTTCTTCAGGTGCAGCCGCGCGACCTTCTCGTCCAGGTGCTTGGGCAGCACGTAGACCTTGCCCTGCTCGTAGTAATCGCTGTGGGTGAACAGCTCGATCTGGGCGATGGTCTGGTTGGCAAAGCTCGAGCTCATCACGAAGCTCGGATGGCCGGTGGCGCAGCCCAGGTTCACCAGGCGCCCCTTGGCCAGCATGATGATGCGCTTGCCGTCCGGGAAGATGATGTGGTCGACCTGGGGCTTGATCTCTTCCCACTGGTACTTCTCGACCGAGGCGATGTCGATCTCGTTGTCGAAGTGGCCGATGTTGCAGACGATGGCCTGGTCCTTCATGCGCGCCATGTGGTCGTGCGTGATGACGTGCTTGTTGCCGGTGGCGGTCACGAAGATGTCGGCCTTGTCGGCGGCATAGTCCATCGTCACGACCTTGAAGCCTTCCATCGCGGCCTGCAGGGCGTTGATCGGGTCGATCTCGGTGACCCAGACCTGGGCGCTCAGGGCCCGCAGCGCCTGGGCCGAGCCCTTGCCCACGTCGCCGTAGCCGGCCACCAGGGCGACCTTGCCGGCGATCATCACGTCGGTGGCGCGCTTGATGCCGTCGACCAGCGACTCGCGGCAGCCGTAGAGGTTGTCGAACTTGCTCTTGGTGACGCTGTCGTTGACGTTGATGGCGCGGAACAGCAGCGTGCCCTTGGCCGACATCTCCTTCAGGCGATGCACGCCGGTGGTGGTCTCTTCGGTCACGCCGATGATCTGCGCGGCCTTGCGCGAGTACCAGGTGGCGTCCTGGGCCAGCTTGGCCTGGATGGCGGCGAAGAGTTCACGCTCTTCCTCGCTGCCCGGGTGGGCCAGCACGGACGGATCCTTCTCGGCCTTCTTGCCCAGGTGCATCAGCAGCGTGGCATCGCCGCCGTCGTCCAGGATCATGTTGGGGCCTTCGGCGTCCGAGCCCTTGGGCCCGAATTCGAAGATGCGGTGGGTGTAGTCCCAGTAGTCCTTCAGCGACTCGCCCTTGTAGGCAAACACCGGGGTGCCGGTGGCCACCAGGGCGGCGGCGGCATGGTCCTGCGTCGAGAAGATGTTGCACGAGGCCCAGCGCACCTCGGCGCCCAGCGCCTGCAGCGTTTCCACCAGCACGGCGGTCTGGATGGTCATGTGCAGCGAGCCGGTGATGCGCGCGCCCTTGAGCGGCTGCTTCGCCGCGAACTCTTCGCGGATGGCCATCAGGCCGGGCATCTCGGTTTCGGCGATGCGGATTTCCTTGCGGCCCCAGTCGGCCAGGGACAGGTCGGCGATCGCGTACTGATCGTTGTGCAGGGGTTTGACGACAGCGTTCATGTGTTTCTCCAGGGTTGGAAAAACCGCCGTGCACTGAAGGGAGATCGAAGGACGGTTCTCACCCACGCAGGACACATGCGGGTGAGCGCGGTTGCAAATGGGGGTTCCGAGCCTGGGGCCACGCGACGGTGGGCCTTGCAACGCTCCTCGGAGCCCCGGATTGTAGCCAAGCCGGGGCCACGACAGAAAGCCCTACTGGAAGGCAACCTCGGCAAAACTGCGCAGTTTCCGGCTGTGCAGCCGGTCCACGCCCTCGCGGCGCAGGATCTCCAGCGCCCGGATGCCGATGCGCAGGTGCTGGTCGACCCGTTCGCGGTAGAAGTGGTTGGCCATGCCCGGCAGCTTGATCTCGCCGTGCAGCGGCTTGTCGCTCACGCACAGCAGCGTGCCGTAGGGCACCCGGAAGCGAAAGCCGTTGGCGGCGATGGTGGCGCTTTCCATGTCGAGCGCCACGGCCCGGCTCTGGCTGAAGCGCCGCTCGGGTGTGCTGGCTACGTTGCGTGAGGGCAGCAGCTCCCAGTTGCGGTTGTCGGTGCTGGCCACGGTGCCGGTGCGCATGATGCGCTTGAGCTCGTAGCCGGTGAGCTGGGTGATGTCGGCCACGGCGGTCTGCAGGGCCACCTGCACCTCGGCCAGCGGCGGGATCGGCACCCACAGCGGCAGATCCTCGTCGAGCACATGGTCTTCACGCACATAGCCGTGGGCCAGCACGTAGTCGCCCAACTGCTGGGTGTTGCGCAGGCCGGCGCAGTGGCCGAGCATGATCCAGGCATGCGGGCGCAGCACGGCGATGTGGTCGGTGATGGTCTTGGCATTGGCCGGGCCCACGCCGATGTTGACCATGGTGATGCCGGCCCGGTCCTTGCGCACCAGGTGGTAGGCCGGCATCTGCGGCAGGCGCGGCGGGGCGGCGCCGTGGGCATCGCCCTCCTCGGCGGGTTCACCCTGGCGGCGCGTCACCACATTGCCCGGCTCGACAAAGGCCACATAACCGTCGTCGGCGGCCTCGCCTTGGCCGGGGGCCTGGGTCATCAGTTCACGGCCCAGGCGCACGAACTCGTCGATGTAGAACTGGTAGTTCGTGAACAGCACGAAGTTCTGGAAATGCTCGGGCGCGGTGCCGGTGTAGTGCCGCAGCCGGTGCAGTGAATAGTCCACGCGGGGTGCGGTGAACAGCGCCAGCGGATGCGGCTCGCCGGGGCCGGGCTCATGGGTGCCGTTGGCGATGCCGTCGTCCATCGCGCCCAGGTCGGGCAGGTCGAACTGGTCGCGCAGCAGCAGTCGGCGCTCCGGGCTCAGGCTGCCTTCGACATGGTCGTGTTCGGCAAACGAGAAGTGCACCGGGATGGGCTGGCCGCTGGTGCCCACCTCGATGCGCACGCCGTGGTTGCGCAGCAGCAGGCGAAACTGCTCGAGGTAGTAGTCCGAGAACAGGTCGGGGCGGGTCAGTGTGGTTTCGTAGGTGCCCGGGCCGGCCACGAACCCGTAGGACAGGCGGGAGTCGGCGCGGGCGACGGTGTCGGTGTGCACCCGCACGAACGGGTAGCAGGCCCGCACATGCCGGGCGAAGGTCTCGCCACCGACAAAACGGTGCAGCGAATCCCGCAGGTGGTCGATGCTCTGGTCGTAGATGGCCGTGACGCGGTCGAGTGCGGCCTGCGGGTCGTCGAAACTTTCGGGTGCCAGGTAGGGAGCGGAAGGGGGGATGGCCATGCGGTTCTCGGCAGTGTTTGTGCCATTGTGCCGCGGCCGTCCCGCCCCCCGGCGCTGCGCCCGCCGCGTTCACGCCAGGGTGTAGGCGGTCTTCACCGTGGTGTAGAACTCGGCGGCGTAGCGCCCCTGCTCGCGCGGCCCGTGGCTCGATGCCTTGCGCCCGCCAAAGGGCACGTGGTAGTCGACCCCCGCGGTGGGCAGGTTGACCATCACCATGCCGGCCTGGGCGTGGCGCTTGAAGTGCGCTGCGTACTTGAGCGAGGTCGTCGCGATGCCGGCCGACAGGCCGAAAGGCGTGTTGTTGGCCACGGCCAGCGCTTCGTCGTAGTCCCTCACCTGGATCACGCTGGCCACCGGACCGAAGATCTCGTCACGGTTGATCTGCATCTGCGGCGTGGTGTCGACAAAAAGCGTCGGGTTCAGGTAGTGGCCCTCGGTCTCGACGCTCGGTCGGGTGCCGCCCACCAGCAGTCGGGCACCTTCGCTGCGGCCGATGTCGATGTAGCGTTCGTCCTGCTCGAGCTGTGCGCGCGACACGACCGGGCCCATGTCCACCCCGGCGGCCAGCGCATGGCCGACCTTGATGTGGCGGATGCGATCGGCCAGCGCCGCCACGAAACGGTCGTGGATGCCCTGCGTGACGATCAGCCGGCTCGAGGCCGTGCACCGCTGGCCTGTCGAGTAGAACGCGCTTTGCGCGCACAGCTCGACGGCCACGCCGAGGTCGGCGTCGTCGAGCACCACCTGCGGGTTCTTGCCGCCCATCTCCAGCTGCACCTTGGCGCCGCGTGCCATGCAGGCGGCGGCCACCTGGCGGCCCACGCCCTGCGAGCCGGTGAAGCTCACCGCATCGATGCCCGGGTGGTCGACGATGGCCTGGCCGACGGCGCGACCCGCGCCCATCACGAGGTTGAACACGCCCGCGGGCAGTCCGGCGCGGCTGATGATCTCGGCCAGCGCCCAGGCACTGCCCGGCACCAGGTCGGCCGGCTTGAAGACCACGCAGTTGCCGTAGGCCAGGGCCGGTGCGATCTTCCAGGCCGGGATCGCGATGGGGAAGTTCCAGGGGCTGATGATGCCCACCACACCCACCGGCTCGCGGGTGATCTCCACGCTCACGCCCGGGCGCACCGAGGGCAGCAGTTCGCCGCCGGCGCGCAGGGCCTCGGCACCGAAGAACTTGAAGATGTTGCCCGCGCGCACCACCTCGCCCACGGCCTCGGGCCGTGTCTTGCCTTCTTCGCGCGCCAGCAGCGCGCCCAGCTCGTCCTTGCGGGCGAGGATCTCGCTGCCGATGCGGTCCAGCGCGTCCGCGCGGGCCTGGATGCCGCCGGTGCTCCAGCCCGGCAGCGCCGCGCGTGCGGCCTGCACAGCCTGGTCCACATGAGCGGGCGAGCCACTGGCGTACAGGCCCACGGTGTCGGCCAGGTCCGACGGGTTGATGTTGGCGATGTGGCCGTCGCCCGGCAGCCATTCGCCGCCGATGTACAGGGGGTGCAGGGTGTCGCTCACGACAGCATCCTCACTGCGGGCCCAGCCTGGCGATCAGCGCGGCCAGCTGGCTGCGCTCGTCGGCCGTGAGGTCGGTCAGCGGCGTGCGCACGGGGCCGGCGCCGTGGCCCACCAGGTCGGCCCCCGCCTTGACGATGCTCACCGCGTAGCCGGCGCAGCGGTTGCGGATGGCCAGGTAGGGCAGGAAGAACTCCTGCAGCAGCCGGCTCTGGGTGGCACGGTCGTCGCGGGCGACCGCGTGATAGAAGTCCATCGCCGTCTTCGGCACGAAGTTGAAGACCGCCGACGAATACACCGGCACGCCCAGTGCCTTGTAGGCCGCGGCATAGACCTCGGCCGTGGGCAGGCCGCCCAGGTAGGCAAAACGGTCGCCCAGGCGCTCGCGGATGCTCACCATCAGCTCGATGTCGCCCATGCCGTCCTTGAAACCGATCAGGTTGGGGCAACGTTCGGCCAGCTGCTCGAGCTGGTTCGGGCCCAGGCGGCACACGGCGCGGTTGTAGACGATCACGCCGAACTTCACCGACTTGCACACCGCTTCCACATGAGCCGCCACACCTTCGGGCGAGGCCTCGGTCAGGTAGTGCGGCAGCAGCAGCACGCCCTGGGCGCCCAGGCGTTCGGCTTCCTGCGCATAGGCGATGGCCTGGCGGGTGGGGCCTCCGGTGCCGGCGATGATGGGCACCTTGCCGCGGCAGGTGTCCACCGCGGTGCGGATCACGTCGCCGTATTCACCCGGCACGAGCGAGAAGAACTCGCCGGTGCCGCCAGCGGCAAACAGCGCGGTGGCGCCATAGGGTGCCAGCCATTCGAGGCGGGCGGCGTACGAGTGGGCATCGAAGTTGCCTTCGGCGTCGAAGTCGGTCAGCGGAAACGACAGCAGGCCGGACGAGATCGTGTGCTTGAGTTCCTGGGGCGAGGTCATGGGGAGTCCTGTGGCGAAAGTCGGGGAAGTCGGGCGGGTCGGGGAAGGGACAATCGCGGGTGCTCAGTCCAGGCGCACGTCGGCCTGCTTGACCACGGCGGCCCAGCGGCTGCGTTCGGTGTTGAAGAAGCGCTCCAT
>CBFGPV010000131.1:0-12277 GCA_965650765.1 uncultured Burkholderiales bacterium
CTTCACGGCGCACTGGCCGCCGCACCGGGTTTCACCGAGATCACATTGGCCCGACTGCCACGCGCATCGAGCCAGAACGACAGTTTGCTGTACTGATCGAACAGATCCGGCGGCAGCACGGTTTCACGCCGCTCGATGGCCACGCGCTGGCGCACCTTGTGCAATCCGTGCAGACCCAGCGCCTCATCGAATTCGGGCGCGTCGTATTCGACCTGGTCGAAATCATGCGCAAATGCCGGCTCGCCGATGAACTGATAGATCAACGGCATCACCTTGTCCGGCACCTGGGCCAGCAGGTCGTAATCGACCACCAGCAGCGAACTCGCATGTTCGCCATAAAAGGCTTCCTTCAGCGCCGTCCATGGATAACCCACCAGCCGGTTGCGCTGCGCGAGGGTCTCGACCCGGCTGTAGACCGTGTTGCGCTCGCTGTCGTCGTTGAACAGGCGCGTGGTCTCGAACGGATTGGCACGGAAGCGCCTCTCGATGCTGTCCATCACCCAGGCCACATTGCGCACGCAGGCGATGAGCCTGGCCCCGGGGAACATCTCCATCAGCGCCGGCATCTGCGCCGCCCACATGCGGTTGGTGTCGAAGATCACCTCGCGGTCCGGCCCATCGGCGTAGTAGCTGTCGAACAGACCCCGGGCCAGCCGGCAGCGCTGGGCCTTGGTGACCACCGGACCGAACTCGCTGCCCGCACCCAACTGATTGACCAGCCCGCGAAACAGCGTGCCCACCGGGCTGGTCATGCCGGCATGGAAGCGCGGGTTCTGACGCAGCAATGCGGCCAGCAACGTGGAGCCCGAACGCGGCAGGCCGGTGATGAAGTGGTAGCGACGGTCGGCGGTGGTGTTCATGCGGCGATTGTGCCGTGGGCTGCGCACTCAGACGCGCTCGATGACCGTGGCCGTGGCCATGCCATGGCCGATGCACATCACCTGCAGGCCCAGCGTGCCGCCGGTGGACTGCAGCCCGTACAGCATCTTGCCCATCAACGCGGCGCCGGTGGCCCCCAGCGGGTGGCCATGCGCGATCGCGCCGCCCCAGGGGTTGAGCTTGTCCATGTCGGGCTTGAACTCGCGGGCCCAGCACAGTGCCACGCTGGCGAAGGCCTCGTTGACTTCGATCCAGTCGAGGTCGGCGACCGACACGCCGGCGCGCTTCAGGGCCTCATGCGTGGCGGGGATCACGCCATCGAGCTGCATCACCGGGTCGGAGCCGAGGGCCACACGGGCGCGGAAGCGCGCCTTGGGCACCAGCCCGTCGGCGCGCGCCGTGGCCTCATCGGCCAGCAACACGGCCGAGGCACCGTCGGAGATCTGGCTCGCGTTGGCTGCCGTCACCACGCCGGCACCGGGCGCGCGGGACACCGGGTTCATGGCGGCGATGCGCGCCGCGTCGATCACCGCACGAATGCCTTCGTCGTGTGTGAGCATGAGTGCCTGGCCCTGTGCATCGAGCCCAGGCGTGGCCAGGATCTCACGGTGATGCCCCTGCTGCATCGCCGCATGGGCACGACGATGGCTGTGCATCGCGAACTCGTCGCACTCGGCGCGGCTGATCTGCCAGTGTTCGGCCACCCGTTCGGCACTCTCGACCTGATGGATCAGCGCATGGCGCTCAAGCAGCGCAGGGTTCAGCGCCTCGAACCCGGTGAAGTCGAAGCGGCCCAACGTCACGTCCAGGAACATCGGCACGCGGCTCATGCTCTCGACACCGCCGGCAATCACATAGCGCGCATCGCCTGCGGCAATGGCCTGGGCCGCAAAATGCACCGCCTGCTGGCTGGAGCCGCACATGCGGTTGAGCGTCACCCCGGCCACACGGGTGGGCAGGCCGCTGAGCAGCACCGCCAGCCGGGCGACGTTGGCGCCCTGTTCACCGGCCTGGCTCACGCATCCGGCGATCAGGTCGTCGACCTGCGCCGCCGGTGCACCGCTGCGCTGCAGCAGCGCGTCCACGGCAAAGGCCAGCAGGCTGTCGGGGCGGGTCTCGCGCAGGGCGCCATTGCGCTTGCCAAAGGCCGTGCGCACGGCATCGACGATCACAGGGTGGTTCATGTCGGGTCCTGGTTCGGTGCAAGGCGGCAGTGTGGCAAATGTCGGCTCGAGCGGGTGTTCGTTGACATTTATCAAGGTGTCGTGCGATCTCCATCATGCGCGTCGGCGCCAACCCGTGCATCGGCAGGCACCCGCATGGGCACGACCTGTGCATACCGCCGATAATCCGCGGGCACCCCGCCTGCCATCCCGCCCCCGAGGTCCATGCAGTACCGCCTCCTTGCCGTCGTTCAGCGCGCCCTGCGCGCGGCCCTCCTGTTCCTGGGCTTGCTGGGCATGGTCGGGGCGCCTTGGGGCAGTCCGTCCGCGGCGGCCGCCACGCCGCCGGCCATCGTCTCGCTGGACAGCACCGCCCTGCGTGTGGACATCTGGCCGGCGCTGACCCTGCTGAGCGAAGGCGCCGCGCGGCTCAGCGCCGACGAGGCTCTGGCTGCGGCCGGCCAGTTCACGCCGCCCACCGGCGCAGCGGGCACCCTGGGCCTGCGCAAGTCGGCCGTGTGGCTGCGCTTCGACCTGCAGGGCCCGGCTGGCACCACCACCACCGACAACCACTGGATCCTCGACATCGACTATGCGCCGCTGCGCCAGCTCGACGTGCACCTGGCCGTGGCCGACGGCGACCGCTTCACCTGGCTGCAGCACACGGCCCTGGGCGCCCGCGTGCCGGTCAGCGAGCGGCCGCTGGCCAGCCGCGAGCATGCGGTGGCGCTGCCGCTGCGTGCCGGCGCGCGCCACGTGGTGCTGATCCGGGTCGAGACGACCGGCGCGATGGTCCTGCCCATCACCTTGCGGCGGCCGGCGGACTTTCATCGCAGTGCACTGAACGAGCAGATGCTGCAGGGCGTGCTCGGCGGGCTGGGCCTGTTCCTGGTGCTCTACAGCCTGGTGCAGTGGACCAGCCTGCGCGAGAAGCTGTTTGCCAAGTACGCACTGCTCGTCACCGGCAGCCTGTGGTTTTCGGTCTACCAGTTCGGCGTGGGTGCCCAGTACCTCTGGCCGGGCAACCTGTGGATGGAACATCACAGCGGTGGCCTGGCCGCATTGGCTGCCACCTGCGGCTCCTTCCTGTTCATCGAGCATGTGCTGGGTGAGCCCGGGCCCGACGGCCGCGCCAGCCGGTTCAGCCGTTTCATGCGGCTGGGCGCGCTGACCTGTGTCGTGCTGGCCGCGCTCTATGCGCTGGGGCTGATCGGCGAGCGGCTGATCAACCCGCTGGTGAGCCTGCTCGGCCCGGTGCCCGCCCTGGTGGGGCTGCCGGGTGCGATTGCGCGCACGCGCCGCGGTGACGAGATCGGCGCGAGCTTCGTGGTCGCCTGGGCGGTGTACTTCGTCGCCACGGCGGTGATGGTGGCGATGATCAACGGCGCAGTCGCGGTGACGCCGTGGACGCTGCATTCCTTCCAGATCGGTGCCACGCTGGACATGCTGATCTTCATGCGGGTGGTGGGCCTGCGCATGCGTGCGGTGCAGTCCGCCGCGCGGCAGGCCGCACTCGAACATGACGCGCTGCGCTCACTCGCGCACACCGACCCGCTGACCGGTCTGCCCAATCGGCGCGGCCTGCAGGCCGCCCTCAGCGCCGCGCTGCCCGCCGCCCGCCCCGGCCACCTGCTGGCCGTCTACATGCTCGACCTCGACGGCTTCAAGCCGGTGAACGACCAGTTCGGCCATGACGTGGGCGACGAGCTGCTGGTGGCGGTGGCCCGGCGGTTGCGCGACAGCGTGCGCACGAGCGACCTGGTGAGCCGGCTCGGCGGCGACGAGTTCGTCGTGATGCTTCCGGGCCTGCCCAGCGAGGACCGTGCCCATGAATCGGCCCTGCAATGGGTGGAGTCGTTCCGCCGCCCGTTCCAGCTGCGCCAGCACACCTGCACCGTGGGGCTGACGGTGGGCTATGCGCTCGCGCCGGTGGACGACAGCGACCCGGTCGCCTTGCTCAAGCTGGCCGACGCAGCCATGTATGCCGGCAAGCAGGACGGCAAGGGTTGCGCACGCCGCGCCCGGGCGGCGGCCGCACCGGCGGCGCTGGAAGCCCCAGGCTGAGGCCGCCGCGCCGAGGCACGGCTATAGTGCCGCGCTTCGTGCCACGACGCCCCTTGCCCTCACCATGTCCCTTGCCGACGTGCGCGCTGCACTCGACGCCGAGCTTGCAGCCACACCCGAATTTTTCGACTTCAAGGTGCTGCACACCGAGCGTGACGGCCCGCTGTGGCGCGTGACGCTGGCGCCGGGCCATCTACACGCGCAGGGCCTGCGCCCCGGGCAGGCCAGCGCGCAGGCCTTGCTCGACGACAGCCTGGATGGCGCCAGTGCCTGGTGGGCCGCGCCGGTCAAGGGGGGTGCGAGTGTCCTGGCCGTGCTGGCCGAGGACGACCAGCTCGTGCTGCAGGACGCCAGCGCACCGCCACCCGGGCCCGACCACCTGATCCGCATCTACCCCACGCGCTACCTGAAGGCGGTGGCCGACGCCTGGTGGGACACCCCCTGGGCCGAGCAGGCCCTGGCCTGCCTGCCGGCGCTGAGCCGGGCCGAACCGCTGCCTGGCAGCGAGCCGCTCACCGGCGAGCCCTTCCGATGGCTGCGGCCCGCCCAGCGCGCAGCGCTGTCGCTGGTGACCCAGCGATGCGGCTGGCTGTGGGGGCCGCCCGGCACCGGCAAGACCACCACGCTGGGCGTGATGCTGGCCGAATACCTCGACCAGCGACCCGACACGCGGGTGCTGCTGCTGTCGACCACGAACCACGCCGTCGACCTGGCCACGGTGGCCGTCGACAAGGCCTTGCACAAGGGTCGCCGGAGCGTCTGGCGCACCGCCGTGCAGCGGCTGGGCACCCGGTTCGATGCCGCGGCCTATGCCGGTCGCGAGCACCTGATCCCCGCCAGCGACCTGGGCCTGATCACCGAGCTGGCCCGGGCCGAGGCGGCACGGCCGGCCACGCGCGACGCGGCAGCGCTGAAGCGGTGGTCCGACCGCGTGGGTGCGCTGCGCGAACGGGTGCGCAGCGCCTCGCTGCAGGTGCTGCGCAGCTGCCGCCTGGCCAGCATGACCACGACCCGCGCCGCCTTCACGCTCAGGACGCTGCGGCAACTGGGCAGCGGCAGCACGCCCCCGTTCGACCTGCTGGTCTTCGACGAGGCCAGCCAGGTCAGCCTGGCCCATGCGCTGGCGCTGATGCCGCTGGGCCGGGCCTGGCTGTTTGCGGGCGACCCGCAGCAACTCTCGGCCGTGCAGCGCAGCCCGCAGGCGCCTGCGCGGCGGTGGCTTGGCCGCTCACCGTTTGCGCACCGCCCTGCCGGCGGGCCTTCGGTGGCGCTGCTCGACGAACAGTCGCGCATGGCCGGGCCGATCTGCGACCTCGTGAGCCACCTCTTCTACGACGGTGCCCTGCGGGTGGCCGATGACGAGCGAACGGCGCCCGCCTGGCAGGCAGCCCGCGCACGACGGCTGGGCGACATCGATGCGGCAACCCATGTGGTGGTGCAGGCGGTCACGCGCGACGGCGGCTGGTCGGTGCATGAGCGCGGTCCGGTGCGCCATGAGTCGGCAAACGCCATCGCCACGCTCGTGGCGCAGGCGCTCGCCCAGGGCGAGTGGCAGCCGCATGAGCTGGTCGTGCTGACGCCGTTTCGGGCCCAGCGGGCCTTGATCCGGCAGCGGCTGCGCGAGCATGGCCTGGGCGACACGGTGAAGGTCAGCACGGTGCATCGCGCCCAGGGCAGCGAGGCGCCGGTCGTGCTGTTCGATCCCGCCGATGGCGCACAGCCCTTCCTGCAGACCGAGGAGGCCAGCCGCCTGATCAACGTGGCGCTGAGCCGTGCGCAGTGCAAGGTGGTGGTCTATCTGTCACCCGCCGACCACACCAATCCGCTGCTCGCAGCCATTGCCCACCGGCTGCGGCTGGCCGGCGACACGCGCGACGCACGCCCGCTGCTCACGCTGGCCCGGCAGGCGGACTTCCCGGCCAATGCGCTGGGCCTGCGTGTGGTGGCCGGCCGGCACACCGGCGAGGTCACCCGCATCAGCCCGGACGGCCGCCAGTTCTGGCTGGTCAACGAGCGCACCGGTGCCACCCAGTTGATCGACACCGCCTTCTGGCGCGAGCGCGCCCGGACCGAGGCCGGTTGAACCCTCCGCGCGCACCTGCGGCACACGCCGTCAGTCCGCCGCAGCCGGGGCCGGCGCCCGCTCGCTCCACAGCACACCGCCTGTGGCCCAGTCCTGCCGCTGCACGTCGGTGAAGATCACGTCGACCGACTCGGGCGAGCCGCCCAGCACCCGCACGCAGGCGTCGGTCAGTTCACGGGCCAGGTCGGCCTTCTGCTGCGCCGTCCGGCCGGCAAACAGTTCAACATGAAGGGTGGGCATCTCGTCTCCTCGTGGGGTGGTTCGACAGACCGTTCTTGTACCGCGGCCGTGCTGCACTCGGCGCGCCGATTGCCCGCATGGCGGTCAGGACTGCTTTGCGCCCATGGCCGCAAAGTGCGCCTCCAGGAACTCCACGCACACCCGCACCTTGGCCGAGTTGTCCAGCCGCGACGGATAGACGGCCCAGACATTGGCCTCCTGCAGCACCTCGGGCAGCACCTGCACCAGCTCGCCGCTGCGCAGCAGGGCCGAAACGTCCCACATCGAGCGCAGCACGATGCCACGCCCGTCGACCGCCCAGCGCACGGCGATCTCGCCGTTGTTGGTCGACAGCGAACCGGTCACCTTGACCGTGTGTTCGTCGGTGCCGCTGCGCAGCTTCCAGACACCGAAGGGATGATCGCGCTCCTTGATGACCAGGCAGTCGTGGTTGCCCAGGTCCGACAGCACCCGCGGCACGCCACGGCGTGCCAGGTAGGCCGGTGCCGCGCACAGCACGCGGTGATTGGAGGCCAGCCGCCGTGCGATCAGGTGCGGTGCGATCTCGTCGCCCACGCGCACGTCCAGGTCGAAGCCTTCACTGGCCACATCGACCAGGCGGTCGAACACCTCGAAGCGCACGGCCAGGCTGGGGTACTGCGCCACCAGCTGCGAAATCGCCGGTGCCACCACGTTGCGGCCGAATCCGAAACTGCTGCAGATGCGCAGCAGCCCGCGTGGCACCCGCCGCGTGACCGAGACCTCCTGCATCAGGTGGTCCAGGTCGTCGAGGATGCGCTGCGCCCACTGGTACACGCGCTCGCCCTCTTCGGTCACCATCACCCGGCGCGTGGTGCGGTGCAGCAGCCGGGTGGCCAGTGTGGTCTCGAGCACACGGATGCGCTTGGTCACATAGGCGGCCGACACACCCAGCTCCGCCGCCGCGGCCGCAAAGCTGGACTTGCGCGCCACGACGGTGAAGACCCTCAGGTCTTCATTGGCCGGCATGTCATTCACGATTCGTGCACGATGGATTCACAGTACCGCGCATTGTATTTCCGACGTGAACAACTAGGATCGGCAGCACTGCAACCAGGAGCCACACCATGAGCCAGACCTACAAGATTGCCGTCATCCCCGGCGACGGCATCGGCAAGGAAGTCATGCCCGAGGGGCTGCGGGTGCTGGAAGCCGCTGCCCGGCGCTTCGGCATCACGCTGTCGCTGACCCACATCGACTGGGCCAGCTGCGACCACTACACCCGCACCGGTCAGATGATGCCCGACGACTGGAAAGGCCAGCTGTCGGGCATGGACGCGATCTTTTTCGGCGCGGTCGGCTGGCCGGCCACGGTGCCCGACCACATCTCGCTGTGGGGCTCGCTGCTCAAGTTCCGCCGTGAGTTCGACCAGTACATCAACCTGCGCCCGGTGCGCCTGTTCGACGGCGTGCCCTGCCCGCTGGCCGGGCGCAAGGCGGGTGACATCGACTTTTTTGTCGTGCGCGAGAACACCGAGGGCGAATATACCAACCTCGGCGGCAAGCTGTACGAGGGCACCGACCGCGAGATCGTGATCCAGGAGTCGGTGTTTTCGCGCCACGGCACCGACCGGGTGATGAAGTACGCGTTCGAGCTGGCACAGTCGCGCCCGCGCAAGCATCTGACGGTGGCGACCAAGAGCAACGGCATTGCCATCAGCATGCCCTGGTGGGACAGCCGCGCCGATGCCATGGCGCAGCACTATCCGGGCATCACCGTGGACAAGCAGCACATCGACATCCTGAGCGCGCGTTTTGTGCTGCAGCCCACCCGCTTCGATGTGGTGGTGGCCTCGAACCTGTTCGGCGACATCCTGTCCGACCTCGGCCCGGCCTGCACCGGGACGATCGGCCTGGCGCCGTCGGCCAACCTCAATCCCGAGCGGACCTTCCCGTCGCTGTTCGAGCCGGTGCACGGCTCCGCGCCCGACATCTACGGCCGCAACATCGCCAACCCGGTGGCCATGATCTGGTCGGGTGCGCTGATGCTTGACTTCCTGACCGGCAGCACCGGTGCCGGCCGCGCCGCGCACGATGCCATCGTGAAGGCGATCGAGACCGTGCTGGCCGCCGGGCCACGCACGCCGGACCTGGGCGGGGCAGCGTCCACGACCGACATGGGCCGGGCCATCGCCGCACTGGTCGAGGGCTGAGGCTGGCCTGCAGGGTGGGCCCGGCACGAGGCAGCGGGCGCGCGCCTTAAGATGCGCGTCGCCCTGCGCCACCCACCCTTCACTGACCCATGACCCTGCTGTCCCTCTACCCTTACGTCAAGATGGCCCACATCGGCCTGGCCCTCACCAGCGGCGCACTGTTTGCGCTGCGCGGGCTGGCGGTGCTGGCCGGTGCCCGCTGGGGCATGTCGCCGGGCGTGCGTCATGCCAGCATGGGCATCGACACCGCGCTGCTCGTTGCAGCAGTCACGCTGCTGGTGATGGCCGGCATCAATCCGCTGGCCGTGTCATGGCTGTCGGTGAAGCTTGCGGTGCTGGTCGCCTACATCGTGCTGGGCACACTCGCCCTGCGACGCGCGCGCGGCTTCCTGGCAAAGCTGCTGTGTTATGCCGCCGCGCTGTTCTGCTTTGCGCTGATGTACTCGATCGCCCGGCGGCATCACCCGCTGGGCTTCCTGGCCGACTGGCTGTGACGGCTCGCGGCTACGGCCGTGTCACGGCCTTCAGCCATGCGGCACGGATCTCGCGGCCGCACGCCATGGAGCGCATGCCCTGCCCGGTGCCCGCCTGGATCTCGGTGCTGTGGCGCGCCACGATGCCCCACCACTGGCGGCTGGCATCGATCCACGGGTAGAAGCCGAAGGCACCCGCACTGCTGAAGGCGCCGTCACCACGCACCGGATCGGACTCGACCCAGTGACCGATCGAATAGTCGAAGCGCTCGTCCGTCTTCACCGGCGACGAAATCGCCGAGGCGCACAGCGCGGGCGTGGCACACACGGCATGTTTGCCCAGCATCTCGCGCATGTGCAGCCGCCCGGCCACGATCTGCTGCAGCAACCGGCCGTACTGCGCGGCGCTGGTGTGCACCCCGCCCGCCGGTTGCGGTTGCCCGTAGTCGAGCTGCATCACGCCATCGAGCCCCGCACTCACGTGGGCGGCCAGTGCCTCGGTGTTGTCGTTGCCCAGGCCCATCAGCGTCGCGTGTTTCTGCATGTGGCCGCCGCTGTAGTGAAAAAGCCCATCGTGCTCGGGCACATAGCTGCCGTTGCGGATGAACCGCCCCTGGCGGGACTGGCACTCGGCCACCGTCTGATGGCGCAGGCACAGGTCGAACTCGGTGTAGCCGCTGGTGAAGTTCAGCAGCTTCACGTCCTCGCGCGTGAGCGCACCGCGTCGCACCTGGGTCACGTAGGCACCGTATACCAGCTTGGAGGCCGAGGCGATCGGCATCACCGTCTGGGCCGTGGGCGCGTCGGCCCCGACCCGCCCTTGGGCTCGCACGCCGGAGGCGTCACCGATGGACCAGTGGAAGGGCCGGATCTCGGCGCAGGCGCGGTGCGTGGTGGCGGTCAGGCTGGCCGCCGCCTCGCGCCGGGCCGTATCGGACTCCACCGACTGGGCCTGCGCATCGCCGGGTGAGCCACCGCCGCAGGCTGGCAGCGACAGCAGCATGCCCAATGTGCTGGCCGCAAGCAGCGTGCGGTGACGGCGCGGCGGCCGGGCGGAGGAGAGGCTGCAGGCAAGGCGGGTCATCGTGCGGGCTCCTTGAGTCGATGGACAGTGCCGCGACTATCGCGCCTGCCCTGCGCCCGGCCAAGGCTTTGTCATCGTTTGTCATGGCTTGTCATCGTTTGTCATCGATCGACCGCCAAGGCGGCGGCGCCACCTCGTAACATCGCGCCCAGGACCTGCACTGATGACCGAGCCGCCCCGCATCCTGATCGCCGACGACGAAGCCGAACTGCGCCAGTTGCTGCAGCGCTTTTTCACCGAGCACGGCATGACGGTGCGCACCGTGGTGGATGCCGCAGGCGCACACCGCCTGCTCGCACGCGAGCGCTTCGACGTGCTGGTGCTCGACGTGATGATGCCGGGCGAGGACGGCCTGTCGTTGTGCCGCCGCCTGCGCGCCCAGGGCGAGACCGTGCCCATCCTGATGCTCACCGCACGGGGCCAGCCGCTGGACCGCGTGGGCGGCCTCGAAGCCGGTGCCGACGACTACCTGCCCAAGCCCTTTCACCCACAGGAACTGCTGGCGCGGGTGCAGGCCATGGTGCGCCGCCAGCGTCTGCTCGGCGCGCACGGCGGCCCGATCGGCGACCTGCCGGTGAGCTTCGGACGCTTCACGCTGCATGCCGTGCAGCGCCGGCTCGAACGTGACGGTGAACCCGTCGCGATCTCGTCGGCGGAGTTTTCGCTGCTGCAGGCCCTGGTGGCCAATGCCGGTCGCCCGCTGGGCCGCGACCGGCTGATCGAACTCAGCCGAGGCCGCGGGCATGAGGCCACCGATCGCAGCATCGACGTCCAGGTGATGCGCCTGCGCCGCCTGATCGAGGACGACCCGGCGGCACCGCGTCACATCCGCACCGTGTGGGGCGTGGGCTACGTGTTCGTGCCATGACCTGGCTGACGCGATCGCTGTTTCGCCGCCATCTGCTGCTGGTGGCCGGCTTGATCCTGCTCGGTCAGCTGGCCAATGCGGTGCTGTTTCGCCAACTGGTGATGAAACCGCGCGTGGCACTGGCCGCCCAGGCCACCGCCGCCCAGCTACTGGGACTGCGCGAGGTGCTGCGCCCGCTGCCACCCGCCCAGGCCCGCGCGGTCGTCGACACGCTCAACCGCCATGCGCTGGCCGCCGCCCGCGACCATGACGTGGTCGACCGTGTGCTGCTGCAACGCGCCAGGCAGCGGCTTGAGGCCGAGTTCCTGGCGCAGGTGGCGCGACGCCTGGGCGACCCGGACATCGCGCTGCGCTGGCTCGACCGGGACCGCGACAGCGTCGTGGCCACGCTCGGCACGGGTGAACGCGCACTGGAGGTCGTGCTGTCCAGCCCGCTGCTGGCGCGACAGTTCTCGCGGGCCTGGCTGCTCAGCAGCCTGGCCACGGCCCTGCTGGCCATGCTGGGCGCATGGCTGATCCAGCGCCGCATCGACCGTCCGCTGGACGACCTGGTGCAGGCCGCGCGCCAGCTCGGCGACGGCCAGCGCCCGGCGCCGCTGCCGGAAGACGGCCCCACCGAAACCGCCGCCGTGGCCCAGGCCTTCAACCACATGGCCAGCCGCCTCGCACACGCCGAGCGCGAGCGCAACCTGATGCTCGCCGGCCTGTCGCACGACCTGCGCACGCCGCTGGCCAAGATGCGCCTGGCCAGCGAGATGCTGCGCCGCCAGCCGGCCGACACCGAACTGCTCGACGCGCTCGAGCGCAACATCGGCACCGTGGACCGCCTGCTCGCGCAGTTCCTCGACTACACCCGCCAGGCCCCCGGTGCCGACGAGCCGCAGCCCGCCATCGCCTGCGACCTGAACGAGGTCGTGCGTGAGGCCGTGCTGCTGTGCGGCGAGTCCCCCGAGCTGCGGTTCTGCCCGGGCAGGGTGCCCACCCTGATGCTGCAGCCCGATGCGGTTCAGCGGCTGGTGCTCAACCTGGTCGTCAATGCCCAGCGCCACGGCGCCCCACCGGTGGAAGTGGCCACCGGCCAGCACGGCGACCAGGTCTGGCTCGAGGTACGCGACCACGGCCCGGGCATTGCCTCGGACCAGGTGGCCGCGCTGAAGGCGCCGTTTGCGCGTGGCAATGCGGCACGCAGCGACCCGGCCGACGGCGCCGGCCTGGGCCTGGCCATCGTGGAGCGCATCGCACAGGCCCACGG
>CBFGPV010000132.1:0-12233 GCA_965650765.1 uncultured Burkholderiales bacterium
TCGGGCAGCCACGCCCCGATGCACTGCGCCGGCAGGGCGCGGGTGATGGCCACGTCGAGCAGGTGGCGCAGGAAGGTCACGGGATTGATGTCCATCAAGGGGCTCCGCTCGTGGGCATGGAAGATGCAACGAGCCTGGTGTCGTGCGTTGGAAGCACGACCTTACCAGCCCGGCGGGTCACGGCACGACAGGGACTGCCAGAATGCCGGGGCAGACCAAGGGAGACGCATGGGGATCAGGTTGCCTGCCGGGCTGGAGCTCGCCCGCTTTCGGCCGAGGCTGTGGAGTGCCTGCCGCAGCTACGACCGCCATCAGCTGGCGGCCGACGTGTCGGCCGGCCTGACGGTGGGCATCGTGGCCCTGCCGCTGGCCATGGCGTTTGCGATCGCCTCGGGCGTCAAGCCGGAACAGGGCATCTTCACCGCCATCATCGCGGGCTTCCTGATCTCGGCGCTGGGCGGATCGAACGTGCAGATCGGCGGCCCGGCCGGCGCCTTCATCGTCATCGTCTACGGCATCGTGCAGCGCTACGGCCTGGGCAACCTGCTCATCGCCACGGTGCTTGCCGGCGGCCTGCTGTTCCTGATGGGATGGTTGAAGCTCGGGGTGCTGGTGCGCTACATCCCGGTGACGATCGTCATCGGCTTCACCAACGGCATTGCGGTGCTGATCGCGCTGTCGCAGGTGAAGGACCTGCTGGGCCTGTCGATCGATCGTCTGCCCGCCGACTTCTTCAGCCAGCTGCGCGCGCTGTGGGCACATGCCG
The DNA here is from genome assembly GCA_965650765.1 of uncultured Burkholderiales bacterium. Lineage (GTDB taxonomy): Bacteria > Pseudomonadota > Gammaproteobacteria > Burkholderiales > Burkholderiaceae_C > Caldimonas. The sequence continues at coordinate 767 of CBFGPV010000132.1, forward strand.
ACACCTTCAACCCGCTTGCGCTGGCCGTGGGCCTGGCCTGCCTGGCCGTGGTGGTGGCCTGGCCGAAGCTGTACGCCCTGCCTGTGCAGGCGCACACCGGACTGCAGCGGCTGGCGATGATCGTGGCGCGTCTGCCCGGCACCATCGTGGCACTGGGCCTGGCCACGGCGGCGACCGCCGTGCTGTCGCTGCCGCTGGAGACGATCGGTTCACGCTTCGGCGGGATCCCGCAGGGGCTGCCCTCGTTCGACATGCCGGACTTCTCATGGGATGGCGCGCGGCAGCTGGTCATCCCGACACTGACGATCGCCTTGCTCGGCGCGATCGAATCGCTGCTGTGCGCCCGGGTGGCCGACAACATGATCGATGCGCCACGCCATGACCCGAATCAGGAGCTGATGGCCCAGGGCGTGGCCAATGTGGTGACGCCATTCTTTGGCGGCATCCCGGCCACCGGCACGATCGCCAGAACGGTCACCAACGTGCGCTCGGGCGCGCGCACGCCGGTGGCCGGGATCGTTCACGCGCTGACGCTGCTGACCATCGTGCTGGTGGCCGCACCGCTGGCCGCGCATGTACCGCTGGCGGCCCTGGCGGGCATCCTGCTGTTCGTGGCCTGGAACATGGGCGAGTGGCGGGAGTTCGCCCGGCTGCGCCAGTTCTCGATTCCCTACCGCATCCTGCTGGTCGGCACGTTTGCGCTCACGGTGATCTTCGACCTCACCGTGGCGGTCGAAGTGGGCCTGGTGCTGGCCTGCGTGTTCTTCATCTACCGCATGAGCACGCTGTTTCGCATCGAACCCCTGGCGGCGGCCGCAGCACCGGCGGGTGTGGTGGTGCTCAGGCTGTATGGCGCGCTGTTTTTCGGGGCGGTGGCCAAGGTCGAGGCTGCGGGTGCGGCCGTCACCGACGGCACCCGGGTGCTGGTGCTGGAGATGCACCGGCTGATCTCGATCGACACGACCGGGCTGGACGCCCTGGAGCAGTTGCACCGCGACCTGCATCGCCGTGGCGTGCGGCTGATGCTGTGCGACCTGAACGAACAGCCGCTGGGGCTGATGCACCGCTCGGGCTTCCTGGCCACGCTCGGAGAGGCGAACGTGGCCCGCACCCTGGACGACGCACTGCAGGCCTGCCAGGCCGGGGGTGACGAACCGGCGCAGGCCGTGCCGGCCTGAGAGTGGTCGCTCGGGTCGGTCGCTCGGGTCGGTCGCTCTGGCTGATCGTTCAGGCCGGCGCCTCGCACATCGCCCGGATGTCCGGTGGCACCACCACCGCACGGATCGCATGCGGATCCGTCCCGGTGCGCTGCGCGAACACACGGACCTCCTCGCATTCACACAGCAGATCGCCGTCGCGCAGGATGCGGTGACGCATCACGAAGCTCTTGCCGCGCCATTCGGTGATGGACGTCTCGACCACGATCTCGTCGCCGTAGCTCGCGGGCTTGACGAAACGCGCCTGCGTGTCGACCAGCGGCGTGCCGATGATGCCGGTGGTCTTTTCAAGCTCCTTCCAGGTGGGTACACCACAGGCAATGAAAAACCGCCGGGAGCCGGCATCGAACCAACGGAAGAAGTTCGGAAACCAGACGATGCCGGCGGGGTCGCAGTCGCCAAACTCGACATGGATGGGCAGGGTGTGGATGCGGGTCATGAGGCGCCTTCAGTCTGAAACGAGGTGCACTGTGCCACGGGCCCGCCGCCAGGCCAGGTGGGGCGTGCCGCTCACGGCCAGAAGACCGGGGCCTTGGCCAGCCTGACCAGGCACCGGTGACAGGGCGTCAGCACGGTCTGCCGCCGTCCGGCCAGCCAGCCGCGCGCATACCAGGCGGCAGGGTCGTCCAGTTCACGTAACAGGACGTCGGCCATGCACAGGTCATTGAACTGGCCAAACGCCTCCTGTGCGTCGGCCAGCCGGGTGAGGTAGCGCTTCACCCGCTTGCGGGGATAAAGCGACCCCATGAAATCGACGGCATAACGCAACTGCTTGATCCGCTTGCGCAAGGCATGGCGGCTTTTGTCGTCCAGCTGCCAGAAGTGGTCGGCCTCGCGCGTCACGGCCTTGTGCCAGCGGCGGATGCGCCGTGTGGCCAGTTGCTGCAAGGTCGGCTCGCTGCCGACACGCTGCGCGTCGGCCGGCTGAGCGTCGCCTGACGCGCCCTCATCGTGTGCACAGGCCAGCAGGTCCAGCCAGAGGGCCTGAGCGGCCGCACCTCGCAGCACCTGGGCCGGGTCGGGCGCCGCCGGGGCGGCATGCCACGGCACCGGCGGCATGCCCACGGCGGCGAGCACCGGGCCGATCATCTCGGAGGCCACATCAAGGTCGCGGCTGCCGCCCAGCTGGCTGAACACGGCCGCCGCTGCGGACGCCAGGCCTTCGGGGACCGTCACGCCGGGCCAGCCATCGAACAGGCGGATCGCCGAGCGCAGACGGCGCAAGCCCACGCGCAGCTGGTGCACCTGCTCCATGCGGTGGGGTTGCGAGGTGTCGGCCGCCCCTGGGGAGCTCAGCTCGCTCTGCAGCGTCAGCATCGGCCCGAGCAGGCTGCGCAACACCGCCTGCCATGCTTGGCTGGCGGTCCACTCGGGCTGGAGCACCGGGTTCGTGCCACGCACCGCGGGCACCGACACGATCCCGCGCGAGAGGCGATCACCCGCCTCGGCCTTGGATCGTACGTCCAGCCACAGCCCGTGGCGCTGCACCCAGCGCCGCGCGACATCGATCACTGCCAGCGGACTGCCCGAGACCGATTCGACCTCCAGCTCGCACACCGGCAGGCGGCGCTCGCCGCTGAGGATCCAGCCGGTGTCGAGCGCCAGCTCGACCGTGCCACGTCGGCTGCGGACCCGCCGGGTGCTGCGGTGCACGTCGGTGCGATACATCTCCCGCAACGGGGCACCATTGGCCAGCAGCAAGCGCAGGCTTTCACCGCCGGGGGTGCCGTCGTGGCGGGCGGGGTCGGCCGCGAGATCGGCGTCAGCATCCAGCTCGACGTTGTGCTCGAACCGGGTGAGCATGCCGTCCAGGGCGGCCTTGAGCGTCTGCACGCATCGCGGCCCCTCGCGGCGCACCCGCAGGGCCATGCGCGCAGCGGCAAGTCGGCGGTCGTCGGTGTCGACATACGCAGCCTGCAGGTGCACGTGCTGCACCGGGGCGCGCTCGAGTTCGGCCCGCACGGCGTTCAGCCGGTCGGGGGGGATCTGCAACTTGATCTCGAGTTCCTGCACGATAGGGATCCGTTCCGTTCTGTCACTCCCCTGCCAGGGGGGAGTGTGGCGGTCGGGCCAGCCGCGACAATAGGGCCCGAACTGCACAACCCGATCATCCAGCACCGTGGGACTGCTCGACGACCTCAGACGCCAGGCGCAGGCCCGGCAGAACCAGCAAGAACGTGACCAGGCCTCGCTGGCCCGCAATGCGTCCCTGGTGGAGGCCGCCTGCCGCACCGCCTTCCAGTACTGGCTCGAGCTGGCCCGCCAGCTCAACATCCTGGAGCCGAGCACCAAGGTACGCCACGCCCTGGACGCCCGCCATGTGTTCGAGGCCCTGCCGATGCGGGAGTTTCGTGTGGATGCGCGCCGCCAGAGCCTGGTGGGCCAGCCCCTGCACGAACACGTGCAGATCCTGTGCACGCTCGCATCCGGGCGCGAGCTGGTGCTGACCAAGGACATGCCACCCGAGATCGAGCGGCTCGAATCCCGGCTGCACGCCGCCAGCGTGCCGTTTCACCACGAGATCGTGCGCGATGCCGAATCAGGCCGGTATCTGCACCACCGCTATGAATTCACGGCCGACTTCACCGCAAGCGTGAAGATGCTGCCCCTGCACGAAGACGGTGTGGTGCACTTCCAGGTGCTGAACTTCGAGGGTTTCGACAGCCTGCTCTTCGAGGTGCCGGCCTTTGAGGTCAACCAGGTGCTGCTCGACGAACTGGCCCGGCTGATGCTGGGTGAGCCCAACCGGCTCGTCGGCATGGGCCGGGTGCTGCGGCGCGGCTGACCTGCGTGTGACCGTGGCCCGTGCCGGGCCTCAACCGCCCGGCGATGCCTGGCGTTCGTCGAGCTGGCTCTGGCTGCGCAGCACGCGCCCGTCCCGGTCGAACACCACGCTGAACACGCGCGACTCCTGGCCTTCCTGGTAGCGCCAGTCCCAGACCTCCTCCTGCTTGAGCTCGAAGGTCTGCGTGCGGGCCGGGCGGCCGAGCAGGCGTCGCACCTGGGCCTTGTCCAGGCCGGCGGTGACCTTGTCGAAATCGGCCTGCTTGAGCACCTGGCGCAGCGCCGACATCCGGCCGTCGGCACCGATGGTGATCATGTAGTTGCGCTGGCCCTCCGGCTGGCGGGGGTACTCCAGCGTGCGGCCACCGTCGGCCTCCGGGTAGACGGCGGCCGGCTCACCGAACTGGCGACGCACGTCGGCCTCGGTGGCCACCCCTTCTTCCAGTTGCTCGATGCGCTGCGGATCGCAGGCGGCCAGCGACAGCGTCGCCGCGGCGGCGGCCGCCGCCAGCAGGACACGAAACCGCGATGGAGATGGCGTCATGGTCGTCCCCGTTAAAATCATGGTCTTCACTTTACCCGCCCCGTCGCGATTGACCGCCATGCCGCTGTTCTGGAAGCCCTACAAGTCCGAGGTCACGCAGTTCATCGAGGAACTCAAGGCCCGCAAGCCCACGCTCGAAGCCGAACAACGCCAGGGCCGGGCCCTGCTCTGGGACCGGGACATCGATCGCCAGGCGCAGGCCGAATACGCGAAGGCGCGGGTCGCACAGCAGCCCTACGTCTACCAGACCAAGGGCCACGGGCAATAACGCCCGCTGCGATCGCTCATCGTGACGAACCAGGTGCTGGCGCCCGAGGTGCCTGAGGGCCAGGGCGTGCCCGCCCAGGCCGACGACGGCCTGCCCGACGTGGTCGACAGCGTGGCCGTGGCCCGTCTTTACGGGTCGCCGCTGTTTGCGCTGCCCCAGGACCTCTACATCCCGCCCGATGCGCTGGAAGTGTTCCTCGAAGCCTTCGAGGGGCCGCTGGACCTGCTGCTCTATCTCATCCGCAAGCAGAACTTCAACATCCTCGACATCCCGCTGGCTGACGTCACGCGGCAGTACCTGAGCTACGTCGACCAGATCCGCAGCCGCAACCTCGAACTGGCGGCCGAGTACCTGCTGATGGCTGCGATGCTGATCGAGATCAAGTCGCGGATGCTGCTGCCGCCCAAGAAGACCGACGAGGGCCACGAACCCGAGGATCCGCGCGCCGAGCTGGTGCGCAGGCTGCTCGAGTACGAACAGATGAAGCTCGCGGCCGCCAAACTCGACCAGCTCCCGCTGCTGGGGCGCGACTTCCTGCGGGCCGAGGTCTACATCGAGCAGTCGCTCAAGCCGCGCTTCCCGGACGTGCACGTGAGCGAACTGCAGGAAGCCTGGGCCGACATCCTCAAGCGGGCCAAGCTGGTACAGCACCACAAGATCACCCGCGAGGAACTGTCGGTGCGCGAGCACATGAGCATCGTCCTGCGCACGCTGCAAGGGCGACGTTTTGTCGAGTTCGAGGAGCTGTTCGACCCCACGCGCGGCCCGCAGGTGCTGGTGGTGACCTTCATCGCGATGCTCGAACTGGCCCGCGAACGCCTGCTCGAGATCACCCAGGCCGAAGCCTTCGCACCGATCTACGTGCGCCTGGCCTACCAGCCGGCATGACCCGGCGCGTCGCGGTTGTCGGCTCCGGCATCGCCGGGCTCGCCGCAGCCTACCGGCTGGCCCCCACGGCCCAGGTGACCCTGTACGAGGCCGACACCCGCTTCGGCGGCCATGCGCACACGGTCGACGTCACGCTGGACGGGCACACGGCCGGTGTGGACATCGCCTTCCTGTCGCTCAACACCCGCACCTATCCGCAGTTGCTCGCGCTGTTCGCCGAGCTGGACGTGGCCACCGTCGAGGCCCCGCTGACGTTTTCGGTGCAGGTGCCCGACGACAACCTGGAATGGACCGGCCCCAGCCTCAACGCACTGTTCGCGCAGCGCCGCAACCTGGTGCGGCCCCGTTTCCTGCGCATGCTGGCCGACGTGCTGCGGTTCAACCGCCAGGGCACCCGCCTGGCGCAGCACGGCGCCGAGGCCGCCCTGCGCGAACCGGTGGGCGACTTCCTGCGCCGACACCGCTACAGCCAGGCCTTCACCGACTGGTACCTGCTGCCGATGGTGGGGTCGCTCTGGAACTGCCCCACATCCCAGGTGCTGCAGTTTCCGATCGCAACGCTGATCCGCTACTGCCACAACCACGGCCTGATCGACTCCACCGGCCGGCAGCCCTGGCACACGGTGCGTGGCGGCTCTCGCACCTACGTTTTGCGCCTGCTCGAGCGCCTGAAGCAGCACGGCGCCATCGTCCATGCCGGCACCCCCGTGCTGGGCGTGCAGCGCGACGGCACGGGGGTGCGCGTGCGCTCCCGCCTGGGCATCGACCATCATGATCACGTCGTGCTGGCCTGCCACGCCGATCAGTCCCTCGCCCTGCTCGAGGATGCAGACGACACCGAACGATCCCTCCTCGGTGCGTTTCGCTTCCAGGCCAACCGGGCCGTGCTGCACACCGACGCGCGCATGATGCCCCGGCTGCGGCGCGCCTGGGGCTCGTGGAGCTATGAACGCGCCCGCCGCCAGGGTGCCGCCAGCGGCGACGGCGCCTGTGTGCACTACTGGCTCAATGCCTTGCAACCCTTGCCGTTCACGACCCCGCTGCTGTGCTCGCTCAACCCGGTGCGCGAGCCCGATGCGGCACGGGTCATCGACCGCTTCGAGTTCACCCACCCGATCTTCGACCTGGCGGCCATCGCGGCGCAGCGACGCATGCAAGAACTTCAGGGACGTCGGCGTACCTGGTTCTGCGGCGCCTGGATGGGCTACGGGTTTCATGAAGACGGCATCCAGGCCGGGTCAGCGGTTGCAGCCGCCCTGGCCCAGGCGGAAATACGTCACGAATTGTCGCGACCGCACCACGTTGGTGCAGTCTAGAGAACCCAACCGCCTGCACGGCCCCGCAAGCCTTGTGCAGCGCAACATCGGGGCGCCCGGCATCGTTAGAATCCGCCAGCCCGTCACCTCCAGCGCCTCGCGCCGCTCACGACGATGAGTTCCCAGACGTCAGTTGCCGCCCCCAGCCCGGACCCCGGCCACCGCAAGCCCGTGACCCTGCATCGCCTGCGCGAGATGCATGCACAGGGTGAAAAGCTGGCCATGCTCACCTGCTATGACGCCACGTTCGCGCGCTTGCTCGACGATGCCGGCGTCGACTGCCTGCTGGTGGGTGACTCCCTGGGCATGGTCCTGCAGGGTCAAGCCAGCACGGTGCCCGTCACGCTGGACGAGATGGCCTACCACACCCGCTGCGTCGCGCGCGGCAATCGCACGGCCTGGCTGCTGGCGGATCTGCCGTTCGGCAGCTACCAGGCCTCGAAGGAACAGGCGCTGCATGCGGCCGTGGCCCTGATGCAGGCCGGCGCGCAGATGGTCAAGCTCGAAGGCGGTGGCTGGACGGCCGAGACCGTGCGCTTCCTGTGCGACCGTGGCATTCCCGTGTGTGCCCACCTGGGGCTCACGCCGCAAAGCGTGCATGCGCTGGGCGGCTACCGCGTTCAGGGCCGCGACGATCATGCCGCCGCCACGTTGCGGCAACACGCCCGCGAGCTGCATCAGGCCGGTGCGGCACTGCTGGTGCTCGAACTCGTGCCCGCCCCGCTGGCTGACCAGGTGGTGCAGGACAACCCGGGCCTGATCACCATCGGCATCGGCGCTGGCGCCGGCTGTGGCGGCCAGGTGCTGGTGCTGCACGACATGCTGGGGCTCACCCCCGGCCGTCTGCCGCGATTCGTGCGCAACTTCATGCAGGACGCGGCAACGCCGCAGGCCGCCGTGCAGCGTTATGTTGCCGACGTGAAGGCGGGCCGTTTCCCTGAAACCGGGCTGCACACCTACTGAGCCCCCACGAGAACTCCATGCGTATCGTCCATACCATCTCCGAGCTGCGCCAAGCCCTGGCCGGCGCCGCACAGACTGCCTTCGTGCCGACCATGGGCAACCTGCACGACGGGCACCTGGCCCTGGTGAAGCTCGCCAAGGAGCGCGGCGGCCCGGTGGTGACCAGCATCTTCGTCAACCGGCTGCAGTTCGCGCCGCACGAAGACTTCGACACCTACCCCCGCACCTTCGAACGCGACTGCGACCTGCTGCGCAGCGTGGGCTGCAATGTGGTGTTTGCGCCGCACGAGAGCGAGCTGTACCCCGAACCGCAGGCCTACAAGGTGCACCCGCCTGCCGAGCTGGCCGACATCCTCGAGGGTCACTTCCGGCCGGGGTTCTTCACGGGAGTGTGCACGGTGGTGCTGAAGCTGTTCAACTGCGTGCAGCCGCGCGTGGCCGTGTTCGGCAAGAAGGACTATCAGCAACTGATGGTGGTGCGCCGCATGACGCAGCAGCTCGCCCTGCCCACCGAGATCGTGGGGGCCGAGACCAGCCGCGCCGAAGACGGCCTGGCGCTGTCGTCGCGCAACGGCTACCTGAGCGAGACGGAGCGTGCCGAGGCGGTGCAGCTGTCGATGGCACTCAAGCACATCCAGACCAGTCTGCGCGGCGGCATGCGCGACATTGCCCAGCTCGAACGGGAAGCCGTGGACGGCCTCACCGCGCGCGGCTGGGCCCCGGACTATGTGGCGGTGCGCCGGCGCGCTGACCTGCAAGCGCCGACGCCTGAACAACAGGACGCCGGCGAGCCGCTGGTGGTGCTCGCCGCCGCCCGCCTGGGCAAGACCCGGTTGATCGACAACCTGGAAGTCTGAGCCGGCACCCAGCCGACGCGCGCCGGCGCGCGGCGATCAGCGCCGGCGCAGCACGTGGACGAACTCCTTGTCGAGCGTCTGCTGGTCGACAAGTTCGTTGCCCGTCTGCTTGGCAAAGGCCTGGAAGTCGCGCAGCGAACCCGGGTCGGTGGCCACCACCTTGAGCAGTTCGCCACTGTGCATCTCGGCCAGGGCCTTCTTGGCCTTCAGGATGGGCAGCGGGCAGTTCAGGCCGCGGGTGTCGAGTTCTTTGCTGATGTCCATTGGGAATCCTTGGGAGATGCCATCATTTTAAGCGGCACCCTGCCCTGACGTGCCCCGCCGGCAGGCTCGCCTCAGGTGCGCGGCCAGTCCATCCAGTTCACGGCATGGCCTCGCCCTCGCAGCCAGTCGGCCAGGGCATGGCCTGTCCCTGCCGGCCAGCACTTCACGTCGTCCGGCGCCATGAGCTTGTACTCGACCAGTTCCGGCGACAGCACGATCTCGCCATGCGCGACCGCGTGGTAGGCAATGATGACCTGGTTCATCCGCTTGAAATCGTAGGCGCCGATGATGTGCAGCTCGCTCACCTGCAGCGAGGTTTCCTCGGCGATCTCGCGCGCAATGCCCTCCTGCGGGGTCTCGCCGGCCTCCATGAAGCCGGTGATCAGGCCGAACGCGCGTCCAGGCCAGGCCGCGTTGCGCGCCAGCAGCAACTGCCCGTCCCGGTCGGACAACTCGATCACCGCGGCCAGCACCGGCGTCGGGTTGTTCCAGTGGGTGTAGCCGCAAGCCAAGCAGCGCAGCCGTTCGCGCTCGCCACCGTCCTCGACCTGCATCAGCCGCTGCAGCGGGGTGGCACACTGCGGGCAGAACCTGAACTCATTGACCATGTCGATCCTTGATGACGTTGGCGATCCGGGGGAGATGCCGGATGCTAAGGCCTGCACCGAGCGCGCGCTGTCGCGTGTGGTACTGAGCAACCAGCCGGGTCTGCATCCGCATCTGGACACCGTGGTGCGCAAGCACCTGGCCACGACGTTTCGCAAGCCGCCGGCACCGTACAGCGTCGAGGCGATGTCACAGCTGCTGGCGCGCTGGGACGGCCGGGCCGAACTGGTGCTCGACAGTGCCTGCGGCACCGGCGAAAGCACCGCCACCCTGGCCCGCCAGCATCCTGGGGCCCTGGTGGTCGGGGTGGATCAGTCGCAAGAGCGCCTGGCCCGCGGCCAGCGCAAGCTCACCGCACAGGCCCCGGCCAACCTGTTGCTGCTGCGCGCCGACGTGACCGACCTGTGGGCGCTGATGCGTGCCCGGGGCCTGGTGCTGTCGCACCACTACCTGCTGTATCCCAACCCCTGGCCCAAGGCCGAGCACCTGATGCGGCGCTGGAGCGGCCACCCCCGGCTGCCGGACCTGCTGGCGCTCGGCGGCCGGATCGAACTGCGCACCAACTGGGCCACCTATGCCCAAGAGTTCGCGCGGGCCCTGGAACTGGCCGGCTGGCGCAGCGAGGTGGGAGCCTGCACCGCCGACGCCGGCACGGCCCTGACACCGTTCGAGCGCAAGTACGCCGCCAGCGGGCATGGGCTGTGGCGGGTACGGGCCGACCTGCGCCCTGTTCAACCTCAGGCCGGAAACACGCCCGTGGACAGATAGCGATCGCCTCGATCGCACACCACGAACACGATGGTCGCATTCTCGACCTGGCGCGCGATCTGCAACGCCACCCAGCACGCACCGGCGGCGGAAATGCCTGCGAACAGACCTTCCTCGCGGGCAAGACGCCGCGCCATGTCCTCGGCATCGGCCTGGCTCACATAGACCATCTCGTCGACGGCGCTTGGCACGTAGATCTTCGGCAGGTATTCCTCCGGCCACTTGCGGATGCCCGGGATGCGGGAGCCTTCACTGGGCTGTGCGCCGACGATGCGCACGTCCGCGCTGCGCTCCTTCAGGTAACGCGACACCCCGGTGATGGTGCCGGTGGTGCCCATGGCGCTGACGAAGTGGGTCACGCGACCTTCGGTGTCCTCCCAGATCTCGGGGCCGGTGGTCTCATAGTGGATGCGGGGGTTGTCGCCGTTGGCGAACTGGTCGAGCACCACGCCCTTGCCGTCCTTCTGCATCTGCTCGGCCAGGTCGCGGGCGTACTCCATGCCGCCGGCCTTGGGCGTGAGGATCAGCTCCGCACCAAAGGCCTTCATCGTCTGCGCGCGTTCGATCGACAGGTCCTCGGGCATGATCAGCAGCATCCGGTAGCCCCGGATCGCCGCCGCCATCGCCAGCGCGATGCCGGTGTTGCCGGACGTGGCCTCGATCAGCGTGTCGCCCGGCTTGATCTGGCCGCGCTCTTCCGCCCGGCGAATCATGCTGATGGCCGGGCGGTCCTTCACCGAACCGGCTGGATTGTTGCCCTCGAGCTTGCCGAGGATCACATTGCCGCGGCGGTCGTTGTCGGCGCCGGGCACGCGTTGCAGCTTCACCAGCGGCGTGCGGCCGATGGCATCTTCGATGGTCTTGTAGGCAGGCATGAGCGTTCTCCTGCCGCCGATTGTGTCAGGCTTGACAAGCCCCTGCGCCGGGCCTGAGACCCCTCAGGCGCTGTGCCATAATCGCGGCCTCACAAGGAAACGCCGGGCCGCCCCAAG
>CBFGPV010000133.1:0-12210 GCA_965650765.1 uncultured Burkholderiales bacterium
CACAGCATGCCGGGCAGCATCAGCACGGGCTCGCCGTGGCCGATGTCGTCGACATGCAGCGTGACGCCGGAGACTTCGACGTGATGCAGGCTCATGACCGTTCGCCGTCCGACGCAGTGGCCCGGGACGGGCGGTTGAACAGGGTGTGCCTCATGACGCAGGGCCCGGAAAGGGCCGGTGGATGTGATGGCAGCGGATTCTGTCGGGCTTGGTCCGCCGCTCCAAGGGGGTCGGCCCGGGTTGTCCCCTGTTCCGGGGACCGTGCCCTGCGCCCGGGATAATCGCCGTGTCGAATCTTCCGAGGAACGTCCCATGTCCGACTCCCCGACGGCCCGCCTGGCCGGCCATGTCCTTGTCGAGGCCCTGATCGCACAGGGCGTGGACACGGTCTTTGGCGTGCCGGGCGAAAGCTACCTGGCCGTGCTGGACGGCCTGCACGAGCACCGTGATCGCATCCGTTTTGTCGCCTGCCGCCAGGAAGGCGGCGCGGCTTTCATGGCCGAGGCCCAGGGCAAGCTGACGGGGCGCCCGGGTATCTGTTTCGTCACCCGCGGGCCAGGCGCCACCAATGCCAGCATCGGCGTGCACACCGCCTTCCAGGACTCCACGCCGATGATCCTGTTCGTGGGCCAGGTCGGTGCCGACGTGCGCGATCGCGAGGCCTTCCAGGAAGTGGACTACCGGGCCATGTTCGGCCCCAGTACCCTGGGTTTTGCCAAGTGGGTGGCCGAGGTCGATCGGGCCGACCGCCTGCCCGAGTACGTGGCGCGTGCCTTTCATGTGGCCATGCAGGGGCGGCCCGGTCCGGTGGTGCTGGCGCTGCCTGAGGACATGCTGATGCAGCCCACCGCGGTGCCGGTGCTGCCGCGGGCCGAACCGGCGCATGCCTGGCCGGCACCCGGCGGGCTGCGCGACCTGCGTGCCATGCTGATGGCCGCCGAGCGCCCCCTGGTGATTGCCGGCGGCGGCGGCTGGGATGCCGAGGCGGCGCGCTGCCTTCAGCGCTTTGCCGAAAACTGGCAGCTGCCGGTGGGCTGCGCCTTCCGCTTCCAGGACCTGTTCGACAACCGTCACCCGCTCTATGCGGGCGACGTGGGGATCGGCATCAACCCGCGCCTGGCACAGCGCGTGCGCGACGCCGACCTGATCCTGGCGGTCGGTCCGCGCCTGGGCGAGATGACCACCGGCACCTACACCCTGATCGAGGCCCCCCGGCCGCGCCAGAAGCTGGTGCACATCCATGCCGGCGCCGAGGAGCTTGGCCGGGTCTATGCCGCCGACCTGCTGCTGCAGTCGTCGATGGCCAGTGCCGCACGGGCGCTCGAAGCCCTGGCCGCACCCACGGCCGTGCCCTGGACCGACTGGACGGCCGGCGCCCAGGCCGACTACCTCGCCAACCTCGAAGCCACGCCCGCCCCCGGCCCGCTGGACATGGCGGAGGTCGTCAAGACGATGCAGCGTGTGCTGGAGGCCAGCGGCCACCCCGATGCGGTGCTCACCAACGGTGCGGGCAACTACTCGGGCTGGCTGCACCGCTACTACCGCTACCCTGGTCTGGTGCGCAGCCGTCGCAGCCAGCTGGCGCCCACCTCGGGCGCCATGGGCTATGGCGTGCCGGCGGCCATTGCGGCCAGCCTGCAGCAGCCTGAGCGAGCCGTCGTCAACATCGCCGGCGACGGCGATTTCCTGATGACCGGCCAGGAGCTGGCCACCGCCACCGGCTACCGCCGGCCGGGCAGCGCGCCGCTGGTGGTGATCGTTGTCGACAACGGCACCTACGGCACCATCCGCATGCACCAGGAGCGTGAGTTCCCGGGACGGGTGTCGGGCAGCGACCTGTTCAACCCCGACTTTGCGGCGCTGGCCCGTGCCTACGGCTGGGCGGCCGACACGGTGCAGGCCACGGCCGAGTTCGCGCCTGCCTTCGAGGCCGCGATGCACCGCGAGGCGCCCACCTTGCTGCACCTTCGGCTCGATGCCGAGGTGAGCACCAGTCGCGCCACGCTCAGCGGCATTCGCGCAGCGGCGCGCTCGCGCGGATGACGGCAGGCACCTCAGGCGCGTGGGGCGACCGCGGCGACGCGGTGGTCGTGATCGGTGCCGGGCCCGCCGGCCTGATGGCGGCCGAATGCATCAGCCGCCATGGCCTGGCCGTCGATGTGGTCGACGCCATGCCGTCGGCCGGCCGCAAGTTCCTGCTGGCCGGCAAGGGCGGGCTTAACCTCACGCACTCGGAGCCGATCGAGCCTTTCGTGCAGCGCTACGGCGAGCGTCGGGACGAGATCGCCGCGATGCTGCGCGACTTCACGCCCGGCGCACTGCGCGACTGGGCTCACGGCCTGGGCGTGTCGACCTTTGTCGGCACTTCGGGCCGGGTGTTCCCGACCGACATGAAGGCGGCGCCCCTGCTGCGTGCCTGGCTGCACCGGCTGCGCGAGCGCGGCGTGAAGCTCCACATGCGGCACCGCTGGCAGGGCTGGACGGACGACGGCGCGCTGCGGCTGCTGTCGCCGGCCGGCGAGATGCTGGTGCGCCCGGCGGCCACCGTGCTGGCGCTGGGGGGCGCGAGCTGGGCCCGCCTGGGCTCGGACGGCCGCTGGAAACCCTGGCTGGAAGCACGGGGCGTCGAGGTGGCGCCGCTGCGCCCGGCCAACTGCGGCTTTGATGCCGCGCACCCTGAGGGCGACGCGTGGGTGCCGGGCTGGACCGACCACCTGCGCAGCAAGTTTGCAGGGCAGCCGCTGAAGTCGGTGGCCGTCCAGGTGCGCCGGCCCGATGGCACGGTGGCCCGGCGGCAAGGCGAATTCGTGCTCACCGAGACCGGTGTCGAGGGCAGCCTGATCTACGCCTTTGCCGCCGAGCTGCGCGATGCGATCGACCGGGACGGCTGGACCGAGTTCGAGCTGGACCTGCTGCCGGCCCGCACGCCCGCGCAGGTGCTGGCCGAAGTGACTCACCCGCGCGGCACGCGGTCCTTGTCGAGCCATCTGCACAGCCGACTGGGCCTGACCGGCGTGAAGGCGGCCCTGCTGCACGAGATGCTCGACCGCGCGTCTTTCCAGGACCTGCCCCAGCTGGCGGCTGCGATCAAGGCCCTGCCGATCCGCCTGCTGGCCGCCCGGCCCATCGACGAGGCGATCAGCACGGCCGGCGGGGTGCGCTTCGAGGCACTCGACGAGCACCTGATGCTCAAGCAACTGCCGGGCACCTTCTGCGCCGGCGAGATGCTCGACTGGGAGGCGCCCACCGGCGGCTACCTGCTGAGCGCCTGCATGGCCAGCGGTGTGCGCGCCGGCGAGGGCGTGGTGGCCTGGCTGCGCCGCGACCGCCTACAAACCGACTAGCCCGGCCCGCGCCCAGGCGCGGTCGGGGATGGCCGCTTCCACGGCGTCGGCCAGCCGTTCCAGGCTGGCCTCGCGCAGGGCGTCCAGGTCGACGCGGGTCTGCGGCGTGGCGCCGGCCCAGCGCAGCAGGCCATCCAGCGCCTCGGGCGTGTCGAACAGGCCGTGCACATAGGTGGCCAGGATCTGGTCGGCATCGTCCACCGCACCATCGGGGCGGTGGTCGTCCAGCCAAAGGGCAGGGCGGGCCAGTGCCGCGCCGGTCGTCACGCCGGCATGGATCTCATAGCCGCGCACGCTGGCTTCCCCTTGCAGATGCGGGCCGAAGCGGCCCGTGACGCGGCGCAACTGCTTGGCCGGGGCCAGGGTGGTTTCCAGGTCCAGCAGGCCCAGGCCCGGCATCGAGCCGGCCGCACCTTCGAGCCCGTGCGGGTCATGCACGGCCTGGCCCAGCATCTGCATGCCGCCGCAGATGCCGATGAGCTTGCCGCCCAGGCGCAGGTGGCGGGCGATGGCGCGGTCCCAGCCGCGGCGGCGCAGTTCGGCCAGGTCGCCCTGCACGCTCTTGCTGCCGGGCAGCACGATCAGGTCGGCGCCGGGCAGTGGCTGGCCCGGGTGGGCCAGGATCAGCTCGACGTCGGGGTGGGCCCGCAAGGCGTCGAAGTCAGTGTGGTTCGAGATGCGCGGCAGCACCGGGACCACCACCCGCAGGCTGCCCGCCGCCCGCGGCCTGGCGGTGACCGGCAGCGCGTCCTCGGCATCGAGCACCAGGCCCTGCAGGTAGGGCAGCACGCCCAGCACGGGCTTGCCGGTGCGCGCCTCCAGCCAGTCCAGCCCGGGCTCGAGCAGGGTGATGTCGCCGCGGAAGCGATTGATCACGAAACCGCGCACGCGTGCGCGTTCGCTGTCGCTCAGGCAGTCGAGTGTGCCGACCAGGTGGGCGAACACCCCGCCGCGGTCGATGTCGGCCACCAGGATGACCGGGCAGTCCACGGCTTCGGCAAAACCCATGTTGGCGATGTCGCGGTCGCGCAGGTTGACTTCGGCCGGGCTGCCCGCGCCTTCGACCACCACCACCTCATGGGCGGCACACAGGCGCTGGTGGCTCTGCAGCACATAGGGCATCGCCAGCGGCTTGTACTCGTGATAGGCCAGTGCATCGGCGTTGAAGCGCGCCTGGCCCTGGATGATCACCTGCGCACCGACATCGGTGTTCGGCTTGAGCAGCACCGGGTTCATGTCGGTGTGCGGCTCCAGCCCGCAGGCCTGGGCCTGCAGGGCCTGGGCCCGGCCGATCTCGCCGCCGTCGGCGGTGACGGCCGAGTTCAGCGCCATGTTCTGCGGCTTGAACGGCGCCACACGGCGACCATGCCGGCGAAAGATGCGGCCCAGGGCCGCCACCAGGGTGGACTTGCCAGCGTCGCTGGTGCAGCCCTGGACCATCAGCGTGCCGCAGAAGCGGTCATAGAAGCCGGCGGTGGCAGGGACGGTGAGGCGCGCAGCGTGGGGCAGGGGAGTGGGTTGTTCGGGCATCGCCCGATTATCATTTCGACCCGACCCTGTCCCCCCGCTGCCGCGCCCGCTCACCACCCACCCCGACGAGCCCTCGCACGGTCCTCGCCGCCTGCATCCTCCCACCTGCACCTTCCCATCTTCCTGCGGCATGCTCCCTGAACTGACTGTCTTCACCTCCCCCGGGCCCTGGGCACTGGCACTGGTCACAGGGCTGGCACTGGATCTGGCGCTGGGCGAGGCGCGCCGCTGGCATCCGCTGGTGGGCTTTGGCCGCTGGGCACAGGTGTTGGAGCGGCGTCTCAACCGCGCTGCTGGCCCAGGGGACGGACGACAGGGCGGCCTTGCAGGATCGAGGCCCGTCGGCCTGCTGGCCTGGATGGCCGCCGTGCTGCCGCCCGTGCTGGTGTTCACCGGGGTGTCGCTGGCGGCGAGTGCGTCCGGGTGGCTCGCGCTGGCCTGGCTGCTCGATGCCGTGGTGCTCTACCTGGCGCTGGGTGCGCGCAGCCTGTTCGACCATGTCCGGCCAGTGGCGGTGTCGCTGGTGCGCGGCGATCTGCCGGCCGCGCGCGGCGCGGTGCAGCGTGTGGTGACGCGCGACTGCAGCACGCTCGACGAAGCGGGCGTGGCCGGCGCGGCGGTCGAGACCACGCTGGAGAACGGCAACGACGCCGTCTTCGGCACCTTGTTCTGGTTTGCCGTGGCGGGCGGTACCGGGGCGCTGGTCTACCGTCTGGCCAACACGCTTGACGCCATGTGGGGCTATCGCACCGAGCGGTTCCTGCGCTTTGGCTGGGCAGCCGCGCGCATCGATGATGCGCTGAACTGGGTGCCGGCGCGGCTCACGGCCGCGAGTTATGCGCTGAGCGGGCGCACCGTGCAGGCCCTGCAATGCTGGCGATCGCAGGCCCCGGCATGGGACAGCCCCAACGCCGGCCCGGTGATGGCCGCCGGTGCCGGAGCGCTGGCGCTGCGCCTGGGCGGCGAGGCCACCTACCACGGGCGGGTCGAACACCGGCCGCCGCTGGGGGCCGGTGAGACGCCCAAGGCGGCCGACGTGGACCGCGCCCTGGTCCTGGTCGCACGCTCGCTGCTGGTCTGGCTGCTCGTGCTGCTGGCACTGGCCTGGACGGCTGCGCTGTGAGTGCTCCTGAGCTGACGAGCCCTGGCGTGCCGCATGGCGCGGACCTGCACCGCGCCGTGAGGCTGTACGGGCCGTCTCCGCAGGGGCTGCCGTGGCTGGACCTGTCCACCGGCATCCACCCGCGCGGCTGGCCGGTGGCGCGGGCATTGGCGGATCTCGACCCTGCTGCCTGGCGCGAACTGCCCACGCCGGACGAGCGCGACCTGCAGGCGCTGGCGGCGCACTACGGTACGGGTGCCTGGCCGGTGGCCGGCTCACAGGCCGTGATCCAGTCGCTGCCGCGGGTGTGGCGCCGCCTGCACGGCACGGCCCGGGTGCAGGTCCTGAGTCCGGGCTACGGAGAGCATGCCGCCCGCTGGGCCCTGGAAGGGCATGCGGTGCAGCGCGTGCGGCGCGAGCACCTGGCCCAGGCCGATGTGATCGTGCTCGCCAGCCCCAACAACCCGACCGGCGAATCCTTCACGGTGGGTGAACTCGCGCACCTGGCAGGCCAGTGTCGGCTGCTGGTGGTGGACCTGGCATTTGCCGAGGCCCAGGCCGCGGCCGATGAGGCAGGCCGGGCGCTGATGGCCCTGGGCAACGTGGTGGTGCTGCGCTCGATCGGCAAGTTCTATGGTCTGGCCGGGCTGCGCTTCGGTGTCGTGCAGGCGCCCGCACCCTGGCTTGTGGCACTGAAGGCCGACCTGGGGCCGTGGGCCGTGCCCGGCCCGGTGTTGCGCATCGCCCTGGCTGCCCTGGCCGACACCGCCTGGCAGCACGACACGCGCCGCTGGCTTGCGCATCAGTCTGCGGCGTTGACGCAGGTGCTCCAGGCCCGCGGGCTGGCCAGTGTGGGCACGCCGCTGTTTCGCACCGTCGAGACGGCGCTTGCAGCACGCTGGCACGAGGGCCTGGCACGTCGCGGCATCTGGACGCGCCTGTTCGACCTGGACGCCGCCGCCGGCGGCGGCACCCCCTACCAGGCCCTGCGCCTGGGCCTGCCGGCCGACGAGGCCGGCCTCAAACGTGTGGCCGACGCGCTGGGCGCGGTCCAAGAGGAGATATCGGATTGACAACCCAAACTCGGCGCATGTGCGCCATGGCCCTGCTGGGCGTGTTGGTCGTGCTGGCGCCACGGGCGGCGCTTGCCGCTGGTGCTGCGGTCTCGGTGGTCGACGACCACGGGCAGACCATCACGCTGGCGGCACCGGCCCGGCGAGTGGTGAGCCTGGCACCGCATGTGACCGAACTGGTGTTTGCCGCCGGCGCCGGTGACCGGCTGGTGGGCGCGGTGGCCTACAGCGACTACCCCGAGGCGGCGCGCCAGGTCCGACGCATCGGCGACAACAAGGCCCTGGACCTGGAGGCCATCACGGCCCTCAAGCCTGACCTGTTTGTCGTCTGGCGGCACGGCAATGCGCAGCGCCAGATCGAGAAGCTGCAGACGCTGAACATCCCGATCTACCAGAGTGAACCGCGACGTCTGGAGGACATCCCCGGGGCCCTTGAGCGGCTGGGCGTGCTGATGGGCACGGCCGAGACGGCCCGGGCCGAGGGCGCCCGCTATGCGCAGCGTCTGGCCGAGTTGCGCAAGCGCTACGAGGGTGCGGCCAAGGTGCCCACGTTCTACCAGGTGTGGTCGCGGCCGCTGATGACCTTGAACGACACGCACATGGTGAGCGACGTGATCCGGCTGTGTGGTGGTGTCAACGTCTTCGGCAGCCTGGCGCCGCTGGTGCCCACGCTGTCGCAGGAGGCGGTGCTGCAGGCCAACCCCGAGTTCATGTTCACGGCGGCGCCCGGCGCGACCAACTCGGGTCGCACGCTCGACGATCTGGCGGAATGGCGGCGCTTTCCGCGGCTGCTCGCCGTGGCACGCGACAACCTCTTTTCCGTCAACGGCGACCTGATCAACCGGCCCACGCCGCGCATCCTCGAGGGCGCACAACGGGTGTGCGACGCCATGGAGGCTGCGCGGCGCAAGCGTTGAGTCCGGCTGGCTCAGGCACCCAGCGGATTGATCACGCCGGCGGCCGGGATGTTGCCCTGGCCCTTCTTCGACTCGACAAAGCGGAACAGGTCGGCCATGCGGAAGGTGCCGTCGACTGACGGCAGCGCCGGCGCGGCCATCGGGTTGGACAACACGCTTTCGGGGTCATTGCGCATCAACCCGGCAAACACCTCGGCGACGATGGTCCCGCCCACCGGCCCGAGCCGCTCGCCGCCCTGCAGGATCTCGGCCTCCTTCAGGATGTAGAACCACAACGGTGTGCTTTGCTGCAGGCTGGCGAACTGCGTGACCACACTGCCGGCGGCTCCGGTCTGCAACTGGTCGGCCGACAGGGCGGGCACCCCCATGCGGGCCGCCACCGCCTGACCGGACGGCAGCTTGTAGTGGCGCGAGCCGCGGATCAGGTTGAGCCGTGCCAGCGGCGTGCCGCCCGGGCCGCCGATCAGCAGCTGGTCTGACAGCGAGGCGTCGATCGCCATGGCCGGTTGCGGCTCCAGGCCCAGCCCGGGGAAAAACTGGCGCCAGTCGAGCAGCCAGTTCGTGGGGTAGCGCGGCAAGCCGAACATCCCGCCTTCGCCGGTGAAGGTGAAGGCCAGGCGGAAGTCCGCTGGGTCGAACACCTTGTTGAAGCGGTAGTCGCTGCGCACCATGCTGTGGCCGAAGCGATAGGCGGCGCCCGAGAACTCCAGCGGTATGAAGGACTCCTGCGCCGGGTCGGTCAGGTAGAAGCGCGGCGCCGACAGCGCCGCATCGAGCGCGGCCTGCCCGACGATCATCGGCAGGAACTCATTGAGCAGCACACGCTGGTAGTGGTGCACGACGGTCGTGCGCACCTGCTCGAACTTCATCTCCGGGAAGTGCAATGCCACCGCATTGTGGAAGTGCAGCATGGTGCGATGGAACTGCGCCACGATCAGGTTCTCGTCGTTGCGCTTGTCGCCGATGATGGCCGTGCGTGTGCTTACGCCGTCGCAGGCACGCGGCAGGTCATACGAGGCCCCATCCAGCGCGACCACCTGTGCGTCGGTCCCGCCGGGGGCACCGCCGCCGGGCTGGATCACCGGCCCGATCAGGAAGTGACGACGGCTGCCGTCCGCCTCGCGGGCATACAGGAAGGGCTGGTCGCGCGGGCCCGACCCGTACAGGCAGTCGAGGTCGACCGCCGGCGAGCGGAAGTTCACCAGGTCACCGACGTCGACGATGTTTTCACCCAGGCTGGTGGGATCGAAGGTGATGTCGTGGTCGACGAACTGGCCGAAGTAGGTGAAGCCCGCGGCGATGTTGCCCGGCAGATTGCCCGGCGCATGCATGGCCGCACCGAGGGCCTCGCTGATCTGGTCGTCTTGCGCGGGGTTGCCGGTCGTCCAGGGACTGTTGCTCAATTCCGGAAAGAGCAGGCCAAAGCGGCCTGGCTTGACCAGGTTGCTGCGCACCGGCGCTGCATCGGCGGTGCAGTAGCCGTGGCTGGTGGGGGCGGCGGGTTTCATGGGGGACGCTCCTTGGGTTGAGGCGCATCCACTGTGCGGCGCCCGCCGCGCCCGCGCATCCTCAAGTCGGTGGAGCCTGCTCCGGCGCGCGCTGGAACAAGGCCGCCGCGGCGGCCGGGCACGACGCAAAGTACCCATGGAAAAACGAGGCCGTCAGCGATCCGACCCGGAACACCGCCTCCGGCCCGCCGTAACGCCGGGGCTGCGTCAGGGCATGCGGCACCAGCCCGCTCCTGACCTCCAGCCGCCCGTAGTGGAAGGCATGGCCGCGCAGCTCGCCCTGCGGCGTCGACCAGGATTGCAGCCCCAGTCCGGCGATGCGGTCACCCATCACGGCGGTGGCCTGCAGCAGGCCGGCCATCAGATGCTGTTCGCCGTCGAGCGTGCGCAGCGATTCGGCACAGACCATCATGCCGCCGCATTCGGCCACGATCGGCCGGCCCTGCGCATGGTGTGCACGCAGGCTGTGCAGAAAGCGGCGTGCCTGGCTCAGACGCTGTGCATGCAGCTCCGGGTAGCCCCCGGGCAGGTAGACCGCATCGCACTCGGCGGGCAGCGCTTCGTTGGCCAGCGGCGAGAACGTCTCGATGCGTGCACCCATCGCACGCAGCACGTCCAGGTTGGCCTCGTAGCAGAACGAAAACGCCTCGTCGCGCGCCACCGCAATGTGCCGCCCGCTCAGCAGCTCGGGCACCGTGGCCGGCGCCACCAGGTCGGGCGCGCGCCACGGGGCCAGCCGGTCCAGGCGCAGCAGGTCGACTTCCAGTGCATCGTCGAGCGCCTGCCACACTGCCTGCAGGCCATCGGCACGCAGTTCACTGGCCTGCACCAGGCCCAGGTGGCGTTCGGGCAGGGCATGGGCCGAGCGCGACAACTGGCCCACCCAGGCCAGCTCGGGCAGCAGGCTGTCACGCAGCATGCGGGCGTGGCCGGCGCTGGCCACCCGGTTGGCGGCCACACCCGCCCACTGCAGACCCTTGAGCCGGCCATAGGCCTGCAGCCCCAGGGCCACGGCGCCGAAGGTCTCGGCCATGGCCGAGGCGTCGATGACACCGAGCACCGGGATGCACAAGCGTGCGGCCAGATCGGCCGCACTCGGATTGCCGTCGTACAGCCCCATCGCCCCTTCGATCAGGATCCAGTCGGCGCGTGCGGCGGCTTGTGCAAGCAGGCGTGTGCAATGGTCTTCGCCGACCATCCACAGGTCCAGGTTGTGCACCGGTTCACCGGTGGCCTCGGCCAGGAAACCCGGGTCGATGAAGTCCGGCCCGATCTTGAACGCCTGTACCCGGTGCCCCTGCCGGACCAGGCGTCGGGCCAGGGCACAGGTGAAGCTGGTCTTGCCCTGTCCCGACGCTGGACCGGCGATCACCAATGCGCGTGCCATGGCGTTACAAGGAAACGCCGGGCCGCCCCAAGTTTCCTTGACCCCCGCGGGGGGGCGGGCTGGGCGCAGCCCGGCCTTGGGGGCGCTCACAACTCCACGCCGGGCTGTGCGCGTATGCCCTGCGCAAAGGCGTGCCGCACCAGGCCCATGTCGGTCACGGTGTGCGCCACCTCCACCAGCTCGGCCGGTGCGGCGCGTCCCGTCAGCACCACATGCTGCATCGCAGGGCGGGCCTGCAGGTCGGCGATCACCTGCTGGACGTCCAGGTAGCGGTGCTTCAGCGCAATGTTGACCTCATCGAGCACGACCAGCCCGACGCCTTCGTCACGCAGCATGCGCCGGGCAACCTGCCAGGCCGCCTGCGCCCGCTCGACGTCGCGGCTGCGGTCCTGCGTGTTCCAGGTGTAGCCCTCGCCCATCACATGGAACTCGACCTCGTCCGGAAAGCGGCGGAAGAACCGTTCTTCGCCTGTGGGCACCGCGCCCTTGATGAACTGCACCACGCCCACCTTCATGCCGTGGCCGAGCGCGCGGGCCACCATGCCGAAGGCACTCGAACTCTTGCCCTTGCCGTTGCCGGTGGTGACGAGGAGGATGCCGCAGTCCCGCTGTGCCGCGTCGATCTTCGCGTCGATCACGGCCTTCTTGCGCTGCATGCGCTCGCGGTGGCGTTCGTCGCGTCCGTCGGTGTCCGCAGGGGTGTTGGGCGTGGGTGCGTCAGAAGAAGTGGAGCTCATGGGTGTCGGAGTGATGAGGGAGTTCGGTACGAGGTGTCAGCACGGCCGGGCCGGCGACAGCGCGTCGGTTCGAAGGTCGGGAAGGAAGTGTGGCCGGCCGTCGACCTCGATGCGCCGCATCGCGCAGCCGTAGGCCTGGGTCAGCCGCGCGGCGGTCAGCACCTCGTGCAGGGGGCCCTGCTCATGGCCGTCGGGCAGGTAGAGCACGCCATGCGTGCAGCACTGCAAGGCGAGGTTGACATCGTGCAGTGACATGATCACGGCGCGGTCGGTCAGCCCGGTGAGCAGGCGCGCCACCGCGAGCTGGTGTGGCACATCCAGATGGGCGGTGGGTTCGTCCAGCAGCAGCACGGCGGTGTCCTGGGCCAGCGCGGCGGCCAGGGCCACGCGCTGGCGTTCGCCGCCGGACAAGTGGCGCGCGTCTTCGTGGGCCAGATGGGCCACGTCCAGCCGGGCCAGGCAGTCGCGTGCGATGCGTGTGTCGTCGGCACCCAGCCAGCCCAGGCGACCGGCGTAGGGCTGGCGGGCCGCCAGCACGATGTCGAGCGCGCTCAGGGCAAAGACGTCCTGGTGATGCTGCGGGCACCAGGCGCGCAGCCGGGCCAGCTCGCG
>CBFGPV010000134.1:0-12068 GCA_965650765.1 uncultured Burkholderiales bacterium
GACTGCCCCTATGATCCGCGCACACTCGCACGGCCCCCACCCTCACGCACCGCATGCCCCGTTTCCTGCACACCGCCGACTGGCAGATCGGCCGCCAGTTCACAAGCTTCGACCCTGAGGTCGCCCCGCTGCTGGCCGAGGCCCGGCTGGGCGCCGTGGAGCGCATCGCGCAGCTGGCCGCCGACCATGCAGTCGATGCCGTGCTGGTGGCCGGTGACGTGTTCGATGCCCAGACCGTCTCGGACCGCACGCTGCGCCGGCTGTTCAATGCCCTGGCTGCCTACGACGGCCCCTGGCTGATGATTCCCGGCAACCACGACGCTGCCTTGGCCGAAAGCGTCTGGACACGGGCCCGCCGCCTGCAGGCCGTGCCGGCCAACGTGCACCTGTTGCTGGAGCCCGAGGTGCACCTGGAGCTCGAGCGGGGTTTTGCGGTGCTGCCCGCCCCGCTCACCCAGCGCCACACCTACGGTGACCTCACCGAATGGTTCGACGCAGCCGCCACCCCCGACGGACTGCTGCGCATCGGCCTGGCCCACGGCAGCGTGCAGGGCCTGCTGGCCGAGGGCATAGACTCGCCCAATCCGATTGCCCCCGACCGATGCACCCGCGCCCGGCTCGACTACCTTGCGCTGGGCGACTGGCACGGTCTGCGCCAGATCGAAGCGCGCATGGCCTACAGCGGCACGCCCGAACCCGACCGCTTCAGGAACAACGACGCCGGGCGTGCCTTGCTTGTCGACGTGCCGGGTGTGGGCGCCGAGCCGGTCCTCACCCCGCTGAGCACGGGCCGGTTCCGCTGGCAGTCGCTTGCGGCCCGGCTCCAGGTGGGCAGCGACGTTGATGAACTGATCGGCCAGCTGGCCAGCCTGGGCGCCGATGACGTGGTGGACCTGCAGGTGAGCGGCCAGACCGACCTGGCCGACCGGCAGCGGCTGGTGCAGGCACTCGGGCTGACCGAGGCCCGCGTGCGGCATCTGCAGACCGACCTGGCCGAGCTGCACCTGCGGCCGACCGCAGAGGACGTGGCACGACTGCAGGTCGATGGCTACCTGGGCGAAGTGATCGCCGAGCTGGGTGAACTGGCCGGGTCCGACCACCAACCGGCCGCCGAGCGCGAACGGGCCAGCGATGCCCTGGCCCTGCTTGCGGCCGAGCTGATGCGGCGCACGCCCGACGGAGCCTCGGCATGACGATGCAGATCACCCGGCTGCGGGTGGAGCAGCTCCGCCAGTTTCGCCAGCCCTTCGAGCTGACCGGCTTCGAGCCCGGGCTCAACCTGTTCTGCGGGCCCAACGAGGCCGGCAAGAGCACGCTGGTGCGCGCGATCCGTGCGGCGTTTTTCGAGCGGCACCGCTCCACCGCAGTCGACGACTTGCGGCCCTGGGGCGACAGCGCCGCGGCACCGACGATCGAACTCGACTTTCTGCTGGCCGGGCAGCCCATGCACCTGGTCAAGAGTTTCCTCGGGCGCAAACGCTGCAGCCTGCAGACCCACGGCCGCACATACGAAGGGGTGGAAGCCGAAGACCACCTGGCCAGCCTGTTCGGCTTTGCGTTTGCCGCCAAGGGCGCCAGCCGCCCCGAGCACTGGGGCATCCCCGGCCTGCTGTGGGTCGACCAGGGCACCGGCCAGGACCTGGACGTCAGCCATGCCCAGGACCATCTGCACGACGCCCTGGCCAGTCAGGCGGCCCCTGATGGCAGCGCGACGGCACCCGCCACGCTGGAGCGTGCAACCGCCGGCCTGGCCGCCACCGGCGGCGACGATCTGCTCGAACGCCTGCGCGCTCAGCGTGCCGAGCTGCTGACCGCCACCGGCAAACCCCGAGCCGCGCTGGCCGAGGCCATCGACCGTGCCGCGAACCTGGCCGCCGACCATCAGGCCCTGCTCGCGCGTGTGGCCGCCTACCGCGAGCAGGTCGACCAGCTGGCCACACTGCGTGCCCAGCACGACACCGACGAGACGCGCCGGCCCTGGGAGCCGCTGCAGGCAGCGCTTGCGCAGGCTCGTGCACAAGAGCAGGCGCTGCAGAGCACCCAGCAGCAACTGGCCGGCGACACCGCCCGACTGGCCCAGCTGACGCAGACCCGCGAGCTGCTGACCCGCCAGCTCAACGACCTGGCCGAACAGCAGGCCGTCGTGCGGGCCCGCGAGCAGGCCCTGGCGGCGGCGGTGTCCCAGTGCGACACGGCGCGTGCCGCCGTGCACTCGGCCCGCCAGCAGGCCGAAGCCGCGCAGGCGCAGGCGCTGCAGGCACGCGACGCCCTGCGCCGCGCCCGTGAGGCCCGTTCACGGCACGACTTGCGCGAGCAACTGGCCCAGGCCGAAGACAGCACTCGGCAGGCGGCCGAGGCACTGGCCCGGGCAGACGCCGATCACGCGCGGCTGAACGCGCTGCAGGCCCAGGCAGCCGCCGTGCGCATCGACCCGCGCGCGGTGACCCGGGTGGTGCAGCTGCAGCGTACCGAACGTGAGCTCGAACTCCAGCGCCAGGCCGTGGCCACCCGCCTGGGCTACCGGCTGTTGCCGGGGCAGTCCTTGACCCTGTCCGGCGCCGACGGCCCGCAGCAGTTGCAGGCCAAGGGTGAACGGCTGATCGACACCGCCGTCACGCTGACGCTGCCCGGAGTGGGCGACCTCACCATCACCCCGGGCGGACAGGACCTGGCCGAACTGGCACGCCGCCACCGCGATGCACAAGCCGAACTGCAGCAGGCCCTGCAGGCGCTCGGCGTGGCCGATCCGGCCCAGGCCGAGGCCCGCGCGGCCGCGCAGAACGAGCTGAACGCACGCATCGCGATGGCCGAACAGGCCCTGGCCATCGTGGCGCCCAAGGGCCTCGATGCGCTGCGACTGCAGCACACCCAGGCAGGTGCCCGCCAGCGCTCGATCCAGCAGGCACTCGACCAGTTGCCCCCCGAGGCCGAAGCCGCGCCCACGGCCACCCACACTGCCCTGCCCGATCCGGCCCAGGCCGAGGCGGCCCAGCACTCGGCCGACACCCTGGCCCAGGCCGCCGCGACCGCGCTGGCCGGCGCCGAGCGCCAGCTTGCCGCGGCCCAGGGTCGCCACGACGACGCGCGACGCGAATACGACGCGGCCCTGTCCCGCCTGAACGACCCCGAACGCCAGGCCCGTCAGACCGAAGCCCAGCAGCAGTTGCTGGCCCTGCAGGCCGAACAGGACGCGCTGGCGGCGCGCATCGAGCAGGCACGCGCGCGGCTGCACGAAGCGCGCCCGGAAATCGTCGCCCAGGACATCGTGCGGCTGCAGCGCAGCATCGAGCAGCTCGAAGCCGCGCACCGCCAGCGCCGCGAGCGCCTGCTGCTGCTGCAGCAGGCACTGCAGCAGGAAGGCGCCCACGGCCTGGAGGAGCAACTGGCCACGCTGGAGGGTGAACTTGCCCGCGCCCGGCGGCGCGAGCAGGAGCTGCAGCGCCGCGCCGCGGCGCTCGACCTGCTGTGCAGCCGGCTGGACGCCGGTCGCCAGGCCGTCATGGCCCGGCTGCAGCGCCCGCTGCGCCAGCGTCTGCAGCACTATCTGGAGCTGCTGTTTCCCGGCGCGCAGCTGGAGGTGACGGCCTCGCTGGCACCGGCCACGCTGTCCCGTCCGGGCGGGGCCGGTGCTCAGCAGACCGCCACGGTCGAGGCCCTGAGCTTCGGCGCACGCGAGCAGTTGGGGCTCATCAGCCGGCTGGCCTATGCCGACCTGCTGCGCGAGGCCGGCCGCCCCACCCTGCTGATCCTGGATGACGCACTGGTGCACAGCGACGACAAGCGCCTGGCACAGATGAAGCGGGTGCTGTTCGATGCATCGCAGCGTCATCAGGTGCTGCTGTTCACCTGCCACCCGGAGCGCTGGCAGGACCTGGGCGTGGCGCCGCGCTCCATCGTGTGACACCCCCCCCGGGCCGCCCGGGCGAGGGCGGCCCGCGGGCAGCGGCACGCCCGCATGCGGCTCAGCCAGCGCCGCCGCACAGGGCCAGCAACCACCCCACATCCGCCTGCAGCGCGGGCCCCGCATACCACCGCAGCACGCCCCCGGCAAGTGCGGCACTGCCGGCCCCGGCCAGCCAGCGCAGCGCCCTCATGCAGCCGCCTGCAGTCGCGCTGCCGCGGCCCGTTCACGGATCGGCAGGTTCACCACGGCCGACATCAGGCTCAGGGCCGCCGCCATCAGCCAGATGCCGCGATAGCCGCCGAAGCTGTCGTACCACCAGCCGCCCAGCCAGACCCCGAGAAAGCTGCCCACCTGGTGCGACAGGAAGGCAAAGCCGAACAAGGTGGTCACGTAACGCACGCCATAAAGCTGCCCGAGCAGGCCGGTGGTCAGCGGCACCGTGCCCAGCCAGGTGAAGCCCATGGCGGCCGCGAACCCATACACGCTCCAGGACGACACCGGCCACGCCACGAACGCCAGGATCGCCACCGTGCGTGCACCGTAGAGCAAGGCCAGCAGATGCTTGTGCGGCAGACGGGACGCGGCCATGCCGAACAGGTAGGTCCCCACGATGTTGGCCAGGGCCACCAGGCCCAGCGCGAGTGAGGCCACCCGGGCCGGCTGCCCCTGGTCGGCCAGGTAGGCCGGCAGGTGATTGGCAATGAAGGCCAGCTGGAAGCCGCACGACAGGAAACCCAGCGTCAGCAGCCAGAAGTCGCGGTCACCGAAGGCCTGGGCCAGCGTGCTGCGCAGGGAGCGCACCTCGGCCGTGGCAGCCGGTGCGCTTGGCATGCGCATGCCCCAGGCCAGCGGCACCATCGCCGCCATGGCCATCGAGGCCACGGTGATGGCCAGCACCCAACCTGCCTCGGCGATCAGGATCTGGTTGAACGGCAGCATCAGGAACTGGCCCGCGCCGCCGATCGCGCCGGTGATGGCCAGCGCGCGGGCACGGCGCGCCGGGTCAAATGCCTTGCCTACGGCGCCGTAGACGATGGCAAAGCCCGTTCCGCTCTGGCCCAGCCCGACCAGCAGGCCGATCGTCGCGGCAAAGGCCAGGCCGTGCTGGCTCCAGGGCATCAGCAGCAGGCCGGTGGCATAGAGCACTGCGCCGGCCACCATCACCGGCCTGGCGCCACGGCGGTCAGCCCACATGCCGCTGAAGGGCTGGGCCAGCCCCCAGACGAGGTTCTGCACCGCCACGGCCACCGAAAACGTCTCGCGGCTCCAGGCCCATTCGGTCGTGACCGGCAGCAGGTACAGCCCGAAGGCATGGCGCTGGCCCAGGCACAGGAACAGCACCAGGCCACCACAGATCATCAGGGTCCACTCGCGTCGGCTCATGCCGGCCTCCTGCTCAAAGGAATGTGCAATCCGTGCATCGCACGGCACCGGGGTCCATTCGGCCCGATGGCCGGCCCGGGCTCAAGCGCTGATTGGGCAAGCTACACATGCACGCGGCGCATGTGACACATGTGACGCATATGAACTGCATCGACGTGCCGACCTGCTCCGTCCTCCTTACCAACCGCGAATGCGCTACCCTGTCGACCGAAGGACGGGCCCCCGCCCGTCACATGCGGTGATGGCATGTCGGTACCCTTGTTGAAGCTGGCATCGATGATGGATGCGCTGCGCGGATTCGTGGCCGTGGGGCGGCGCATGAGCATCACGCAGGCGGCACAGGACCTGTGCCTGACCCAGTCGGCGGTGAGCCGCCAGGTGCAGTCGCTCGAAGATCGCCTGGGCGTGGCGCTGTTCGTGCGAGGGCATCGTTCGCTCGCCTTCACGCCCGACGGTGAACGGCTGTTTCGCAGCGCAGACAGCGCCGTGCAGCAGTTGCAGGACGTGATCGGCAGCCTGGGCCCGTCGAACGAGAGGCGGCCGGTCACCGTCAGTGCCAGCATCGGCGTGGCGGCGCTGTGGCTGCTGCCGCGGCTGGGTCGCTTTCAGCAGGACCATCCGGCCATCGACCTGCGCGTGGCTGCCAGCGACCGGGTCGTGGACCTGCAGGCCGATGGCATCGACATCGCGCTGCGCTACAGCGCGGCCGCAAGCGTGCCGGCCGATGCCGTGCGCCTGTTCGACGAAACGGTGGCGCCGGTGGCCCATCCGGCGCTGGGACTGCAGGCGCTGCGTTCGCGCACGCAGATCGCGCGCAGCGTGCTGCTGGAGTTCGACGACCCGCGCCGGCCGTGGTTGCGCTGGCCCGACTGGCTGCAGGCGATGGGCTGGCCGCAGGTTCAGCCGCGCGCGGTGCTGCGCTTCAACCAGTACGACCTGGTCGTGCAGTCTGCGCTGGCCGGCCAGGGCATTGCGCTGGGCCGGCTGGGGCTGTTGCGCGAGCTGCTGGCCGCCGGCCGGCTGATGGTGCTGCCCACCCCGAAGCCGGGGCCGCCCACCGACCATGCCTACTGGATGCTGCGTGCGCACCCAGGCAGCCGCGATGAGGTCGAGACCGTGGCCCGCTGGCTGGTGCAGCAGGCCCGTCCCGGCCTGCCCGATCAGCCGGGCAGCCGCAGCTTGGCGTAGCAGTCGCGGTCGAGGTCGCGCACGTCGACGCTGAGCTGCACCGCCAGTGTGGTTGACGCATCCTGCACATGGCCTTGCAGCTCGGTGAGCAATTGCGATGCAAGTGCACGCTTGACCTCGGGCGAACGGCCGCTGAGCAGCGACAAGGTGACGTGGATGAAACCGTGGCCGCCCGGCTGGCTGCCCACGCGGAACTGGGTCAGCGCCAGCGCGCGGCTCTTGATGTCTTCGTCGCTGAACTGGCCGGACTGCAACAGCACACGGTTCAGGGCCGTCAAGGCCGCCTCGGGCTGGAACGAGGTCAGATTGGCGGTGTGTTCGAGGGTGAGGTGGGGCATGGTGGGGCCGTCGTGGACGAATGGGTTGAGTGACGTGTCGCGGGTCAGGTGGCGGCTGCAGGCCCGCTGCGCGCGGGCGCGGCAAGCGGCACCGCCGCCCGGGCGGGCAGTGCCGACGCACACACCCGTTCGGCCGTCTGCGCGGCCTCCCGCACGATCGCACGGCCCGCAGGCCGGATCGCAATGATGCGCCGACCGGCGGCATCGTGCTGGCGCTGCACCAGGCCGGTCTTTTCGAGCGGCAGCAGGCGGCGGGTCAGGCCGGACAGGCTGGCGCCCAGCGGCGCGGCCAGGGCCGCTGCCGACAGGTGGCCGAGGTCGGCGCGGTCCAGCTCGTGCAGCAGGCAGAAGTCCGCAAAGGACAGGCCGTGCTGGGTGCCGAGTTCGTCATCGAGCACGAAGCTGATGCGGGCGTGGGCTTGTGCAAGGTCGAGGCAACGCTCAAGAGGGCTGGCATTCATGTCAGGGTTCACGGGTGAGGTGGAAGAGCGCGCCAGGTCATGGCATGGCGCGGGCGCGGCGGCTCAGCTGCGTGCGGGTGTGCGGGTCGGGTTGTAGCCCTGCGGGGCCATGCAGGGCAGTTCCTCCTGCCAGAGCTCGAGCAAGGCAGCCAGTTCGGCCTGGCGGTCGAACGCGGGGTCATCGCGCTCCTTGACGAGGCCGAGCACTTCGAACTCGATGTGCTCGCCGCGCTGGTCCAGCCAGTCGCGCAGCAGGGCCGGGTTGCGGTGATTCTTCTGCTGCAGCTCGAAGCGGTGGCGGTTGATCGCGCCGTCCACGTTCAGGCTCGCACCCACATACACACGGCCATTGAGGCGGTTGCGGATGGCATAGACACCTGCCGGCACCTTGGCCTCCAGGTACTGGCGCTTCATCGCGCGCTTGTCCGAGGGACTCGCAACGGGGTTCATGGGGGGGCTCCGGTGTGTCAGGAAACAGGGGGGGTGTCAAAGGCCTCGCGGGCCAGGGCGGCGACGTACTCGCGGATGTCCGGTGGCCAGCCGGCCATCAGCGCGGCAAAGCGCGGCGCGTCACCGGCGAACAGGGCGCGGGTCGCCTCTTCGAAATGCGGCCGGTTGCCGGCCATCGCCGACATGACGACATAGGCTGCCTTCTGGGCCTGGCGCCGCTGGTCGCGCCGAACGCTGTCGCGCCGGGCTTCGTCCACCAGGCGCCGCAGCACGACCGACGCAGAACCGGGCTGGCTGTTGAGCCACTCCCAGTGACGCGGCAGCAGGCTGACCTCGCGTGCCACGACCCCGAGCCGCGGCCGCCCCCGGCCGCGGGCGGCCGGCGTTGCCTGCGGGTTGTCTTCGGCATGGTCGGGCGATGCCGGGGTGGTTGCCGCACGAGGCGGCCGGTGCAGCATCAGCCAGGCCGTCAATTGCTCGGCCGTGCCACGCAGATCGAGGTCGACCACCTCGCCGGTGCAGTCATCGAACACCAGCGGCGCGAAGTCAGGGTGGCGGGCCAGCATCTGCTGCAGGCTGAGAGCGACCTGGTCGAGCGGGCCGGCGGCGACGCGGCGCTCCCCGTCGAACGCCGTGCAGGTGCGAAACACCGGCAGCGCGGTCTGGGGGTCTGAGGCATCAGGCGGTGAGGACGGAGCGGGGGCCATGGGAGCGCTGCTTTCTGCAAAGATGCGCCAATTTTTACCCGGCATTTAATTGCCGTCAATGCCTGCAACGCCAAGTCTGCGAAATTTTTTTACCAGGTGTTAATTTGATCGACGCAGGCAGACACCGACGCGCCCGGCTCATGCGCCGGACCGCGACTGAAGACGTGAACGAGGGAGGATCAGCGTGAATGCGCCGCCGGCCCCGGGGTGCTGCCGGTGGCGGCACATCGGGCGCATTCGCCCTTGATCTCCACGCCCTGGGCGTGGAAGCCGGTGGTGGCCAGTGCGCGGGCGAGGTGCTTGCCCATCGCCGGGTCATCCCATTCGGTGGCCGTGCCACACTGGCCACAGACCATGAAGACCGGGTCGAGGTGGGGGTGATCGGCATGGCGACACACCACGAACGAACTGTTCGACGCGACCTTGTGAACCAGGCCATGCTCGACCAGGAAGTCGAGCGCACGATAGACCGTCATCGGGGCCACGCCGGGCTGGCGCTGCTGCATGTCGGCCAGCAGGTCGTAGGCCTTGGCCGTACCCTCGCGACGCAACAGGAGTTCAAGCACCAGGGCGCGTGTTTCGGTGAGTGTGGCGCCGCGGCCGGCACAGACGGCCTGCGCATGGGCCATGCCGGACTGCACGGCGGCATCCGGACGGCCAGGGCCGTCGCCCGCGGCAGCGGCAGGTGACCGGGAGGTTGCAGTGGGGGCAGCTTGCTTGCGGGCCATGGGTGTCGGGCGGGAGTCGATCCATTGTAGGCACCCCGACGCGACCGCACGCGGCGCAGGGGTCAGACCTCACCTCGAGGCATCAGGGCCGCACCGACACCCGCCACGGACAGGCAGACCGCAACGCAGGCGCCGCTGGGCCAGTCGGTCCACCACGACAGACACAGCCCGAGCAGGGCCACGACCGCCGCTGCCACGCTCGATCGGTGGCGAGACCAGCCGCGCCGAACCCACAGGGCCGGCGCGATCAGGCACGCGAACACGAGGTAGAGCCCGAGCACCGGCACGGCCACGCTGAGCGCCACTGCAAACAGCGGGTAGAAGGCCAGGTCGCGCTGCAGCACGCCATCACGCCACCGGCCGAGTGCCAGCACGGCCACGGCCACGCCCACCAGCGCCAGGGTGGGCTGCGGCGCGGCCCAGAGCACGTCGGCTGCCAGCAGCGCAGCCAGGCGTTCCTTGCCATGCGGGTCCCAGGTCACGGCCAGCATGGCCAAGCCGGCTGCTGCAACGTAGACCAGCCCGATCAAGGCCTCGCGCTGTGCCGGCCAGCGCTGTGCGAGCCACCACACCAGCGCGGCTCCGCCCAGCGCGGCCAATGCCGCTGCGCCATGGGCAAGCCAGGCTGAGGGATGGTCGTCGATCAGCGTCACAGCCAGCGCACCACACGCAGCCAGTTGTGCCAGCGCAAGATCGATGAACACCACGCCGCGAGCCAGCACCTGCGTGCCCAGCGGCGCCAGGGCGGCGGTACCGGCCAGCAGTGCCAGCACCGGCCAGAGCAACCACCCGAGATCAGCCCAGAGCGTCGTCGGGCTCATTGCGGTGCGCCCGGCATCGCATGGACCAGCTCGGTCACGAGCTGGTCGAACAGCCCTTCCAGCGTGGCCGCCGGCCCGTCGGACGTGACGGTGGCCGGCAGCTTGAGCAGCGGGACCTGGGGTGCAAGCTGGGTCGCGAGCCAGCCGGCCGGGCGCGCGTCCTGGTAGGTCGCCACCACCACGGCCGCCGGGGGCCTGGCGCGGGCCTGCATCAGCATCCGGTTCAGGTGCGCCGAACTGGGCGCCATGCCGGGCTTGGGCTCGAGATCGATCACCTGTCGCATCCCCAGCCAGCCAAACAGATAGGCGAACGTCGTGTGCTGCCCCGCCACCGTGCGCCCTCTGAGCGGCGCGGCGCGGCGCTCCCACTGGGCGATGCGCTGCTTCCAGCCGGTCTCGAACGTCCGCAGGCGTTGTGCCACATCGGCACGGCGCTGCGGCTCGATCTGCTGAATGCGCTCGGCCAGCGCCTGCGCCACTTCCAGGAGGCGATGCGGGTCCAGGTGCACATGCGGATTGCCCTCGGCATGCACGTCACCGTCGAAGGGGCCGCCAGGAGGGCGCTGGTCGATCAGGGCGACGTGGTCGGTTGCATGGAACATGCCCGGCTGGTCGTCCTGCACACGCGGGTTGCCGGCACGCTGCTGGAGCATCGGCAGCCAGCCAGCCTCCAGGGAAGCACCGGTGCACACCGCCAGGTCGGCACGGCGCAAGGCAGCGATCAGGCTCGGGCGGGCTTCGATGTGGTGAGGGTCCTGCAACGCGTGGGTGGCGGCCTGCACCTGGGCGTCGGGGGCCAGGGTGCGCACCAGCGCCGCCCATTCGGGCTCGCAGGCAAACACCGACAGCGCCCGCGCCGGGGCGCTGCTCAGCACCAGCACGGCCATGCACAGCGCAAGTTGCCGCCAGCGGCTGCGTCGCTCAGAACGAATGTGCTGCATGGGCGCCCAGGTTCAGGATGTACTGGAGCTGGACGGAGCGGGTCGCGTCCTCGAAGCCGTCGCGGTCACGCTGGTGCGTGAACTGCAGACGCAGCGTCTGGCTGTGGGTCGGCTTGTAGGCCAGCATCGCCGCCGTTTCGCGCAGACCCGCGCTGTGGAAATGGTCGCCATGGGGCTGACTCACCTTGAGCAGGTCCACCCTCGCCCCGACCTCCCATGCGGGCGCAAACCGCCAGACGGCGCTGAGGTAGTCAGCACGGTGCCGATCGCTGGAGCCGGCGTAGCGGTTGATGCCGCGTACCAGCGACCCTTCATAGCTCAGCCGCACCTGCTGCTGCCGGTTGTTGCCCTGCGGCGCCCACTTCCATGTCAGGTCCCACAGCCACATGCGGCGCCCGCTGTAGGCCGCGCCGTGAGCATGTGCGTGCTCGTGCTCATGTCCGGCGTCGTCGTGGTCCTCGTGCTCGTGATCGTGCTCGTCCTCGACGGCCGCCTCGCGACGGTTGTTCAGCCAGGCGAGGCCGGCCTGCCAGCTATGGGCTTCGCCGAGGTCACCACCGGCCTTGGCCGAGAGCACGAAGGCGCCGGGCCGGCGCGCCGAGGCCGCCTCTTCGACCAGCCGACGTCCACGGAAGACCTCGGCCCCCAGGCGCAGGTAGGTGTCGGTGGGTGCGGTCCAGTTGAGCCTCACGCCGTCGTCCACCCAGTGACCGCCCAGGAAGGCGCGGTACAGCAGCGGGCGCTCGACGAAGTCGTCGGCATGCGGATGCTGTTCGTTGAGGTAACCCAGTTGCGACGCAAAGCGCCCGGCACGCACCTGCAGGCCGGCAGGCAGGCTGCGCGACTGGACGAACAGTTCTTCCAGCTCGAGCTCGACCTTGCCGTCATGCTGGTGCACCGCCAGCGTGCCCTGGGCCGACGCATGCGCGCCCAGCGGGCCGTGCACGCTGAGGTCACTGTGCCCGAGCGCCAGGCCCTGGTCGCGCTGTCCGAGCGCCAGGGACCGGGAGCTGGCCGCAACGTCGAGCACGGCGCCCCACTGCCAGTCCTTGATCTGTGCCATGGCGGGCTGGAATGCGGCCAGCACCAGGCCGCTCACAAGGAAACGCCGGGCCGCCCCAAGTTTCCTTGACCCCCGCGGGGGGCG
>CBFGPV010000135.1:0-11905 GCA_965650765.1 uncultured Burkholderiales bacterium
TCCGGGTCCTGGTTGGCGATCGCGTTGTAGATGCTTTCGTGCTCGCCGTTCACGCGGCGCAGGTACTCGTGGCGCTCGGTGCCGGCGGCGCGTGCGGTGTTGACCCGTGCGCGCGGGATCAGCATCGTGCCCACATACCCCATCAGTTCGCCGAAGTGTGGGTTCTGCGTTGCCCGGGCAACCTCGAGGTGGAAGCGGAAGTCGTGCCCCACGGTGTCGCCTTCGGCGTCGATCTGCGCGGCAAACGCCTGCAACGCCTCGCGCATCACGGCGAGGTTTTCGTCGGTGCGACGCACCGCGGCCAGCGAGGCGGCCTCGGTCTCCAGGCTGATGCGCAACTCGAGCACCGCGATTACGTCGCGCACGGTCGCAATCTGCTCCGGGTCGATCCGGAAGGGTGGGGTGTCGATCACGCCGACCACAAAGGTGCCCACGCCGTGGCGGGTGCGTACCAGCCCACCGGCCTGCAGCTTGGAAATGGCCTCGCGCACCACGGTGCGGCTCACACCGAACTCTTCCATGATGGCCGCCTCGGTGGGCAGCTTGTCGCCGGCCTTGAGCTGGCCTTCGCGGATGCGCTGGCCAAGCGACTCCACCACCTCCATCGCAAGGGTGCGGGGGCGGCGGCGGGCAGCGGCGGAAGGCGAGGTGTTTTCGGTCATGGCACTGGTGGAAACCCGGGAGCCTGGTCTCTTGACAGGGGCGATCCTGTCAACGACCATTCAGCTTGTTGTACGACAACTGACGACATACGACGAGCTGAGAGCCACTGTAGCAAACCTCTCGGCACCTTGCCATCCGCCTGGACCCGTCACCCCATGCCTCCCACCCATCCCACCCCCTTGCGATTCAGGCGCCTGCTGCTCACCGGTGCGGCCGGTGGCCTGGGCAAGGTGCTGCGCCCGCGGCTGAAAGCGTATTGCGAAACGCTGCGCGTGAGCGACATCGCCGACCTGGGCGCGGCGGCGGCGGGCGAGGAAGTGCACCCGGCCCGCCTGGAACAGGCCGACGACGTGATGGCCCTGATGGACGGCGTGGATGCCGTGGTGCACCTGGGCGGCGTGTCGACCGAGCAGCCGTTTGCGGCCATCCTGCAGGCCAACATCATCGGTGTGCACAACCTGTACGAAGCGGCTCGCAAGCAGGGGGTGCGCCGGGTGTTTTTTGCCAGCTCCAACCACGTGGTCGGCTTCTACCGCCAGGACCAGGTGCTGGGTACCGACGCCCTGCCACGCCCGGACGGCTGGTACGGCATCAGCAAGGCCTTCGGGGAGGACGTGGCCCGGTTCTACTTCGACCGCTACGGCATCGAGACGGTCTGCGCGCGCATCGGCTCGTCCTTCCCCGAGCCGAAGGATCGTCGCATGCTCGCCACCTGGATGAGCTTCGACGACCTGGAGCGCCTGGTGGTGGCCAGCCTGACGGCGCCGGTGGTCGGCTGGAGCGTGATCTACGGCATCTCCGACAACACCACGACCTGGTGGGACAACACCGGCGCGCGGCACATCGGCTACCGGCCGCAGGACAGCTCCGAGCCTTTCCGTCCGGCGGTGGAAGCCCGTCAGCCGGTGCTGGACGCCACTGACTCCGCCGTGCTGTACCAGGGCGGTGCCTTCGTGCGCACCGGGCCGTTCGAATGAGCTCAATTGCATGCGAGGTCCTGGCCGACGTGCGCGACCAGGTCGGCGAAAGCCCGGTGTGGTCGGTGGCCGAGCAGGCGCTGTACTGGGTGGACATCGAAGGCCGGCTGATCCGGCGTTTCGACTGGGCCACACGCCGCCTGTGCAACTGGACCCTGCCCGAACGTGTGGGCTGCATCGCGCTGCATGCCGACGGCGGCCTGATCGCCGCGATGGAGACCGGCATCTACCGGGTGCTGACCGACTCCACTGGCGACCCCACCGGCGACCCCGC
Source organism: uncultured Burkholderiales bacterium (assembly GCA_965650765.1). Lineage (GTDB taxonomy): Bacteria > Pseudomonadota > Gammaproteobacteria > Burkholderiales > Burkholderiaceae_C > Caldimonas. The sequence continues at coordinate 1,915 of CBFGPV010000135.1, forward strand.
CGCCCACCCCACCGCTGACCCCACACCGGCACGCACCGACCTGCTGCATCCGGTGAGCTTCCCGCACGAAGGCATGCGCTTCAACGACGGTCGCTGCGACCGCGAGGGCCGCTTCTGGGTCAGCAGCATGGTGCGCGACATGAGCCTGGCCGCAGCGCAGGGCAGCCTGTACCGCCTGGATGCGAACGGCCTGGCCGCGGCCCAGGTCAGCGGCCTGATCACCGGCAACGGCCTGGGCCTGAGCCCCGACGGGCGCACGCTGTACCTGTCCGACTCCCACCCGACGGTGCAGCGGGTCTGGGCCTTCGATCTCGGGCTGGACGGGAGCCTCAGCGGTCGGCGGGAGTTCATCGACATGAACCCGCACCCGGGCCGGCCGGACGGAGCCGCGGTCGATGCCGAGGGCGGCTACTGGATCTGCGCCAACGACGCCGGCCTGATCCATCGCTTCACGCCCGACGGCCGCCTGGACCGCAGCCTGGCGGTGCCGGTGTCCAAACCGTCCATGTGTGCGTTCGGCGGGCCAGGCCTGGACCGTCTGTTCGTCACCTCGATCCGACCCGCGAGCATGGGGCCCGAAGAGGCCCGGCTGGCGGGGGCGGTGTTCGTGCTCGACCCCGGCGTGCGGGGCCTGCGCGAACCTGCATTCCAGCCCCGACTGACCTGATCCAACCGAAGAGGAGACATCACCATGACAACCCGACGCGCCCTGGTGGCGGCCGCACTTTCCCTGGGCGCTGCCGCCGGCCTCGTGCCCCTGCAGGCCGCAGCGCAGGACAAGCTGGTCTTCAAGGCCGCCGACGTCCACCCCGCCGGCTACCCGAATGTGGTGGCCATCGAGAACATGGGCAAGAAGCTGGAGGCCGCCACCAAGGGCCGCATCCGCTTCCAGATGTTCCCCGGCTCGGTGCTGGGCGGCGAGAAGGAGATGATCGAGCAGACCCAGGTGGGCGCGATCCAGATCCTGCGCACCTCGCTCGGGCCGATCGGCCCGGTGGTGCCGGAGGTGAACGTCTTCAACATGCCGTTCGTGTTCCGCAACGAGGCCCACATGCGGGCGGTGATCGACGGCCCGATCGGCCAGGAAATGCTCGACAAGATCACGGCCTCGCCGGCGAAGCTGGTGGGCCTGGGCTGGATGGATGGCGGCTCGCGCAGCCTCTACACCAAGAAGCCAGTGCGCTCGATTGCCGATCTGAAGGGCATGAAGGTGCGCATGATGGGCAACCCGCTGTTCGTGGACACGATGAACGCGATGGGCGGCAACGGCATCTCGATGGGCTACGGCGAGGTCTTCACCGCCTTGCAGACCGGTGTGGTCGACGGCGCCGAAAACAACCCGCCCACGCTGTTCACCGCCAACCACTACCAGGCCGGCGCGAAGTACTACACCCAGACCAACCACCTGATCATTCCCGAGATCTTCGTGATGTCCAAGGTGACCTGGGACAAGCTGTCCAAGGACGAACAGGCCCTGGTGAAGAAGTTCTCGCGCGAGGCCCAGATGGAGCAGCGCGCGCTGTGGGACAAGAGCGTGGCCGAGTACACCGCCAAGCTCAAGGCTGCCGGCGTCGAGTTCATCGAGATCGACAACAAGCCCTTCTACGAGGCCACCGCCCCGGTGCGGGCCAAGTACGGCGCCCAGTTCACCGACCTGATCAAGCGCATCGAAGCGGTCAAGTGATGCCGGCCTGCCCGCCGGCCCGGTGCCTGTGCCGGGCCGCCGGGAACCCCGGGCTGCGGCCCGCCCCTCGACAGCGTGTGTGTCATGGACTCCTCGATTCCCAAACTGCTTGACCGGCTCTACCTGGCAAGCATCTGGCTGGCCGGCACGGCCATCTTCCTGATGTCGGTGATCATCCCGTGGGGCGTGTTCACGCGCTACGTGCTGGGCACCGGCTCGCAGTGGCCCGAGCCGATCGCCATCCTGCTGATGATGGTGTTCACCTTCATCGGCGCGGCCGCGGCCTACCGTGCGGGAGCACACATCGCCGTCACCATGCTCACCGACGTGATGCCGAGGGTGCTGCAACGGGTGCTGGTGGTGGTGGTCGACCTGCTGATGGCGCTGGTGTGCATCTTCGTCACCTGGTATGGCGCGCGGCTGTGCCACGAGACCTGGCAGCAGTCGATCAGCGAGCTGCCCTGGCTGCCGGTCGGGGTGACCTACGCACCGCTGCCCATCGGCGCAGCGATCACGCTGGTGTTCGTGATCGAGCGCATGGTGTTCGGCTCGCAGGCCCACCGCGCCGTCGTGCGTTTCGAGGAACAGCCGGCAAGCGAAGCGCCGGCCACCGAAGGAGCCCGCTGATGGACGCGCTGGTGCTGCTGGGCAGCTTTTTCGTGCTGATGGCCATCGGCGTGCCGATCGCCTATTCGCTGGGGCTGGCGTCACTGATCGGCGCCTTGTGGATCGACATCCCGCTGGACGCGGTGATGATCCAGCTGGCCTCGGGGGTCAACAAGTTCTCGCTGCTGGCGATCCCGTTTTTCGTGCTGGCCGGGGCCATCATGGCCGAGGGTGGCATGTCGCGCCGGCTGGTGGCCTTTGCCGGTGTGCTGGTGGGCTTCATCCGTGGCGGGCTGTCGCTGGTCAACATCCTCGCCTCCACGTTTTTCGGTGCGATCTCGGGCTCCTCGGTGGCCGACACCGCCTCGATCGGCTCGGTGCTGATCCCCGAGATGGAAAAGAAGGGCTACCCGCGGCCGTTCGCGGCCGCGGTGACCGTGAGCGGTTCGGTGCAGGCCATCCTGATCCCGCCCAGCCACAACGCGGTGCTGTATTCGCTGGCCGCGGGCGGCACGGTGTCGATCGCGGCGCTGTTCATCGCCGGGGTGCTGCCGGGCCTGCTGATGGGCCTCACGCTGGCGGTGATCTGCCTGCTCACCGCGCGCAAGCACAACTATCCGAAGGGCGAGGTCATCCCGATGCGCCAGGCGCTGAAGATCTGCCTGGATGCCATGTGGGGCCTGATGACCATGGTGATCATCCTGGGCGGCATCCTGTCGGGCGTGTTCACCGCCAACGAGTCGGCGTCGATCGCGGTGGTCTGGGCGTTTTTCGTCACGATGTTCATCTACCGCGACTACAAGTGGCGTGACCTGCCCAAGCTTGTGCACCGCACCGTCAAGACGGTCACCATCGTGATGATCCTGATCGGTTTTGCGGCCTGTTTCGGCTACCTCATGACGCTGATGCAGATCCCGATGAAGGTCACGGCCTTCTTCACCAGCGTGTCGGACAACAAGTACGTGATCCTGATGCTGATCAACGTGATGCTGTTGATCCTGGGGACGCTGATGGACATGTCGCCGCTGATCCTGATCATCACGCCCATCCTGCTGCCGGTGGTCAAGATGCTGGGCATCGACCCGGTGCACTTCGGCATGATCATGATGGTCAACCTGGGCATCGGGCTGATCACCCCGCCGGTGGGCACGGTGCTGTTTGTCGGCAGTGCGGTGGCGAAGTTGCCGATCGGTGTGGTCACGCGGGCAGCGATGCCGTTTTTCGTGGCGCTGTTTTTCGTGCTGATGGCGGTGACCTACATTCCGGCCCTGTCGCTGTGGCTGCCGCGCTTGCTGCTGCAGTGAGCCTGCACAATGGGGCGTCACCACCACCGACCTGACGGCCCATGGACCTGCTCGCCCACCGTGTTCCCGCCCTGACCGAAGCCCTCGCCAGCCTGCCTGCACGGCCCGTCCACGACCCGGGTGCCGATGGCCCGTTCTGGCAGGCCGTACGTTCGCTGTACGACGTGTCGCGCGAGCCCATCAACCTGGAAAACGGCTACTGGGGCGTGATGGCCGAGCCGGTCAAGGCGCAGTTTGCGCACTGGACCGATGTGGTCAACCACAGTAACACCCTGCTGATCCGCGATCGCTGGCCTGAACTGCTCGACGGGCTGCGGGCCCGCCTGGCCCGATCGCTGGGCTGCCACCTCGACGAAGTGGTGCTCACACGTGGCGCGACCGAGGCGATGCTGGCGCTGATCGGCGGCTACAACCGGCTGCAGCCCGGCGACACCGTGCTGTACTGCGACCTCGACTACCCGGCAATGCGCCGCGCGATGGAATGGCTGCGCGAGCGTCGCGGTGTGACGCCGGTGTGCCTCACCATTCCCGAGCCGGCTGACCGCGACGCGGTGATCGCGGCCTACCGCCAGGCACTGCAGCAGCACCCGCAGACCCGGATGGTGCTGCTGACGCACCTGAGCCATTGCACCGGGCTGGTGATGCCGGTGGCCGAGCTGGCGGCCATCGCCCGCAACGCGGGCGCCGAGGTGCTGGTGGACGCCGCCCACTCCTGGGGCCAGCTCGATTTCGACGTCACCGCACTCGATGCGCCGTATGTGGCGTTCAACCTGCACAAGTGGATCGGTGCACCGCTGGGCTGCGGCGCACTCTACATCCGGCGCGGTGCCCTCGACGCGATCGACCCCTACTTCGGTGACCGGGACTACCCGGCCGACGACATCCGCTGCCGCATCCACACTGGCAGCCCCAACTTCGCGGCCTGGCTGAGCCTGGGCGCCGCGCTGGACCTGCACGGGGCCATCGGAGCCGACGCCAAGGAGGCCCGATTGCGCCACCTGCGCAATCGCTGGGTGGCGGCGGCCCGCGCGGCTGGCGGGTATGACGTGCTCACGCCGGACGACCCGCGCATGACGGCAGGTATCACCTCGTTCCGGCGCAGCGGCCATGCGAGCGCCGCAGACAACACCCAGCTCGCGAAGGTCCTGCGGCAGCAGTTCGGCGTGCTCACCGTGCGGCGCGACGGTGCGGCGGGCGGTGACGTGCTGCGCGTGACACCGGCCGTGCACACCACCGATGCCGAGGTCGACACCCTGGGGGAAGCCCTGAGGCGCCTGGCGGGCTGACAGGCAGGGCGTTCCCCCTTCTGGGGGGAGGCGTGGTCATGCGTGCGTGCTACAACGCAGACGCATCCACCACCTCCCAAGGAGAGACCGCCCCATGGCCCACCGCAAGAGTGACAGACGCATCGCCAAGGCCCGCCGCATCGCGCACTGGCGCGAACGATCGGCCAGCAACACGCCGGACCCGTCGAGCAAGCTGAGCTGGTCGGCCCTGGCCGAACTCGAGACGGGCCTGGCCGGTCGTGTGGTGCTGCCCGGCGACCCGGACTACAACGAGGCGCGCCAGGAATCCAACCCGGCGTTCCAGTCGTATCCGCAGGTGATCGTCTACTGCGCCAGCGAGCGCGACGTGCTGCTGTGCCTCGCCTTGGCCCGCACCACCGGCCTGTGGGTGGCGGTGCGCTGTGGTGGCCACAGCACCGCGGGCTACTCGGTCAACGACGGCATGGTGATCGACCTCAGCGAGCTGCACAGCGTGGTGCTCGACGAAGCCAATGCCACGGTGCACGTCGGTGCCGGCACCGACTTCGACCGTTTCAATGCCGCGATGGACGGCACCGGCTGGCACGTGCCCACCGGCGCCTGCGGCAGTGTGTGTGTCGGCGGTTTTGTGCAGGGCGGCGGGTATGGCTACACCTCGCGCGCCTTCGGCATCCAGTGCGACAAGGCGGCGAACTTCCGCATCGCCCTGGCCGACGGGCGCATCGTCAACGCCAACGACCGCGAGAACCCCGACCTGTTCTGGGCGCTGCGGGGCGGCACCGGCGGCAACTTCGGCATCGTGCTGCAGGTGAGCTATCGCATGGTCCGGCTGGACCAGGTCTGGGCGTTTGCGGTGTCCTGGGACGCCGCCCATGCAGCCGAGGTGCTCGAGCTGATGCAGCAGCGCTTCATGAAGACCGGTGCCCCCGACCAGCTCGGCTACATGATGAACCTGGGCTATGTGGGCGGCCAGCCGGTCTACATGGTGCAGGGCATGTACTGCGGCAGCCGCGACGATGGGCTGGCCGCGATCGCCGCCTGGCTCGACGTGCCATCGGCCCAGTTGCTGGTCGACCGCATGGGCTCCTACCCGCAGATGGACATCTACCTCGAGGACCATCCGTACTCGCTGCCCGACAACCTGCCCGACGGCGCGGCCGAGACCAAGGCCAGCGGCTACATCGACCGGCCGCTCACGCGTGCGCAGTGGCAGTCCATCGTCGACTACTTCCAGACCTCACCCAATGGCTGGACGCTGGCCTACCTGGAGCCCTACGGGGGCGCGATCAACCGCATGCCGGTGGGCGACACGGCGTTCATCCACCGCAACGTCGACACCGACCTGGTGGTCGACGTCTTCTGGACCAACGACCAGGAGCGCCAGCAGATGGACGCCTGGCTCGACGGTTTCATGCAGTTGCTGCGGCCGATGATGAACGGCCACGTCTACCAGAACTACCCGGACGCACGGCTCGCGGACTTCCGGCATGCCTACTTCGGCCTGGCCTTCGATCGATTGCTCGAGGTGAAGAAGCGCTACGACCCGGACGACTTCTTCCACTACCAGCAGAGCATCCGGCCCTGGTGAGTCCGGTGGCCGCTGCCCGGTTCAGCCGGGCAGCATGGCCTCGCGCACGCAGCCCCGCCCCGCGCGCTTGGCCTCGTACATCGCCTGGTCGGCGCGGTTGAGCAGCCGGTCGGCCTGCCCTTCGGCCGGCGGGTGGCGTGCCACCCCGATGCTGGCGCCCAGCTCGCACTGGCGACCCTCCGGCAGGCAGAACGGCTGCTGCAGCGCCAGCAGCACGCGCTGGCACACGGCCGCCGGGGTGCCGGGCTGGACCTCGGTGTCCAGCAGCACGACAAATTCATCGCCGCCGATGCGGGCCACCGTGTCGGTTTCGCGCACGGCCTGGGCCAGGCGTCGGGCCGCGTCGCGCAGCACCAGATCGCCGGTGGCATGGCCGAAGGCATCGTTGACCGACTTGAAGCCGTCCAGGTCGATGAACAGCACCGCCACGCTCTGGCCGGTGCGCCGCGCCCGCATCAGCGCGGTTTCGACCCGCTCGTGAAAGGCCATGCGGTTGAGCAGGCCGGTGAGGGCGTCGTGCTGCACCATGAAATGCAGGCGCTGTGCGGCCTGCACCTTGGCGGTCACGTCCTCGACCAGCGACATGATCGACTCGACCTCGCCGCGCGCGTCGGTGAGTGCCGAGTTGAACCATTCACAGTGCACCAGCGTGCCGTCCGGGCGGCGGTGCGTGGCCTCGACACGGTTGCGGGTCTCTTCGCGGCGCTGCAGCCGGCGCAAGGCCAGGCGCAGCGGCGCGTTGTCTTCCTGCTCGGCATGCAGCAGGGCCAGCACCGACTGCCCGCGCAGGTCGGTCTGGCTCCAGCCCAGCAGCTCGCAGGTGCGGTGCGAGTGGTGCTCCAGGCACAGCTCGCGGTTCATCTCGATCACGGCCAGCGGGCTGTTGTCCATGTGCGAGGACAGACGCTGGTTGGCCGTGTGCAGGGCCTCGGTGGTGGCCTTGAGCTCGTGCACGTCGAGCGAGGAGGCGACAAACCCGACCACCTCGCCGCTGTCGTCACGCCACGGCGACAGGCAGATGGTGCGCCATTCGTCCACACCGGCGGGGCTGCGCACCTGACGCTGGTAGTTGACCTTTTCGCCCTGCAGCACGCGCTCGACGAAGGGCATGTAGCGTGCGTGGTTGTATTCGCCGTAGACGTCGCGCATCGCCCGGCCGCGCAACTGCTCGGGCGTCATGTCGAGCCAGGTGGCGAACTCTTCGTTGGCGTAGACAAAACGAAGATCGCGCCCGATCACGGCCACCGTGGCGCCCACGCTGTGCGTGAGCACGCGCAGCATCTCCTCGGCGCCAACCGACGGCGCACGTGCTGCCTTGTGCGTGCCGGGGGGGGTGGGATCCTGTCGGTTCATGCCCCTGGACTGTGTAACGGCAGCGGCCTTCGCGCAAGACTTTGGGCATCCCCCTGAAGGGTGGAGTGGCGTATGCTGCCGCGCCATGTCACAGACCCTGGCCGGCCCGGTCCACAGCGACCTCCTGATCAAGAAGAGCCGTTTCATCGGTTGCGTCCAGCCCATGCCCGATCGTGCTGGCGCACAGGCCGAGGTGGCGCGCCTGCGTGCCGAGCACCCGGGTGCCGCCCACGTGTGCTGGGCCCTGCTGGCCGGTGGGCAGTCGGCGGCCAACGACGACGGCGAACCCGGCGGCACGGCCGGGCGCCCGATGCTCGAGGTGCTGCGCCACCAGGACCTCGACGGTGTGCTGGCCACCGTGGTGCGCTACTTCGGCGGCGTGAAACTGGGTGCCGGCGGGCTGGTGCGGGCCTACACCGATGCCGTGGCGCAGGCGCTGCTGGGGGCCGCCAAGGTCACCCTGGAACGCCAGGCCGTGTTGCGCTGCGCCGTGCCCTACTCGATGGAGGGCCTGGTGCGCCGCGAGATCGAGCAGGCCGGCGCCGTGCTCGTGGACACAGCCCATGGCAGCCTGGTCGAACTGGCGCTGCGCCTGCCCCAACCTCGGGCGGCTGAATTCATGATCCGCATCAACGAAATCACCCAGGGACGCGCCGTCTGGATCGACGGCGCCTGATCCGGCCCGCGCACACTCGCACGGCACGGCGGAATCGGGCATCCTGTGGATGTATTGCAGGAGCGCGATCATGTTGCAGCGTTTTGCCGATCGTGCCGCGGCCGGGCGTGAGCTGGCCGAGCGGCTGGCGGGTGTCGAGCCGCCGCTGGAACTGGTGCTGGCCCTGCCCCGCGGTGGGGTGGCGGTTGCCGCCCCGATCGCGCAGGCGCTGCATCTGCCGCTGGACCTGCTGCTGGTGCGCAAGATCACCTCGCCGCTGTTCCCTGAGCTGGCCGTGGCCGCCATCGCCGAGGGCCCGCCGCCGTGCCTGGAGCTCGACGAACAGGGCATGGCCTGTACCGGCATGACACACGAAGCCATCCAGGCCCAGGTGCCGCAGGCGCTGGCCGAGCTGGCACGGCGGCGCGCCCTCTACCTGGGCGGCCAGGCTGCCCAGAACGTGCATGGTCGCTCGGTGGTGGTCGTCGATGACGGCATCGCCACCGGAGCCACGATGCGCGCGGCGCTTCGCTCCTTGCGGGTGCGCCGCCCGGCCCAGGTGGTGCTGGCGGTGCCGGTGGCACCCCGCGAGACCCTCGAGCGCCTGCGGGTCGAGGTGGATCAGGTCGTGTGCCTGGACACCCCTGAACCGTTCACGGCCGTGGGGGCGCACTACCGGCACTTCGACCAGCTCGACGACCGCGACGTGATGGCCTGCCTGCGCCAGCCTTGACCGCGGGCCCGGCGGCCAGGGCCTAAGATCCGGGTCTTTGAACTGGAGACCCGCATGATCCTGGAAGTCGCCGACATCCGCATCACCCCCGGCCAGCAGGCCGCCTTCGACGAAGCCATCCAGCGTGGCGTGACCACGGTGATCTCGCGCTCCAAGGGGTTTGCCGGCTTCAAGGTCAACCGCAGTGTCGAGTCGCCCCAGCGCTACCTGCTGATGATCTACTGGGAGACGCTGGAGAACCACACGGTGGACTTCCGCCAGTCCAGCGCCTTTGCCGAGTGGCGCGCGATCGTCGGCCCGTTTTTTGCCCAGCCGCCGCAGGTCGAGCACTTCGAACTCGTGGCCAAGTCGGCCTGATCGGCCCAGGCCGGGCGCGGCCGACACCCGTCGGTCACGCCAGCACAAAACTGTAGGTACTTCCCAGTACGAATCGCCCCGCATTACGGGATTACCCTCGATCATCCGTATCCTGGCCAGCATCCGGGCGGCCGAACAATCATTCAAGAGGAGCCAGACATGGGCAAGAAGGAACTCACGCCAGCCGAACAGGCCTTGCGCGACGCAGCGCTCGAATACCACCGGGCCGGCGTGCGCGGCAAGATCGCCGTGGTACCCACCAAGCCCCTGTCCAACCAGCGTGACCTGTCGCTGGCCTACTCCCCGGGTGTGGCCTATGCCTGCCTGGCCATCGAGGAAGACCCCACCCTGGCGGCCGAATACACCTCCCGCGGCAACCTGGTGGGGGTGGTGACCAACGGCACGGCCGTGCTGGGGCTGGGCGACATCGGCCCGCTGGCCGGCAA
>CBFGPV010000136.1:0-11892 GCA_965650765.1 uncultured Burkholderiales bacterium
CGTTCGTTTTCCCGGTCCTGCAGCAGCCGCCACATCACCTTGCCCGAGCCGGATTTCGGCAGCGAGTCGACGAACTCGACGGTGCGCGGGCATTTGTAGGCGGCCATGGTCGAGCGGGCCCACTCGATGATCTGCGCCTCGGTGGTCTGGCCCCGGGCTGCCGCCTTGAGCACCACCACGGCCTTGACCGACTCGCCGCGGTAGCTGTCGCGGGTGGCGATGATGCAGGCCTCCTGGATGTCGGGATGCTGGTACAGCAGGGCCTCGACCTCGGCCGGCCAGACCTTGAAGCCGCTCGCGTTGATCATGCGCTTGAGGCGATCGGTCAGGAAGAAGTAGCCTTCTTCGTCCATGCGCCCGAGGTCGCCGGTGCGGAAGAAGCTCTGGCCCTCGAACTGCACGAAGGCGGCGGCAGTGGCGTCCGGGTTGCGCCAGTAGCCTTTGAATACCTGGGGCCCGCGCGTGATGATTTCGCCGACTTCACCGACCGGCATCTCGGCCAGCGTGAGCGGGTCGACCACGCGCGAGTCCACGCCGAAGATCGGCATGCCCAGGCATTGCAGCTTGGCGCGCTCGGGCGGGTTGGCATGTGAGGGGGCAGCCGTCTCGGTCAGGCCATACCCTTCGGCAAAGCGCAGGCCATAGCGGGCCTCCAGCCGCTGGGCCACGGCCTCGGGCATCGCAGCGCCTCCGCCGCTCAGGTAGCGCAGGCTGCCGAGTTCGAAGCGTTCGAGGTTGGGGCTGCCCAGCAGGTCGATGATCATCGTGGGCACGCAGGTCCAGTGGGTGACCTGGTAGCGCGAGATCAGGTGCCCCGCCAGCTCGCGATCCCAGCGCGGCAGGATCACCACGGTGGCGCCCGAATAGATCGGGCTGTGCAGGCAGTACAGCATGCCGGTGATGTGGAACATCGGCACGACACCGAGCGTGACGGTTTCGGCGCTGCCATTGCCCCACATGCCGCCGCCGATCACGTTGTGCATGATGGTGCGGTGCGTGTGCATGCAGCCCTTGGGCAGACCGGTCGTGCCCGAGGTGTAGGGCAGCACCGCGAGGTCGTCCGCACGTGCCTTGGGCGGGGTGGCCTTCAGACCCGCACCCAGCGCCTCGGTCCATCGCGTGGCACCGTCCGGCAGGGCGGGGTCGGCTGCCAGCCAGTCGGCCATCGCCGCGGGCGGCGCATCGGCCGGGTCGTCGAAGCTGCTGGGCATGGCCTCGGCATAGCGCGTGACCACCAGGTGACGCAGACGCGCCTGCGGTGCGACCTTGGCATTGGCCGCATCCATGTACCCGGCCAGATCGGCACTGCACAGCGCCACCCTGGCCTCGGGGTCGGTGATGTAGTGGGTCAGCTCCTCAGCCCGGTTCATCGGGTTGATCGGCACCACCACCGCATCGGCCCGCAGGATCGCATAGAAGGCCACCATGTACTGCGGGCTGTTCTGCATGTAGAGCAGCACCCGGTCGCCCTGCCCCACGCCGGCATGCTGTTGCAGCCAGCCCGCGAGCGCCTCGACTTCGGCATGCAGCTGCGCATACGTCATCTGCCGACCGAAAAAGACGGTCGCGGCCTTGCCGGGGTAGCGGCGGGCCGTGATGTCCAGGTTGTCCCACAGGGTGGTTTCGGGCAGCACCAGGTCACGCGGCAGGCGCTTGGGCCAGTGAGCGTGATGAGGCCGCACGGGAGCCGGCGGATGGTGGGGATTCTGGGTGGCAGGCAAGATCGGACCTCCGCGGATGCTCTGCCGTCAGGGTAGTGCCCGGCGGGACGACGGCCCATCGGACAAAACACTACCCGGCCTGTCGCCGATGCGACAGCCGCCACCCGGCGATCAGGGGGCCAGGCCCGGGCGCCAGCGCAGCAGCATGTGCTCCAGCTGTTCCAGGGTGAACGGCTTGGCGAGAAAGTCGTCCATCCCGGCGGCCTGGCCGCGCGAGCGCATGTCCGGCTCGGGGTTGCCGGTGACGGCGACCACCGGGGTGCGGTGGCGCGCTGCGGTGGCCTCCAGCGAGCGCAGCCGCTCGGTCGCGGCCAACCCGTCCATGCCGGGCATCTGGACGTCCATCAGGACCATGTCGAAGGTCTGTTCGCCATACCGCGCCAGCGCCTCGTGGCCGTCGCCGGCGATCACGACAGACAAGCCCAGCCGCTCGAGCATGGCTTGCGTCATGACCTGGTTCACCGGGTTGTCCTCGACCAGCAGCACCCGGCCGGCAAAGCTGGAGACCGGCCGCTCCACCACCACACGCGCCGGTGCATGCCGGTCGTTCGGCCGGGCATGCTCGGCCCAGATCAGCCCGTCCACCAGCGAGCGGGGCCGCACCGGCTTGTAAAGCACAAACACACCGTCCAGGGTGGAGAAGGTGGAGTCGCTGGTCATGCCGCACATCAGCAACACGGGCAGGCCCGCTTCGCGGCTGACCTGTTCCAGCCGGGCTCGTCCACCGTGGGCCCCCAGCATGCGCTCATCGATCACCACCGCGCTGACACCCTGCGCCCCGGCCCGCCCCAGCTCGGCGAGCGTGGGCAGCACCGGCTTGACCTCGCACGCCACACCCAGCGACTGCAGGATGCGCCGCACATGTGTGACCAGCGGGTGATAGCTGGCCACCAGCACGACACGCGCACCAAGCGGGGCGGCCTGCGCCGGCGGAGCCCCCGGATCCGCGGCCTCACGTACCGGCAGGTGGATCGAAAAGGCGATGCCGAGTTCGGCTCGCCGGCTCACGCCGATGCGCCCGCCCATGAGCGCGACGATCTCGCGGCAGATCGCCAGCCTCAATCCCGGGCCGCCGGCCGCCCGGCCGACCGTGGCATCGTCGGGGGCAAAGGCGTCGAGCAAGGCCGCGACTTCCGGTCCGGGCAGACCCGCGCCGGTGTCCTGGACGGTGATGTTCAGCGCGACGCATTCGGCGGGCGCCGAGCGGCCCAGAACGGCATCGACCTGCACATGCACGCCGCCTGCCGGTACCACCCGCACCAGCGTCGAGACGAGGTGGCCCAGCGCCTGGCGCAGGCGCGCGGGGTCGGAACGGATCAGCGCGGGCACCCCGTCGCCCACCATGCAGGTCAGCTCCAGGGCCCGTTCATGGGCCGCGGCGGCCGACAGTTCGAGCGCGTCGAAGACCACACCGTGAAGGTCGACCGTCAGGTCTTCGAGTTCGAGGCGCCCCGCATCCAGCCGCGAGTAGTCGAGCACGTCGTTGACCAGCGCCATCAGGCTGTCCAGGCTTTGCCGCTGCAGGCCGACGATCTGCTGCTGCCGGCCGTCCAGCGGAGTGGTGCGCAACAGCTCGGTGGCGCCCAGGATGCCGTTGATCGGGGTGCGGATCTCATGGCTCATGGTCGCCAGGAAACGCGCCTTGACCTGGGAAGCGGCCCAGGCTTCGTCGCGCGAGGCCTGCACCTCGCGCAATGCGCGCACCAGCTCGTCTTCGAGCTCATGCCGCAGCCGCAGCGAAAACGCCACGAACACCCCGTACAGCACCAGGGCCCCGGTCATCGACGCGGCATGGTGCAGGGCCGGGTTCTGCACGCCGGCCATCAGGTCGGGCCAGCCCAGGCGAGGCAGCACCAGCGGCGTCACCACGAACAGCAGCAGCACCAGGCCGCCCAGGATCAGGCCACCACGAACCGACCCCACAAGCATCCAGATGAAGGGGAGCACCATCAGCCACCAGGTGGTGGGGGCCCCCAGCCCGCCTTGCAGCCACATGACACCCGCCAGCAGCAGCGCGACCGCACCCATGATCACCGCCAGCGCCTGGTCTGCGCGCCCGGTGCGGCGCACCCACACAGCCAGCCCGCCCACCAGGGCCAGCAGGGCCAGTTCGACCAGCACGAGCACCCGCGGGCCCTCGAGCATGAAGAACAGGCCGTAACCGATGGCACCGAGCACGGCCACAGCGGCGCTGAGCCAGAAGAGCCGCGCCTGCATGCGCCGCGTGAGCTCCTGGCCTTGTGTCAGGTTGACCCCACCCCCCTCGGGCCGGCTTGGCGGCTGCATCGGTTCGGACCGTCCTTTCAGAGAAGTCGCCCGGTCAGAACCCTCCGGGCGATCGATTTCGTTCTTCCTGCTCGCGCCATTGCACACACTGCGCATGGCGAGCATAGCGGGGAGTCTCGCATTGCTCCTGCATGCAGCGCCACAGGGCGAACAGCACCCGCCGCCCGCAGGCCTCGCGCGGCGAGGCGGCAACCGGCTCCGGTGGCGCGCCGCGGGCGGCAGGACGCGCCGGCGGCACCCGCTCGGTGGCAGGTTCCGCCCGCCGCTCGGGGCGCCGCTCGGGCAAGGGATCGGGACGTGCGTCCGTCTGGGGCTCGACGCGGGTCTCCGCCCGGGCGTCGGGCGGGGGCGTGGCTCGGCTGTCCGCCCGGCTCTCGGCCCGGTTCTCCGCGCGGTTCTCGCCCCGACGCTCCCCAGCCGCGCGCCGCGCTGCGGTCGAAGGGTCCTCGGCGCGAGAGGCCTGGGTACCTGCCGGGGCCGGTGCCGGGCCGGGCACTGCCTCGGCGCGCACAGGCTCTCGCACAGACTCTCGCACAGGCGCTCGCACAGGTGCCTGCGGCACGATGGCAGGTGCGGCAGCCTGCGGTTGCGGCGCCGGCGCGGCCGCGACGGGCGCAGCCTGCGGCGTCTCGGTCACGGGCAAGGCCGCACCGGTGGCATTCGGCTCGGCGGCCGGCGGCGCGGCCGATGCCAAGGCATCCGGCGAGGCAGGCACGACAGCGCCGACGGATGCCGCCAGCGGAGCGTCGGCCGTGGCAGTGGCAAGTCGATCCGAGATCCACCAGCCCAGCGCAGCGGTCGACACCATCACCAATCCACCGATCAGGGCCCAGGGCGCCCACACCCGTCGTGGCCGATCGCCGGGCGGCAGCCCTGGCAGCGGCGCCGGCATGGGCCGTTCAGGGGAGGCCTCGGGCAAGGCTGCGGTGGGCGCGTACCCGGCGGTCTGTGCCGCCGTCGCCTGCGCGGCAGTGGTCGGGCCCGGCGGCGCCGACTCGCCCGGCGGTTCACCCACGCGGTGGGTGGCGCGGGGCGGTGTTGCACGTCCGTCCAGCACATCGCGCAGTGCCGGGACATGCTGGGGCCGGTCTGCCGGGTGCAGCGCCAGCGCCCAGTCGATTGCATCGAGCAGGTTGTCGCTGTAGCTCAGTCCCGGATGCACCTGCCCCAGCACCTCGGCCAGCTTGCGCGCACTGGGCAGTTCATCCTGGACAGCCCGGGTGACAGAAGGCACCGGCGCCCGGCCGCCGATCAGGTGATACATCACCGCACCCACCGCATAGAGGTCGGTCCACGGCCCCTGTCGCAGGTGAGCCAGTTCGGCGTACTGCTCGATCGGGGCGAAAGCCGGCTTCAGGATGGCCGTCAGGTTCTGCGTCTGGCCACCGATCACGCGCCGGGCCGCACCAAAGTCCAGCAGCACCGGCTGGCCGGCGCGCGGACCTTCAGACAACATCACGATGTTGTCGGGGGCGATGTCGCGGTGGAACACCTCCTGCTGGTGCAGCGTGTCGACCGCACCCAGCAGCGGATCGAGCTGCGCACGCAGCCAGGCCTCGCTCGGGGGGCGTTCCATTGCGCGCCGTGCGGCCAGCAGCGTCGTGCCCCGGTACAGCGGCATCACCATGTAGGCGGTGTTGTTGTCCTCCCAGAATCGGTAGACCTTCACCAGCGACGGATGGTCGAACCGTGCCAGCAGCCGGGCCTCGTTCACGAAGGAACGCAGACCGGCGGCAAAGGTGTCGGCATGGGCGCTCGAACGCAGCGAGATCTGCGAGCCGGCGCCGCGCGCCGCAAGCGACGCAGGCATGTACTCCTTGAGCGCGACCTCACGCTCCAGGGCATGGTCGAACGCGTGATACACGATACCGAAGCCGCCCACCCCCAGCACGCCGCGGATCTCGAACTCGCCCAGGCGAGCACCCGGCTGCAGCGCATCGGATGCGCTGACCGGCATCGCCGGTGCGACATCGGCGGCCGTCGCAAAGGCGGTGTGCGGCGGCGGTGAGGTGGAACTGGACATGGGCAACAAGGGCCGGGCAGGCAACAGCAGGCGCCCGGCGGGCGCGCGGACGCTCAGCTTAACGCAGCGACGACGGGCTGGCGATGGCATCTGCAGGGCTGTCCCCTGCACACGTGACAGGTCGGTGGCACAGAGCGGGCTGCGTTGCATGGAAGTGACACCGGCGGTGACGGCCATCGCATGCAGGTCTGCAAGTGACTGTCAGGCCTTGGATTTTCCAACCGTTGCCGATTTCGCAATGCTTCGTTGCCACAAGCAGACTCGCTGCACCAGGGTGTGAACCCTAGGATCGCGCCATCGCATTGACAGGCCGCCAACGGGTGCAGGACACGCGCCGGACCCGGTCGTCGGCCAGGGCCTTGCGTGCCACGGGCCGCAGGCGTTGCGGCCGTCCCATGACACTACAGGAGAAAGATTCATGGCAATCAAGCAAGTCGCACTGAGCGCGCTGGCGCTGGCCGCGGCAGGTGCCGTCCAGGCTCAGTCGTCGGTGACCTTGTACGGTGTGGCCGATGCATTCGTCCAGATCGCCAATGGCGAAGACACCCTCACCCGCCTGCAGTCCGGCGGCCTGGCCGGCTCACGCCTGGGCGTGCGCGGCACCGAAGACCTGGGCGGCGGCCTGCGCGCCGTCTTCACGCTGGAAAGCGGCATCAACCTGGACGACGGCACGGTCGGCCAGAGCGGCACGATGTGGGGCCGCCAGGCCTTCGTCGGCCTGCAGTCCAGCGGCCTGGGTTCACTGACGCTGGGCCGTCAGTACAGCAGCCTGTATTTCGCCTCCGGCGACTTCAGTGCATTCTCGAACGGTGTGTACGGCCCGAGCACCGCGCTGATCGGCGGGTTCAACGGCTATGAGCCGGTGCGCGGCTCGGCCAACTCGGCCACCGGCAACCCCGGCCCGGCCCGCGTGAACAACTCGATCAAGTACGAGTCGCCCAGCATCGCCGGCTTCAAGGCCGGTGCGCTGTGGGGCCTGGGCGAGTCCGCCGGCAACACGAGCAAGAACCGCGTGCTCGACGTGTATGCCCGCTACACCGCTGGCCCTCTGGATGCGATGGTGTCGTTCGTCGACGACAAGACGGCCGGCGAAACGCCCAGCGTGCGCACGTTCGCGCTGACCGGCGCCTACAGCTTCGGACCGGCACGCGTGATGGCAGGCTACATCGACGCCAATGACCGCAGCGCCACCAACGGCGACGGCAAGGGCTACTGGATCGGCGGCGACTACCGTTTTGGCGCCCACCTGATCCGCGCCCAGTACGTCACCAACAAGCCTGACGGCGGCGACAACGATTCGCAGGGCTTCGGTGTGGGTTACCAGTACGACCTGTCCAAGCGCACCGCGCTGTACACCTCACTCACCCAGTTCAAGAATGACGGGGCCGCACGCTGGCACTCCGGTGTGCCGACCGGCCTGACGTCGGCGGGTGACCGCGACATCACCGAGGTCGTGGCCGGCATCCGCCACAGCTTCTGATCGCAAGGCTCTGTCTGAAAGGTTGAACAAGAGGTCTTCTGACCTTTTTCGGGTCCGGCGCCCCAGGGCACCGGACCCGTTTTTTCGTCACTCGCTGCCCCAGGCGATGTCGCCGCCCAGCACGATCAGCTCGCCATTGAGACGCAGGCTGACCGACACCGTGACGCACAGGTGGGCACCGTTGACGGTGAGATAGGGCCGCGTGACCTGCACGCGCCCGAAGGACTCCAGTGCCCTGCGAAAGTAGCTGCGCCGGGCCCAGCGGGCATGCCGTGCGTCGGCCAGCGGCGAGAACTGCGGCGATCGCATCACCTCGAACAACGGCGAGACCATGTTGCGGCCCACCTGCATGCCACGTTCGTCGAGCAGGTAGCACAGCTCCGCCCCTGGCAGGGCCAGGAAATCGGTACAGGCCAGCGCCGCATCGCGACCGGCCGAGATCAACGAGGCGGCATAGCCGATGGCGTTGATGTACGGGCCGATGCGCTCGCGGTAGGCCCGGTCGCTGGCGTCGTGCTCGCTGTCGAAGTGCCGCCAGACGGCATCGATGGTCGGGGCCTGCGGCTCGGCCGAGGCCAGCATCGGCTGCGGCCGGCCGAAGTAGAAGCCCTGCACGAAATCGGCCCCCGCCTCGAGCGCCAGATAGGCCTCGCGTTCGGTTTCGATCCCCTCGAGCAGCACCAGCGCACCACACTCGTGCAGCAGCGAGACCATCTGCATCACCACCCGCGCCACGCGCGTCTCGCTGGCGGCCCGCACGACCACGCTGCGGTCGAGCTTGACGATCTCCGGCCGGATGCGCCAGACGCGGTCGAAATTGGAGTGTCCGGCACCGAAGTCGTCCAGCGCCAGCAGGCAGCCCATTTCGCGCGCCAGCAGCACGGCCGCATCGAAGCTGGCGTCACTGCCGATCGCGTCTTCGGTCACCTCGAGCACGAGCTGCTCGGGCATCAGATTCAGGTGCTCGGCCAGGTGGCGCATGTAATGCGGTGTGCCGTGCATCGGCCCGCTCATGAACACCTGGGGGTGCACATTGAGGAACAGCCAGTGATCCGGCGCACGCTGGGCGGCAAAGTTGTGCGCGTGCACCAGCCGGCACAGCCGATCGACGTGCAACAGTTCATCGAGCGACAGGTGCGCCCCCAGCAGCCTCGCCGGCGGCACCCACTGGCCATGGGCGTCCTGCGCCCGGAGCAAGGCCTCGTGGCCCACTGCGCGCCGATGCGCCAGGCTGTAGATCGGCTGGAAATGACTGAAAAGCCGGTGCCCACCATAGCGTGCCGACCATTGGTCACCCTGGCGCTCGAGCTGTGCCTGCAAGGCGTGAACGTCCAGGCCATCCCCGGCACGTGTGGCCGATGGCGCCTGAAAAGACCCTTGGGGCGGTTCGATCGTTGAAGGTGGGCTCACGGTCAGCAGATGACGGGATGAGCGCAGCTTAATGGCGAATGCCATCCAGGCTGGACGAGAAATATCGCGCAATGTGACGAAGTTTGCTTGACGGCGCCCGCGAACGACACGATCAGGGGCTTTGCGTTTGACGGGCGACGCCGCAGCCGTCGCCTGCCGCGGCTGTGATACTGTCCCGACCCTGCCTGTGCGCAACGCCGATGCGCCGGCACGACCCATGAAAGGACACCCATGATCACCACCCCCTCAGGCCTGCAATATGAAGACACGGTGGCCGGCAGCGGCGCCGAAGCCACCGCAGGCCGCCAGGTGCGCGTGCACTACACCGGCTGGCTCTACCAGGACGGCGTGCAGGGCGCCAAGTTCGACTCCAGCAAGGACCGCAATGACCCGTTCGAATTCCCGCTCGGCGCCGGCATGGTGATCCGCGGCTGGGATGAAGGGGTGCAGGGCATGAAGGTGGGTGGCACGCGCCGCCTGGTGATCCCGCCCGAGCTGGGCTATGGCGCCCGTGGCGCCGGCGGCGTGATTCCTCCGAACGCCACGCTGCTGTTCGAGGTCGAGCTGCTGGGCGTCTGAGAAGGTGTGAACGAACCCGCCATGCATGACGAAACCTTCATCCTCACCGGCGAGCACGTCGAGCTGCACAGTCTGCTCAAGCTGGCCGGTGTGGTCGACAGCGGGGGCGCGGGCAAGGCCCTGGTGGCCAGCGGCGCGGTGCAGGTGGACGGCCAGCCCGAAAGCCGCAAGAGCGCCAAGATCCGGGCCGGTCAGGTCGTGAGCCTGGACGGCGTGCGCATCACGGTGCAGGCGGCCCCGCCGGACGCGGCCGCCTGACCCAGCGCAGCAGCACGTCGCGCAGCCGCTGCGCGTCGATCGGCTTGGCGACGAAGTCGTTCATGCCGACCGCCAGCGCATGGTCGCGTTCGCTGGTGAGCACATCAGCCGTGAGTGCGATCACCGGCAGTTCGGTCATGCCGTGGCGCGTGCGCAAGGCCCGTGTCGCCGCGTGGCCGTCCATGCCGGGCATCTGCACGTCCATCAGCACGGCGTGAAACGGCAGGGCTGCGGCCTCGACGGCCGCCAGTGCCTGCTGCCCGTCGTGGGCGACCGTGACGTTCACACCCCAGGATTCGAGCATCGCCTGGGCCACCATCACGTTGACCGCATTGTCTTCGACCAGCAGCACGCGCATGCCGTGCAGCGCTTCGGCCACGTTGCCGCCCCCCGCAGCCGCGTCAGCCGGCCCCTCGCCCAGCGGGTCGGCGGCCGGCAGGTCCAGCTCGCACCAGAAGCAACTGCCTTGCCCCGGCACACTGCGAACCCCCACCGTGCCGCCCATCAGCGCGGCGAGTTCCCCGCAGATCGCCAGCCCGAGACCGGTGCCGCCATAGCGTCGCGTGGTGGAGGTGTCGGCCTGGAAGAAGGCGTCGAAGGCGTGGAGCTGCGTGAGCTCGTCCATGCCGATGCCGGTGTCGCACACGCTCAACCGCCACCGGGCGCCGCCCAGCGGATCGGCACGCAGCACCACCTCGCCGTGCGGCGTGAACTTCAGCGCATTGCTCAGGTAGTTCGTCAGCACCTGCCTGAGCCGTGTCGGGTCGCCGGTCACATGCCAGGATGCCGGTGCGGCATCAGGCCAGTCCTGGCGCAGCACCAGTCCCTTGGCCGCCGCCAGCGGCTGATGGCTGTCATGCAGCGTCGTCAGCAAGGCATGCAGATCGAACGGCACATGTTCGATGCCGAGCTTGCCCGCCTCGATCTTCGACAGGTCCAGGATGTCGGAGATGATGGCCGAGAGGTTGTCGGCCGCCGTCGCGATGTGATGGAGGTACTCGCGCTGTCGCTCGGGCGTGGCCCCCGGCTCCAGCGCCAGCCGGGCCAGGCCGACCACGGCATTCAGCGGCGTGCGGATCTCGTGACTGGTGTTGGCCAGGAAGGCACTCTTGGCCCGGTTGGCAGCTTCGGCCTGCTCCTTCGCGCGGGCCAGCGCCAGCTCGAAGCGCCGGCGTTCGGTCACGTCTTCCACGATCCAGATCGTGCCGCCCTGGGTTGGATGGGAGGGGTCGATCGCCTTGGCGCACACGCGCGCCGGGAAGACTTCACCGTTGTGCCGACGCATCAGGAACTCGCGGTCGACCGGCTCGAACCGCGACAGCCGGGCCCCGGCGAACTCCCCGAATGCCCGATAGGCGGTGTCGTCCGGCCACACCACCGAGCCGGGCTGGCCGACCAGCGTCCCCGGCGCCCAGCCGAACATGGTCTCGAAACAGGGGTTGGCCGCCTGGAACGTGCGATCGCGCGTGTAGGCGATGCCGATCGAGGCATTTTCCAGAATGGCGCGGTTGATCAGACGTTCGCGCTCGGTGGCAGTGATGTCGCGCACATGCGTGACCATGTAGGTACGCCCGTCCGACTGGAAGCAGCTGGCCGACAGCATCACCGAACTGAGGCGGCCATCGCGGGACTGCAGCGTGGCCGGGTGGTCCTTGACGATGCCCTCGGTGCGCAAGCGGCGCAGCAGCTCCGCCCGGTCGTTCGGCACGTGCCATACGCCCATCGCCAGCGTGGTGGTTCCCATCACCTCCTCGCGGCTGAATCCCGTCAGGCGCAGGAAGGCCTCGTTGCACAGCACGACCCGCCCCGAAGGGATCTCGGTCATCGACAGCGCATCGGGCGCGGCCTCGAACAGCCGCAGCAGCATCGCGTGGCTGCCCCCCTCGCCGGCCGCGAGCACGGTGTCGGCGTGCAGCCCGGTGGCTGGATCGGGATCGGCCTGGGAATGTGCGGGAAATCGATCCATGGGTCGGGTGTCGTGAACAGGCCTCGGGTCCCCGAAACCTGCATTCACTATGACACAGCCGCCGTGCGCCGCGCTGCCGGTGCGACCCTGACCCGCTTGATGCGGGTCAAGCCGGACCTCACAAGGAAACGCCGGGCCGCCCCAAGTTTCCTTGACCCCCGCGGGGGGC
>CBFGPV010000137.1:0-11777 GCA_965650765.1 uncultured Burkholderiales bacterium
CCTTCAGCAGGCGCTGCAGCTCCAGCACGGTCTTGCGCGGCAGGATGACCTCCTGGCGGGGCATCTCGACCTCAAGCGTGGCGGTGGCCAGGGCCAGCCGGTGGCCGTCGGTGGCCACGAGGGTGAGGGTGCGGCCTTCGGCCACGAACAGGATGCCGTTGAGGTAGTAGCGGATGTCGTGCACGGCCATCGCGAAGTGCACCTGCCCGATCAGGCCCTTGAGGGTCTTCTGGGGCACGCTGAAGGTGGGGCCGAAGTCGGCGGCCTCCTGCACCAGCGGGAAGTCCTCGGCCGGCAGGGTCTGCAGCGTGAAGCGGCTCTTGCCGCCTTGCAGCGTCAGCTTGTTCTGGGCGGCGGTGAGCGACACGATCTGGTCGCTGGGCAGCGAACGCAGGATGTCGATCAGCTTGCGGGCGCCGACCGAGGTGCTGAAGCTGCCGGCGTCGCCATCGAGCTCGGCGCTGGTGCGCACCTGGATCTCCAGGTCGCTGGTGGTGAACTCCACCTGGCTGCCGTTCTTGCGGATCAGCACGTTGGCCAGGATGGGCAGGGTGTGGCGCCGCTCCACGATGCCGGACACCGCTTGCAGCGCACCGAGCACTTTGTCCTGGGGTGCTTTCAACACAATCATGTCAACCTCTTGGAGTGGTAGCCGTAGTAGAGCGGCCGGGTTTCTGTGGAAAACGCTATTTTGTCTTGTTCGATCAGGGCATTAGCGTGCCGACAACCCTGTGGGCGCACCCACCGTTGTCATGCGGGCCCACTGACAACAACTTCAGGCGCGGCCCTCGCGCTGTGGACAAGCACCAACTTGTGCCGAAGTTGTCCCCACGCTTGTCACTTGACAGGGGGCTCGGCAACCCGATCGACAGCCCCCCCCGCGATCCCTGCGATCCCCGCGAGCCGGCCAACCCTGCCCCGGCTCGACGCAGCATGAACAAGCGTGCGCTGCGCCGCACCGACCAGGCACCGACCGACCTCACGCCCGGCCGAAACACGGGTCGAGCTGTCCCCAGATGCCCGGTGATCGCGCGCAACCGGCTTGCGGCAGAAAATTTGCAGGCTGCGTCTTTCAACACAATCGATTCAGAGTTCTCAAGTGGTAGCCGTAGTAGAGGGCGGCCCGCGCTGTGGATAACCGGGAATTGTCCCATGGCATCAGGCACTTGGCGCGCCGGCAACCTTGTGGGCGCGGTCCACGTTTTCACGCGGGCTGGATGACAACAACTCGGCCGTGGGCCACCGGCCTGTGGGTAACCCGGTGCTTGTTCGAAACTTGTCCCCAGCCTTGTCACTTGACGGCATCGATCCCGGTGCTTAGAGCAGTTGCACATGCGCTGTGGGGCAGGGGGTGGCAGGCGATGGGGCAGGGCGCCTGTCGCCTGGGCCACGCTCACCCCTTGAGGGTCTGCTCCAGCACGTGGAGCTGCTGATTGAGTTCGGTGTTCTTGGTGCGCTCGCCGCCGATCTTGCGCACGGCATGCAGCACGGTGGTGTGGTCGCGCCCGCCAAAGAGCTCGCCGATCTCGGGCAGGCTCTTCTGGGTGAGTTCCTTGGCCAGGTACATCGCGATCTGGCGCGGGCGGGCGATCGAGGCGGGCCGCTTCTTCGAATACATGTCGGCGACCTTGATCTTGTAGAAATCGGCCACGGTCTTCTGGATGTTTTCCACAGAAATCTGGCGGTTCTGGATCGACAGCAGGTCCTTCAGGGCTTCACGGGCCAGCTGGATGTTGATTTCCTTGTGGGAAAACCGTGAATAAGCCAGGATCTTGCGCAGCGCGCCTTCGAGTTCGCGCACGTTGGCGCGCACGTTCTTGGCCACGAAAAACGCGACGTCCTCGGGCATGGGCGTGCCTTCGGCCTCGGCCTTGCGGATCAGGATGGCCACCCGCATTTCAAGCTCGGGGGGTTCGATCGCCACGGTCAGGCCGGCGTCGAAGCGCGAGGTCAGGCGTTCGTCGATGTCCACCAACCCCTTGGGGTAGGTGTCGCTGGTCATGATGATGTGGGCCCGCTTGGCCAGCAGCGCCTCGAAGGCGTTGAAGAACTCTTCCTGGGTGCGGTCCTTGCCGGCAAAGAACTGGACGTCGTCGATCAGCAGCAGGTCGAGCGAGTGGTACTTGGCCTTGAGCTCGTCGAAGGTCTTGCGCTGGTAGTTCTTGACGACGTCGGAGATGAACTGCTCGGCGTGCAGGTAGAGGATGCGTGCATCAGGCCGGTCGGCCAGCAGCGCATTGCCCACGGCGTGGATCAGGTGGGTCTTGCCCAGGCCCACGCCGCCGTAGATGAACAGCGGGTTGTACATCTGGCCGGGGGCACCGGCCACATGCAGCGCGGCGGTGCGGGCCATCTGGTTGGCGCGGCCCGGCACCAGGGTGTCGAAGGTCAGGCTGTGGTTGAGCTTGCTGCGCGAGGGCTGATGGGGCGCCGCGGCCGGACCGGGGGCGGCGGGCGTGTCGCTGCCGTGGCCGTTGTAGCCGTTCGGTGCATACCCACCCGACGCGCCGGCCGTGGCCAGGCTCGGTGCGGCCTGGGTGGCCGCGGCGGTGGGGCGCACCAGCAGCGGCGCGTCACGCGGGGCGAGCGACAGCTCCAGTCGCACCGGCTGGCCCGCCAGTTCGGCCAGCAGGGTTTCGATGCGGGCGGCGTACTGGTTGCGGATCCAGTCGAGCTTGAAGCGGTTGGGCACGCGCACGGCCATCACCGGGCCGGACTCGCCTTGCGAGACCGTGCCGGCCGGCAGCGGACGGATCCAGGTGTTGAACTGTTGTTCGGGCAACTCGGCTGCCAGACGGTCGCAGCAGCGTTGCCAGAGGTCGGGGCTCATGTATTTGTGGAAAACTTTTTCTGGAGCGGGCAGATTCTAGCCGCCAAAGTGGCCGCCAGACATAGTTATCCACAGTTTTCTACCAGCTCGATGACCCCTGGCCAGGCCGCAGTTTGCCGTGTAAGTCGTTGACCTGTAAGGGTGTTTTTGGTGTAATAGAGGGTTTCCCGGATCCTCGAAATGCTTGCAGCGCTGTGGCGCTGCAGTCCACGGCTGAGGATGGCGCGGAATGCATGCAAGCCCGCAGGGGGTTGCTGGCCTGGGTTGTGGCGCCTTTGTGGCGGTCGGTCTGGGCGGCAACCGCACAATGCGGGCTTTGGTTTGACCCCCTGATTCGACACAGCACAGGCAGTCGCCTGCGCCTCGGAGCGGTGGGTCCACGAACGGACGAGGACATACCATGAAACGCTCCTATCAACCTTCGAAGGTCCGCCGCGCTCGCACGCACGGCTTCCTGGTGCGCATGAAGACGCGCGGTGGCCGCAAGGTCATCAACGCCCGTCGCGCCAAGGGCCGCAAGCGTCTGGCCGTCTGACGTCGCACCTGACGTCGGCCAGCGGGGTTCGTACCGGGGCTGGCTGGCCGGCAGACGAGCCGGGGCGTGCGATGGGAGGGGTGCAACGACTCAAGCAGCGCTCGGAGTTCGAGCGGGCCTTGCAGGCCGGTGCATCGGGGGTGGTGGCCAAGGGCGTGCATTTTGTCCTTCACCATGTGGCCGGGGTGTCCAGACCGACACCGCCGGCACCCGCACAACCCACCGCAGACGCCTCGTCGAGCGCCTTGTCCAGCACCCTGCCAGGCAAGTTGTCAACAGGCACGACCCCAGGCCCGTCAAACGCTGTGGATGTCTGCGAGGCACTGGCCTTCGGGCCGGCATCTTCCGACCGCGCAGGGCAGCGCAACCCGCTTCACGTGGGGGTGGTGCTGCCCAAGCGCTGGGCGCGTCGTTCGGTGACACGCACCCTGCTCAAGCGGCAGGTGTTTGCGGCTGCCGAGCGCCGGCTTCCTGACCTGCCGTCCGGGGTGTGGGTGGTTCGCCTGCGCGCGACGTTCGACCGCAAGCAGTTTCCCAGTGCGGCCTCGGACGCACTGCGTCTGGCGGCCCGGGCCGAGCTCGATGCCCTGTTCACGCAGGCGCTGAACCGTCTGCGCAAAGCGGGTGGGTCAGCGCGTGGCTGACGCGCAACGCGTCGCGCGCTTGCAGCGAACCGACTCTCTGGCTCCAGACTCTCAGGCCCTGACATGAAGCGCTTCCTCATCGCCCTGGTCAAGGCTTATCGCCTGATGCTCAGCCCCTGGCTGGGCAACGGGTGCCGCTTCCATCCCACCTGCTCGGCCTATTCGATCGAAGCGCTCGATCGCCATGGTGCACTGGCAGGCAGCTATCTCACCGTGACACGCATTGCCCGCTGCCACCCCTGGTGCGACGGCGGGATCGATGCCGTGCCTGAGCAGCCACCGCGGCTGTTCTCGCGCCTGTTGTCCCCGCAGCCGGCAGCGGCTGCGTCCTCCTCTTCCACCAACGAGTCGTCCCCATGACCGATATACGCCGCACCATCCTGTGGGTGGTGTTCACGATGTCCCTCGTCCTGTTGTGGGACGCCTGGAACAAGCACAGCGGCCGGCCGTCGATGTTCTCGCCGCCGCCTCCTGCGGCCAGTGCGGCTGCACCCGGCGCGGTGGCCGGCGGTGCCTCCTCGGTGCCGGCGCCGGTGGCCGCGCCCACGGCCGGCACAAGCAGTGTGCCGACCACCGCAGCCGCCGCCCCGGTGGCCCGCGAGAAGGTCGAGATCACGACCGACGTCGTCAAGGCGACCTTCGACACCCAGGGCGGTGACCTGATCCGCCTTGAGCTGCTGAACTACCGTGACCAGAACGATCCCACCCGCAATGTGGTGGTGTTCGACCAGTCGTCCGAGCGCCTGTACCTGGCGCAGACCGGCCTGATCGGCAAGCCCGACTACCCCACGCACAAGACCACGATGGCCGTGCGTCCGGGCGAGCGGACCCTGGCCGACGGTGCACCATCGCTGAGCGTGAGCTTCGAGTCGCCCGCGGCCGGTGGCGTGCAGTATGTGAAGACCTTCACCTTCGAGCGCGGCAGCTACCAGGTCGGTGTGAAGCACGAGGTGATCAACGCCTCGGGCGAGGCCCAGCAGCCGCAGCTCTACCTGCAGCTCGTGCGTGACGGCAATCCGCCGCCCGGGGAATCGAGCTTCTACTACACCTTCACCGGCCCGGCGGTCTACACCGACCAGAAGAAGTTCCACAAGATCGACTTCAAGGACATCGAAAAGGGCAAGGCCGAGACCGCGCCCGCCGCGGCCGACGGCTGGGTGGCGATGGTGCAGCACTACTTCGCGTCGGCCTGGGTGCCCAAGGAGCCGCTGCAGCGCGACTTCTTCGCCCGCAAGGTCGACACCAACCTGTACTCGGTCGGCATGATCCTGCCGCTGGGTGAGCTGGCGGCCGGTGCCTCGCGTTCGGTCGACACGGTGCTGTTTGCCGGCCCGCAGGAAGAAAAGAAGCTCGAAGCGCTGGCACCGGGGCTGGAACTGGTGAAGGACTACGGCTGGTTCACGATGCTGTCCAAGCCGCTGTTCTGGCTGCTCGACAAGCTCTATTCGATGCTGGGCAACTGGGGCTGGGCGATCGTGGCGCTGGTGGTGCTGCTGAAGATCGCGTTCTACTGGCTGAACGCGAAGGCGTATTCGTCGATGGCCAAGATGAAGGCGATCGGCCCGCGCATCCAGGAGATGCGTGAGCGCCTGAAGGACAAGCCGCAGCAGATGCAGCAGGAGATGATGCGCATCTACCGCGAGGAGAAGGTCAACCCGATGGGCGGCTGTTTCCCCATCATGATCCAGATCCCGGTGTTCATCGCGCTGTACTGGGTGCTGCTGTCGTCGGTGGAGATGCGCAACGCGCCCTGGATCGGCTGGATCACCGACCTGTCGGTCAAGGACCCGTATTTCATCCTGCCGCTGCTGATGACCGCGTCGACCATGCTGCAGACCTGGCTGAACCCCACGCCGCCGGACCCGATCCAGGCCAAGATGATGTGGATCATGCCGCTGGTGTTCTCGGTGATGTTCTTCTTCTTCCCGGCCGGCCTGGTGCTGTACTGGCTGACGAACAACATCCTGTCGATCGCCCAGCAGTGGTTCATCAACAAGCGCCTGGGTGTGCTGAAGTGATGCCGGCGCGCTGCTGAAGCGCGCACGCAACAAGCATCGAACGCCCCGCGGCCCCGTGCCCCGGGGCGTTTTCACTGGCCGATCCCCGACAATGCCGCCATGCTGCCGCGCCACCAGGACCCCATCGTTGCCATTGCCACCGCTCCCGGACGGGGGGCGGTGGGCATCGTGCGTGTTTCGGGCCGCGGGCTCGATGCCTTCGTGCAGGCCCTGCTGGGCCAGGCGCTGAAACCCCGGCATGCTCACTACCTGCCGTTTCGTGACGCGGCCGGCCAGGCGATCGACCACGGGCTGGCCATCCACTTCCCGGCGCCGCAGTCGTATACCGGCGAAGACGTGCTGGAGCTGCAGGCCCATGGCGGCCCGGTGGTGCTGCAACTGCTGCTGGCGCGCTGCCTGGAGGTTGGCCATGCGGGTGGCCACCTGCCCGCGCTGAGGCTGGCCGAGCCGGGCGAGTTCACCGAACGGGCCTTCCTGAACGACAAGCTCGACCTGGCCCAGGCCGAGGCCGTGAGCGACCTGATCGAGGCCAGCACCGAAGCGGCTGCACGCTCGGCGAGCCGGTCGCTGTCGGGGGTGTTCTCGCAGCGGGTGGAGGGGCTGCGCGAGCGGATCGTGCGGCTGCGCATGCTGGTCGAGGCCACGCTGGACTTTCCGGAAGAAGAGATCGACTTCCTCGAGAAGGCCGATGCCCGGGGTCAGCTCGACACCATCTGTGCCGCGGTCGACGAGGTGCTGGACGGGGCCCGCCAGGGCGCGCTGCTGCGCGAGGGCATCAAGCTTGTGCTGGCCGGCCAGCCCAACGTGGGCAAGAGTTCGCTGCTCAATGCGCTGGCCGGTGCCGAGCTGGCCATCGTCACGCCCATTCCGGGCACGACACGCGACAAGGTGCGCGAGACCATCCAGAT
Organism: uncultured Burkholderiales bacterium; assembly: GCA_965650765.1. Taxonomy (GTDB): domain Bacteria; phylum Pseudomonadota; class Gammaproteobacteria; order Burkholderiales; family Burkholderiaceae_C; genus Caldimonas. The sequence continues at coordinate 6,936 of CBFGPV010000137.1, forward strand.
CGAAGGTGTGCCGGTGCATGTGACCGACACCGCCGGGCTGCGGGCGGACCACGAAGCGGCCGACGAGGTCGAGCGCATCGGCATGGCCCGCACCTGGACCGAGATCGAAGGGTCGGACGCGGTGCTCTTCCTGCATGACCTGACCCGCCTCGGCGAGCCGGCCTATGACGCGGGCGACCAGGCCATCGCGGCCCGGCTGCCTGCCGGTGTGCAGGTGGTGCACGTGGGCAACAAGTGTGATGCCCAGGTGCACATGGCAGGCGACAAGGCCCGCCTGCCCTGGCCCGAACCCCAGCTGATGCTGTCGGCCCGCACCGGGGAAGGCCTGGCCGAGCTGAGGCAACTGCTGCTGGGCCTGGCCGGCTGGCATGCCCAGCCCGAGGGCATGTTCATCGCCCGCGAGCGCCATGTGCAGGCCCTGCGCCGCACCCGCGCTCACCTCGATGCGGCCCAGGCGCATGCGCGGGCGGCCGACGGTGCACTGGACCTGCTGGCCGAAGAGCTGCGCCTGGCCCACAACGCGCTGGGGGAGATCACCGGCGCATTCACCGCAGACGATCTGCTGGGTGAGATCTTCAGCAAGTTTTGTATCGGGAAGTGACGACAGGCCGCTTCAGCCGATCAGCGGTGCGTGCAAGCCGGTGAACGGTCCCCGCGAATCGGGGGTGGGTTTGTGATGTTTGCTCGTGCGCAACCATAATGAGCGTCCCGCCGGCCTGGCCTGTGATGCCAGGGGCCGCAAGGCGCCGGGCGGGGAGCATCGAGGCCGACATGGACTTCAACGATCTGATCCAGGCCATCCAGTCGCTCAACACGGAAGACGCCTTCCGCCCGCGGCTGGATGCCCAGCAGTGGCGCACGTTCACGCAATACCTGACCCGGCACGAGGTGCGCATGGGTGACGTGGTCATCAAGCAAGGCGACCACGACCGCACGATCTACATCCTCGCCCAGGGCACGATGCAGGTCTATGTGTCCGGGGCTGCGCCGGGTGCGAGCAAGATGGCGCTGCTGCGCCCGGGTGCGCTGATGGGCGAGCCGGGCCTGTTTGCCGACGGCCCGCGCACGGCCAACGTCGAGGCCATGACAACGTGCGTGATCTACGCGATGCGCCTGCCGCGCTTCGAGGAAATGGCCAATCGCCAGCCGCAGATCGCGCTGGAGATCATGCGTGCGGCCGGGGCCGTGATGGCCGTGCGCATGCGTGCCAACCTGATGCGCCAGACGGCCGTCAGCTGATCTGCCCGCTGATGGCCGGGGCGTGGGCTGCTGTCGCAGCCCGGCGGCACCTCAGTGGCCGTCGAACGACACCAGCGTGAACAGCGGCAGCCCGGCCTCGCGCAGGCGCTGCGAACCCTTCAGTTCCGGCAGGTCGACGATCGCCGCACCCTCGAGCACCTGGGCACCCAGCCGTTCGAGCAGGCGCTTGCCGGCCATCATCGTGCCGCCGGTGGCGATCAGGTCGTCGATCAGGACCACCCGGTCGCCTGCCTTCACTGCATCGGTGTGCAGCTCGACGGTGGCCGAGCCGTATTCGAGCTCGTAGGTTTCTTCCACCGTGGTGAAGGGCAGCTTGCCCTTCTTGCGGATGGGCACGAAGCCGATGTTGAGTTCATAGGCCAGCACCGAGCCGATGATGAAGCCACGTGCATCGAGGCCGGCGATGACGTCGGGGGTGCGGTCGAAGTAGCGGTGCACGAACTGGTCGATCAGCACCCGGAACACCTTGGGGTTCTGCAGCAGGGGCGTGATGTCGCGGAACTGCACCCCGGGCTCGGGCCAGTCGGGAACGGTGCGGATGTGGCTCTTGATGTAGTCGGTGGCGTCCATGGCGCGTCAACCCGGGATCGAAAAACGACCCCGGATTGTGACGCCTTCGGCGCCGGCGCTGACGATCAGCGCCTCGCCCATCGAGGTGAATTCCCCGGTCAGCGCGCTGATGTTGACCTGGTGGGTGACCCAGGCCTCCCAGGTGCCGGGCCGCACGGCCTGCAAGGTCTGGCGCAGTTCGCGGGTCTGGGCGGGTTCATTGCTGCGCGACCCGAAAAAGGAATTGAGGGCGCGCCAGTCGGTGGCATTGCCGAACGCCAGTGTGGCGGTGTCCCGGCAGCGGCACCACGCACTCGTGCGTACCGCCTGCGGGGTCAGCCCCTGCGACCGCATCCAGGTCCCCAGCCGCTGCGCCTGTGCGCGGCCCTCGGCGCTGAGGTTGCGCTGGGTGCTGCACTGCGACAGGCTGAAGCCGGGCGGATCGCCCACACCGGGCTCGGTCTGCGCGTGGCGCAGCAGCAGCACACACCCGCCCTGGCGCAGCAAGGCGCCGGCGGCATCGGCGGCGGCCGATGCGCCTGGCTGAGCCTGCGAGCGGCCGGCCAGCAGCCCGCCGAGCAGGGTGGTCCCGCCCAGCAGCCAGTGCCGGCGACGCAGCGTCATGGTCAGGCCTGCAGCGGCTTGAAGTCGTAGCCCTTGCCCATGGCCTGCATCTCGCCCATGGCCGGGAAGGGGAAGTGGTAACCGCCGACCATCGCCTTGTCGGCCACCACCATGTCGAACACCTTGCGGCGCGACAGCCGTGCGGCTTCGGCGTCCATGTCGAAGGCCACCGCCCAGTCGGGGTTGCGGGCGAACAGGCTGGGCACGTTGGTGATGTCGGCCACGTAGACGAAGTTGCGGTTGCCGGCGCTCACCTTGAAGAGCGTGTGACCCGGCGTGTGGCCGAAGGCCGCCACCGACCCCACCAGACCGGGCACCACGTCGCTGCCGGGTTCGAAGCGCACCAGCTGGTCGGCACTCATGCCGCCAAACACGCGGCGCACCGCGCCAAACGCACCGCGCATCGCCTCGGGTGCCGCATTCATGCGGGCGTCGTCCATCCAGAAGGCGTACTCGGGCGCCGGCACCATCACCTTGGCCTTGGGGTAGACCAGCGCACCGGCCTTGTTGCGCAGGCCGTTGATGTGATCGCCGTGGAAGTGGGTGATCAGCACGGTGTCGATGTCTTCAGGCTTGAGCCCGGCGGCCTGCATGCTGGCCTGCAGCCTGCCGGTGGTGGCGCCGCCGTTGTCGGCAAAACCGGTGTCCATCAGGATGCGGCGGTTGCCGGCCACGACCACGAAGGGGTTGAACGGGATGTCGATGTAGTCGGTCGGCAGACCCTGGGCGGCCAGCGTGGCGCGCACCTCGGCCAGCGGGGCGTTCTTGACGAACTCCTCGCCCAGCGGCCGGCGGGCCACACCGTCGTTGAGGGCGATGATCTCGACATCGCCCATGCGCAGGCGACGGAAACCCGGTTCGGGCAGGGTGGGGGTGCCGAGCTGGGGTGCGTTCTGGGCCCAGGCGGTGCTGAACCACGCGGCACCGCCCGCCAGGGTGGCCGCCGAGGTGGCACCCGCAATCAGAAAACTCCGACGTCCAATCATGAAACGCTCCTGTTCAATAAGTTACCGACTGGTTTGATATTGCTCAAACTTTCAGCAAACGTCGAGTCCATCGGCACAAGGCCATGTGGGCGTCCCCGTCTTTGTGCGATCAGCGGCGGGGCCGCGGCGCGGCCGGGCGAACGGGACGGAGCGTGTGGGCCGGGCTGCCTGGGTCAGCCCAGCAGCTTGCTTTCGGCCAGGGCCAGCGGTTCGGGCAGGCCGGACAGCACCAGCGTGTCACCGGCCACCAGCACCAGGGCGTCGTCGGGCGGGACCACCGCGCCCTGGGCACGGCGGATCGACACCACCGTGACACCCACGGCGTGCAGGGCGGCATGCAGCAGCGGCTGGCCGCACAGCGCGGCCCCGGGGGGCAGCGTGACCGATTGCAGGCGCACCTGCTGCTGGTCTTCGGCGCTGTCGTCGTCGGCGCCGTGGAAGTAGCCGCGCAGCAGACCATAGCGCGCTTCGCGCTGATGCTGGACGAGCCGCAGCACGCGGCGCATCGGCACGCCCACCAGCGCCAGGGCGTGTGAAGCCAGCATCAGCGAGCCTTCGATCGCCTCGGGCACCACCTCGGCGGCACCGGCGGCGCGCAGGCGTTCGAGGTCGGCATCGTCGATGGTGCGCACCACCACCGGCACGCGGGGGGCATGCTCGTGCACCAGTTGCAGGATCTTCATCGCCGACGGTGTGTCGTGGTAGCTGACCACCACCGCGCTGGCGCGTGCCAGGCCCGCGGCCATCAGGCTTTGCAGCCGGGCGGCGTCGCCGAAGACCACGCTCTGGCCGGCCGCGGCCGCCTGGCGCACGCGGTCGGGATCAAGATCGAGCGCCATGTAGGGAATGGCCTCGGCCTCCAGCATGCGCGCCAGGTTCTGGCCACTGCGCCCATAGCCGCAGATGATGATGTGGGCTTCGGTGCGGATGGACTTGCGCGCGATGCTGGTCAGCGCGACCGACTGCATCAGCCAGTCGCTGGCCGACAGGCGCATCACGATGCGGTTGCTGTACTGCACGATGAAGGGGGTGGCCAGCATCGACAGCACCATGGCGGCCAGCACCGGGCTGCGAAGCTCGGGGGGCACGAGGCTGCGGTCGGCGGCCAGGTTCAGCAGCACCAGGCCGAACTCGCCGGCCTGCGCCAGGTACAGCCCGGTACGCAGGGCCACCCCGGTGGGGGACCCGAAGGCCTTGGCCAGCGCGGCGATCATCGCGAACTTGAACAGCACCGGACCGATCAGCAGCATCAGCATCAGCGGCCACTGCGACAGCACGATGCGCCAGTCCAGCAGCATGCCGATGGTGATGAAAAACAGCCCCAGCAGCACGTCATGGAACGGCCGGATGTCGGCTTCGACCTGATGCTTGTATTCGGTCTCGGCGATCAGCATGCCGGCCACGAAGGCGCCCAGCGCCAGCG
>CBFGPV010000138.1:0-11672 GCA_965650765.1 uncultured Burkholderiales bacterium
TCTTGGGACGCAAGAAAGGGAACTCGGCCGCCGGGCCGAGACCCGGCTCGCCCCGCCAGGGGCGAAACTCGGCGCCACACATCACCGCAGCAGCGACTCGAAGCACCCTCTCCCCAACCCTCTCCCGCAAGCGGGAGAGGGAGCCAACCGTTGGCTCGCCTCGGCAGGGGGGATACACGGCGCCACACACCAACGCAGCAGCGACTCGAAGCACCCTCTCCCCAACCCTCTCCCGCAGGCGGGAGAGGGAGCCAACGCTTGACACGGCACGGCGCGGCAAGCTGGTGGTTCACGGCACGCCGCCCCATGAACACGGTTTGACCGCGAACTCGGTGGCTCTTCCTGGGTGGGAGGGCAAACCCCCGGCCTTCCCATGTGGCGCGTGCTGCGCTATCGTGGGCTCGCACTGCACGCAGGCGGTGCAGCATCAGTACGAGGAGGTATCCATGCCGAGACGTCATGCGGATGCGCGCGTCGTGCTCTCGCCGGGGCTGCCCGAGGTGCCGGTGCTCGACCGCATGTGTTCCCATTTCCTGCTCACCCTGACCTTGCGGCACACGGGGCGCTTCAACGTGCGCCGCGACTGGAACAGTCTGCTGTCGCTCACCGGCCGGCACCTCGTGTGGCCGGTCACGGTGCTCTCGCGCGTGCGGGGTTTCCTGACGCGCCGCTGCGCCGGCAACGAGCAGTGGAAGGGCCATGAACGGCTGGACGACGAGGCCTTTCTGGCACGCCATGGTGTGTGGCGAGGCCCCTATGAAGAGGCCACGCTGTTTTTCTACATCGACGAATACATCAAGGACGCGCCCAAGGACCTGATGGCCGTGCTGGGTGCGACCTGCGAATGGCTGGACCGCAATCTGAAGAAGGAGTCCACGCTCGTCCAGAAGAACATCGACGCGCTGGGCGGGCTGCTGCAGCTCAATCCGGCCGAGCGGGCCCTGCTGCTGTACGGCACGCTGGCGCGCTACCAGCGTGAGCTGCGCGGTTTGCTGGTGGAGTTCAAGGTCGCCAACGCGCAGGAGGCCTTTGCCGTGCTGGCCGAGGTGGCCGGTGTCGATGAAAAGGACGTGGCCGACGCACTGCGTGCCGGGTCGCGCCTGGAGCGCATCGGCATGGTCGAGAACCTGATCTCCGAGCACAACATCACGGACCTGGCCGACCTGATGAAGGTGTCGGAGCAGTTGCCGCCGGTGCTGATGCGAGAGTACCGCGATCCTTCCGACCTGATGGCGGTATTCACCCGGCCGGCGCTGCCCAGCGAACTGACGCTGACGGACTTCCACTACGTGGGCGAAGACGCCGCGATGCTGGTGTCACTGCTGCGCCAGGCGGTGGCCCAGAAGGAGCCGGGCGTCAACATCCTGATGTACGGCCCGCCCGGGACCGGCAAGACCGAGCTGGCCAAGGTGATCGCGCAGGCGGCCGGGCTCGAGCTCTACGAGGTGGAATATGCCGACCGTGACGGCAACTCGCTGTCCGGGCGCGACCGCTATCGCTCGCTGCAGATCAGCCATGTGTTCCTGAAGGGCAGCCCCAATGTCGCGCTGCTGTTCGACGAGGTCGAGGACGTCTTTCCGCCCATCAGCACCGACACGGCCCAGCTGATGGCCCGACTCGACGTGGGCGACGGCTCGCCCAGCGGGTCAGTCAGCGGCAAGGCCTGGGTCAACCAGATCCTCGAAAGCAACCCGGTGCCGGTGCTGTGGGTGACCAATCGCATCGAGCAGATCGACCCGGCCTTCCGGAGACGCTTCCAGTACCACCTGGAGCTGCGCTCGCCGCCCCCGGGCGCGCGCGAGTTGCTGGTCACCAAGGCGTTGGCCGGCGTCAGCGTGGCACCGGAGTTCGTGGCCAAGCTCACGGCGCGTCGTGGCCTGACACCGGCACAGATCCGCACGGCGGTGCGTTTTGCCCGCCTGGCGCAGGGTGATGGCGCGATGACGGTCGAGGCCCTGATCGAGCGCCAGCTGTCCAATGCCGACAAGGCCCTGGGCACCGTGAGTTCGGAGCGCGCCGCTCGCCCGGTGGTCACCAGCTACGACCTGGGGCTGATCAACGTGGAAACCCGCTTCGAGGTGCCGCGCATCGTCGAGGCGCTGCGACGCCGCGCCGTGGGCACCTTGTGTTTCCATGGCCCGCCCGGTTGCGGCAAGACCGCGCTGGCCGAACACATCGCCCGTGAACTGCAGCAGCCGCTGATGGTGCGCCAGGCCTCCGATCTCGTCAGCAAGTACGTGGGCGAAACCGAGCAGAACATGGCGCGCATGTTCGAGGAGGCCCAGACCGAAGGGGCCGTGTTGCTGCTCGACGAGGCCGACAGCTTCCTGCGCAGCCGGCGCATGGCCGAGCGCAACTACGAGGTCAGCGAGGTCAACGAGATGCTGCAGGGCATGGAGCGTTTTGCCGGCATCTTCATCTGCACGACCAACCTGTTCGAGGACCTCGACGAGGCGGCGTTGCGCCGTTTCACGTTCAAGATCCGCTTCAAGGCCCTGAGCGCCGAGCAGCGCCTGCGCATGTTCGTGGTCGAGGCGCTCGAAGGCGACACCTCCCGCCTGGACAACGAACACCGCGACCGCCTGCTGCGCCTGGAACTGCTCACCCCCGGCGACTTTGCCGCTGTGCGGCGCCAGATCGACATCCTGGCGATGCCGTTCGAGCCCGACGAGTTCCTGGCCCAGCTCGAGGCCGAACACCGCGTCAAGCCCGAGGTGCGGCAGCAGCGCTCGATCGGCTTTCGCCACTGACCCCGCCTTGCCGGTGCTTCAGTGCGCACGGCGCACAACCATGCCGTTGATCTGATCCGGCTCAAGTTGGCCGGCGGCCGGCCGATATGCGATGGATGAACCCCGGGAAAGTCGTCCATGAACCTCAGCTGGCTCACCGCGCGGTATGACACCCTGACGGTGATCCTGTCGCTGGCGATCGCGATCTATGCGTCCTATGTCACGCTGGATCTGGCGCGCCGCATGCAGAGTGCCGACCGCAGCATGGTGCTGGGCTGGCTGATCGGCGGCTCGCTGGCCATGGGCACGGGCATCTGGTCGATGCACTTCGTGGGCATGCTGGCGATACGCCTGCCGATCGCGCTGGGCTATGAATACGGCATGACCGCGCTGTCCTGGGTGGCGGCGGTCGTGGCCTCGGGCATCGCGCTCGGCGTGGCCGCCGTGCGCGAGCTCAATGTCCTGCGTCTGGTCGCCGGCGCACTGGCCATGGGGGCCGGCATCTGTGCGATGCACTACCTGGGCATGGGCGCCCTGAACATGGACCCGGGCATTGTCTGGGACTGGCGCTGGGTGGCCGTGTCGGTGGTGATTGCCGTCACGGCCTCGGGCGTGGCACTGGTGCTGTTCGAGGCGTTGCGGCGGCACAGGGCCCGTCGGGCCTGGGTGCTGCAGGCGCTGGCGGCGCTGGTCATGGGCCTGGCGATCACCGGGATGCATTACTCCGGCATGGCGGCCGCTCAGTTTGCCGAGGGGTCGATCTGCCTGTCGGCCACGAGATTGTCCGGGCACGACCTGGGCGTGATCGTGGCCGTGTCGGCCGTCACCATGCTGACGCTGGCGCTGATGGGGTCGATCCTCGACGCGCGATTGCAGTCGCGCGCCACCCGCCTTGCCAGCTCGTTGAAGGTGGCCAATGACGAACTGCAGCGCCTGGCCTTCCGCGACCCACTGACCGGCCTGCCCAACCGCCTGGTGTTCGAGGAACGCCTGGACCAGGTGGTGGCCCGCAGTGAACGCTCCGGCGATGCGTTGGCGGTGCTGTTCATCGACCTCGACGGCTTCAAGCCGATCAACGATTCCTGGGGCCACAGCACCGGCGATGCGGTGCTGCGCGAGATCGCCCGCCGACTGGCGGGGATGGTGCGCGAAAGCGACATGCTGGCCCGTGTGGGCGGCGACGAGTTCGTGATGTTGCTGGAACAATTGCCCGATGCGCAGTCCGCCGCCGTCGTGGCGCAACGCGTCATCGACATCGTCGGCGAGCCGGTGCCACTGCAGGACAAGGACAATGCCGTGTCCTGTTCGATCGGCATCAGCCTGTTCCCGGGCGACGGGCCACGCGCCAAGCTGATCGCCAACGCCGATGCGGCGATGTACACCGCCAAGCGCGCCGGCGGTTCGTGCTTCCGGTTCTTCGAGTCACGCATGGATGTGGGCGCGCGCGAGCTGATCGAGCTGCAGCGCGATCTGCGCCTGGCGCTGGAGCGCCACGAGCTGATGCTGCACTACCAGCCCAAGATCCACGGTGGCAGCGGCCAGATCACCGGGGTGGAGGCGCTTGTGCGCTGGAACCACCCCAGCCGCGGCATGATGAGCCCGGCGGTGTTCATCCCGATCGCCGAACGCTTCGGGCTGATCGGCCAGCTGGGGCAGTGGGTGATCGATGAATCCTGCCGCCAGGTGGCGGCGTGGGCCGACGAGGGCCTGCGCATGCGGGTGGCCATCAACCTGTCGGTGCATCAGCTGCGCCAGGACGACCTGGCCGAGCGCATCCAGGCCTCGATGGACCGACATGCGGTGGACCCGTCCCAGCTGACCTTCGAGCTGACCGAGTCCGCCGCGATGGAAGACGCCGAAACCACGCTGCGCACCTTCGAGCGCCTGTCGGCGATCGGCATCACCTTGTCGATCGACGACTTCGGTACCGGCTATTCGAGCCTGAGCTACCTGCGCCGCCTGCCGACCCAGCAGTTGAAGATCGACCGCAGCTTCGTGCAGGACCTGGAAGAAAGCGCCGACGCGCGGGCCATCGTCAATGCCGTCGTGCGCCTGGCCCATGCGCTGGGCCGCAAGGTCGTGGCCGAGGGGGTGGAAACCGAAGGCCAGCATGACATCCTGCGCGGCTTTGGCTGCGACGAACTGCAGGGCTTCCTGTTTGCCCGGCCCATGCCGGCCACGCAGGTCTCCTTGTGGGCCATCGGGGAAGACACGGCGCCGCAGGAGTTCCGGCCGTCGATCTTCGACGACGGTGGCAGCCTGGCGCCCGCGCTCACCCCGCTGGCCCGTGCGCCGGTGGGCCGCTGAGCCCGCGCCGCACAGGCCTCAGAGCTGTTCCCAGGGCAGGCCGTCGTGGCGCCAGCCATTGAGCGTGCCGCGGTGGAAGTTCGCGTCGAGCTCACCCTCGAACCCATGCACCACGTTGATCACTTCGGTGAAACCGGCGGCTTCCAGGGCCTCGCCGGCCGCAATGGTGCGCTTGCCCGAGCGGCACAGCAGCACCACCGGGCGGTCTGAGGCACCGCCCGCCTCGCGCAGCACCTGCCGCGTGAAGGCGGCCGGGTCGGGGCGCATCTCAGGGTACTCGTACCAAGCGATGTGCACCACGCCGGGCGGGTGGCCGACGTACATGTACTCGATCTCCATGCGCACGTCGACGAACAGTGCCTCGGGATGCTGCTGAAGGAAGTCCCAGGTTTCGCGGGGGGTGAGGTGTTTCATGTCAGGGGGCGGGCTGCAGTCCCATTGTCGGGCAAAGGGCCACCGGCCGGGTGGTGCGGGTTTCGCACGCGGTCATGCCTACAATTTGGACATGAGCACCCGACCCTACACCCGCGGCGCAGCGCTGCCCGAGATCCTGTCGCAACGTATCGTCATCCTCGATGGCGCGATGGGCACGATGATCCAGCGCTACAAGCTCACCGAGGCCGACTACCGCGGCGAGCGCTTCGCCGCGCACGGCAAGGACCTGAAGGGCAACAACGAGCTGCTGCAGTTCACCCGCCCGGACGTCATCCGCGAGATCCACGAGGGCTACCTGCGCGCGGGCGCCGACATCATCGAGACCAACACCTTCGGCGCCACGCGCGTGGCCCAGGAAGACTACGGCCTGGCCCCGGTGGCCCGCGAGATGAACGTCGAGGCTGCACGCATTGCCCGCGCGGCCTGCGACGCGCTGTCCACCCCGGACAAGCCGCGCTTCGTGGCCGGTGCCTTCGGGCCCACGCCGCGCACGGCCAGCATCAGTCCGGACGTGAACGACCCCGGCGCACGCAACGTCAGCTTCGACGAACTCAAGGACAGCTACTACGAGCAGGGCGAGGGGCTGCTCGAAGGCGGTGCCGACCTGTTCCTGGTCGAGACCATCTTCGACACGCTCAATGCCAAGGCGGCGATCTTTGCGATCGACGAACTCTTCGAGCACACCGGCGAGCGCCTGCCCGTCATCATCTCGGGCACGGTGACCGATGCCTCGGGCCGCATCCTGTCGGGCCAGACGGTGGGTGCCTTCTGGCATTCGGTGCGGCATGCGCAGCCGCTGGCGATCGGCCTGAACTGCGCACTCGGGGCGGCGCTGATGCGGCCCTACATCGAGGAACTCGCCCGCATCGCCGGTGACACCTTCGTGAGTTGCTACCCCAATGCCGGCCTGCCCAATCCGATGAGCGAGACCGGCTTTGACGAAACCCCCGACATCACCGGCGGGCTGATGGAAGAGTTCGCCCAGGCCGGCTTCCTGAACATCGCTGGCGGCTGCTGCGGCACCACGCCCGAGCACATTGCCGAGATCGCACAGCGGGTGGGCCGCTACCAGCCACGCTGCCGCCACGGGCGCACGTTCACCGGACTGCTGGCCGCCTGACGCCCGGCGGGCGTCACGGGCGGCCTGCCGGCCGGTGGGTCAGGGGGCAGGATCGAAGAACATCATCTCGACGCGGCGGTTTTCGGCACGGCCGGCCGGAGTGTCATTGCTGGCGATCGGCTCGGACTCGCCGCGCCCTTCGGCGCTGATGCGCGCTTGCGCGACGCCCTTGGCGACCAGGTGGGCCAAGGCTGCATCGGCCCGCTCCTTGGACAGGCGCAGATTCACGGCCTCGGAGCCCACGCTGTCGGTGTGCCCTGCGATCCCGACCCGGATCGACGGATGGGCCGTCAGCACCCCCGCGATGTTGTCGAGGAAAGCGATGAACTTCTGATTCAGCCGGCTGCTGCCGGACTCGAACGCCGCGTCGCCGGTGGCGCGCAGCATCACCCGGTTGTCGGGCGAACGGGCCACCTCGACCGTGCCATGTGTCTTGGCGGCCTCGGCGGCCTTGACGTCAAGCTGGGCCATGCCGGCCGTCCAGGCGTAGCCGTCGATCACCGAGATGGTCGGCGCGGGGGCCGGCGCGGGCGCAGCCGCCCTGGGAGCGGGCGGGGGCGGTGCGGGGGCGGGCTTGGGTGGGGGAGGCGTGGCACAACCGGCGAGCGCGAGCACTGCGGCAGCCAGGGCGAGCTTGGGGTGAGGGGTGTTCACGGGCAAGTCTCCTGAGGGTGGCCCGCCATGTCGGGGCCATCATGAAGCGCGGATGGTAAGGCGCGCAGTGTGACAAGCTGTGATGGCCCGTGTTTACCCCGTCGGTTCTTACTGGAATGATTCGTGAAATGCGTCACGAAACCGGCCGCATTCGCCAAGGATGTGTCGAGGCGTGCGGGCCGGATGGACCGTCACCGGGCCTGGGCGCTCTGCTGAGGTTCGGCAACGTAGATCTCGACGCGGCGGTTCTGTGCCCGCCCGCTGTCGGTCTCGTTCGAGGCCACCGGTTCGCGGCTGCCGCGCCCGTCGATCGCGACCCGCGCAAACGGCACGCCGCGTGCCACCAGGTAGTCGCGCGTGGAAGCGGCGCGTTCGACCGACAGTGGGTTGTTGATCGCGTCCGAACCGGTGCTGTCGGTGTGTCCGATCACGCGGATTTCAGTGGCAGCGTGGTCACGCATGCTCTGGGCGAACTGGTCGAGCACCCGGGCCAGCGGGGCCTTGATCGAGGCTCGGCCCACGTCGAAACCGGCGTCGCTGGGGATCTGCACCTTGATCTGGTTGTCCGCCGTGCGGTCCACCTCGATGCCGGTGCCGGCCGTGGCCTCTTCCATCTTGGCCTTCTGTTCTTCCATCCGCTTCGACCAGATGTAGCCGCCGATGGCGCCGATGCCTGCACCCACGGCGGCGCCGGTGGCGGCGCTCTTGCCCTTGTTGCCGCCGGCCGTGGCGGCGCCCAGCACGGCGCCGGCCACGGCGCCGATGCCTGCGCCCTTGGCCGTGTCGCGCTGGGTGTCGTTCATGTTGGCGCAGCCGCCCAGGGCCAGCGCCGCGGCGGACAGGGCGATCAGTGTGTGTTTCATGGTGTGGTTTCCTTCTTGCCGTGACACGGGGTCGGTTGGAGTCTGTCGGGGCGTCAGAGTGCCGCCGCGTGCCGTCAGACAGGTGCAAAGATGCCCTGCATCAAGTTCCGGTGCTGCCAGCGGCCCGGAGGGGCCCTGTCGGTGGGCGCCTACACGATCCTGTGGTTTCACGACGGGGCCGCCTGGCGTAAACTCTCGGCTTCTCCAAGGAGCGTTGCAGCGCGGCCCCGGTGTTCGGCGGGCGCGTCAGGCTTGGACAGACATGCAACGACGCTCACCCGTGCCGCGGGTGAGCCGTGGCCGCGATTCGACACGCCGATGGCCATGACCGACACCTCCTCCGCTCCCGCTCCCGTTTCCGCCGCTGCCGGCAATGCCGTGTCCGCTGCGATGCCGCCGATGCAACTGGCCGGCCTCGAACCCGTGCACATCGGCGAGGGCTCGCTGTTCGTCAACATCGGCGAGCGCACGAACGTCACCGGCTCCAAGGCCTTTGCCCGCCTCATCCTGAACGGGCAGTTCGAAGAGGCGCTGGGCGTGGCGCGCCAGCAGGTCGAGAACGGCGCGCAGATCATCGACATCAACATGGACGAGGCCATGCTCGACAGCAAGGCCGCGATGGTGCGCTTCCTGAACCTGATCGCCAGCGAGCCCGAGATCGCCCGCGTGCCGATCATGATCGACAGCTCCAAGTGGGAGGTCATCGAGGCCGGCCTCAAGTGCATCCAGGGCAAGGGCATCGTCAACTCGATCTCGCTGAAGGAGGGCGTCGACGAGTTCAAGCGCCAGGCCGGGCTGATCCGCCGCTACGGCGCCGCGGCCGTGGTGATGGCCTTCGACGAGCAGGGCCAGGCCGACACCTACGAACGCAAGATCCAGATCTGCGAACGGGCCTACCGCACCCTGGTGGACGAGGTCGGATTCCCGCCCGAGGACATCGTCTTCGACCCCAACATCTTCGCGATCGCCACCGGCATCGAGGAGCACGACAACTACGCCGTCGACTTCATCAACGCGACGCGCTGGATCAAGCAGCACCTGCCCGGCGCCAAGGTGTCGGGCGGCGTGTCGAACGTGAGCTTCAGCTTCCGCGGCAACGAGCCGGTGCGCGAGGCCATCCACACCGTGTTCCTGTACCACGCGATCCAGGCCGGCATGGACATGGGCATCGTCAATGCGGGCATGGTGGGCGTGTACGACAAGCTCGACCCTGACCTGCGCGAGCGGGTCGAGGACGTCGTGCTGAACCGCCGGCCGGACGCCACCGAGCGGCTGCTGGAGATCGCCGAGCAGGTCAAGGGTGCGGCCAAGGACGACACGGCCAAGCTGGCCTGGCGCGCCGGCACCGTGGACGAACGGCTCAGCCATGCACTGGTCAACGGCATCACCGACTTCATCGTCGACGACACCGAGGAGGCCTGGCAGGCCATCCAGGCCCGCGGCGGACGTCCGCTGCATGTGATCGAAGGGCCGCTGATGGCCGGCATGAACATCGTCGGCGACCTGTTCGGCCAGGGCAAGATGTTCCTGCCGCAGGTGGTCAAGTCGGCCCGCGTGATGAAGCAGGCGGTGGCCCACCTGGTGCCTTACATCGAGGAAGAGAAGCGTCAGCTCGCGGCGGCCGGCGGCGACGTCAAGCCCAAGGGCAAGATCGTCATCGCCACCGTCAAGGGCGACGTGCACGACATCGGCAAGAACATCGTCACGGTGGTCCTGCAGTGCAACAACTTCGAGGTCGTGAACATGGGCGTGATGGTGCCCTGCCAGGACATCCTGGCCAAGGCCAAGGTCGAGGGGGCCGACATCATCGGCCTGTCCGGGCTGATCACCCCCAGCCTCGAGGAAATGCAGTACGTGGCCGCCGAGATGCAGCGCGACGACTACTTCCGCATGAAGAAGATCCCGCTGCTGATCGGCGGGGCCACCACCAGCCGGGTGCACACCGCGGTGAAGATCGCGCCGCACTATGAAGGCCCGGTGGTCTACGTGCCCGATGCCTCGCGCAGCGTGGGGGTGTGCTCCGACCTGCTGTCCGACGAGCGTGCCGCACGCTACATCGACGAGCTCAAGTCCGACTACGACGAGGTCCGCCAGCGCCACGCCAACAAGAAGGCCACGCCGCTGGTCACGCTGGCGCAGGCGCGGGCGAACAAGACCCCGATCGACTGGGCCGCCAGTGCACCGGCCAAGCCCAAGTTCATCGGGCGGCGGGTGTTCCGCAACTACGACCTGGCCGAGATCGCCCAGTGCATCGACTGGGGCCCGTTCTTCCAGACCTGGGACCTGGCCGGTCCCTACCCGGCCATCCTGACCGACGAGATCGTCGGTGAGTCGGCCCGTCGGGTCTACAGCGACGGCCAGCGCATGCTCAAGCGGCTGATCGAAGGCCGCTGGCTCACCGCCAATGCGGTGATCGGCCTGTATCCGGCCCAGCAGGTCGACGATGACGACATCGCGATCTTCGCCGACGAGGCCCGCACCCAGCGGCTGATGACCTGGCACGGCCTGCGCATGCAGACCGAACGGCCGGTGGTCGACGGCGTGCGCCGCCCCAACCGCTGCCTGTCCGACTACGTCTCGCCCCTGGGCAACGACTACATCGGCCTGTTCGCGGTGACGGCCGGGCTGGGCGTGGACAAGAAGGAGAAGTACTTCCTCGACGATCACGACGACTATTCGGCCATCATGCTCAAGGCCCTGGCCGACCGTCTGGCCGAGGCGCTCGCCGAGCGCATGCATCAGCGTGTGCGCACCGACTTCTGGGGCTATGCGCCCGACGAGCAACTGACCAACGACGAACTGATTGCCGAACGCTACCGCGGCATCCGTCCGGCGCCGGGCTATCCGGCCTGCCCGGACCACACCGTCAAGCGCGACATGTTCCGCGTGCTTGGCGCCCAGGACATCGACATGGGTCTGACCGAAAGCCTGGCCATGACTCCGGCGGCCAGCGTCAGCGGCTTCTATCTGGCCCATCCCCAGGCGGCGTACTTCAACGTCGGCAAGGTGGGTCCTGACCAGATCGAGGACTGGGCCCGGCGCAGCGGGCAGGCCGCGAGGGACGTCGAACGGTCGCTGGCCTCGTTGCTCTGACCCGGCCCGCCCGCTCGACGCGAGCGCACGATGCAAGGCATGGCTCCGTCCACGCTGGCCGAGGCGCTGCCGCGGTGGTGTGCGGCGCCGTGTTTCGCCGCTGGCGTGGCGAGCCGGAGGGGTTACTCCCTCGCCCGCTTGCGGGAGAGGGTCGGGGAGAGGGTGCTTCGAGTCGCTGCCACTGTGGTGAGTGGCCCCGTGTTTCGCCCCTGCCGGGGCGAGCCGGGGGGATCTCTCCCTCTCCCTCTCCCGCTTGCGGGAGAGGGTTGGGGAGAGGGAGGGCGTTGGCGTGACGCCGCAGCGTTTGCTCTGCTGCTGTATCGCCCCTGCCGGGGCGAGCCGGGTCTCGGCCCGGCGGCCGAGTTCCCTTTCTTGCTTCCCCAAGAAAGGGAACCCAAAGAAGGGGACCCCGACTGTGGCGCCCCGCTGCGCGGGGTTCCCTGCGGTGCTCGCGGCTGCAAGGTGGCTGCG
>CBFGPV010000139.1:0-11671 GCA_965650765.1 uncultured Burkholderiales bacterium
GCCTGGGCTGCGGCGTCGGGGTCGCGGGCGGCGATGGCTTCGTAGATGCGGGTGTGTTCTTCCAGCGTGAGTTGTTCGGCACCGGGCGCTCGCACGATGGTGCTGTAGTACTCGCTTGCCCAGTTGAACAAGGCCTCGACGATGGCCGGGAAGATCGGGTTGCCGGCGAGCTGGGCGATCTCGCGGTGGAACATCATGTCGCGCTGCAGGAAGACGTCGAGATCGGTCAGTGCGGCCCGGTGTTCGTCCAGGCGCTGACGCAGTCGCTCGACGCCCTGGGGCTGGCCGCGTTCGGCCGCCAGCCGGCACAGGCCGGTTTCGAGGAAGACGCGGGCGTCCTTCAGGTGGTCGAGCATGTCGGGCTGCATGCGCAGCAGGTGCTGGGCGCCACCGGCGATCTGTTCGATCAGCAGCTCGGCGGTGGGCACCACCACGCGGGCGCGTTCGCCGTGCATGATCTCGACGATGCCGGACCGTGCCATGGCCTGCAGGGCCTCGCGCACTGCCGGGCGGCCGACGCCGTAGGCCTCCATCAGGTCGCGCTCGGAGGGCAGCTGGTCGCCGGGCGCCCATTCACCGGCACGAATGCGCGACAGCAGGCGATCCAGCACTTCCTGGTAGATCTTGCGACGCTGTATCTGTTCGACGTTCATGCCGGAAAGCATAACCTCAGGCCGTGCCGTGCAGCACGCGCCCGAAGAAGTCGGCCTGGCCCATCTGTCCGCCCTTGAGCACCAGCTCCATCCCGTCGATGCGCGGGTCGTCCGACCACACCCGGCACAGCGGTGCACCCGGCACCAGCTGTGCGCCCACCGTGAGGGCGGCGATGTCGAGTGCACCGGCCACGGCGCCTGAGCTGTCGCCGCCGGCGATCGCCAGGCGCCGCACGCCGGTGCGTTCGACCAGGCGGCGCATGGTGTCGGCCAGGGCGGCCCCGACACGTTCGTGGGCCTGGGCCACGGTGAGTCCGGCCGCCCTCGCCTGTTCGGCAAAGCCGATGACGGCCGGGTCATCGGGCCCGGTGGCCGAGTGGATGACCGGGCTGCGGCCTTGCGCGAGTGCCTGGGCGGCGGCGGCCACCACACGTTCGATCTCGGCATGGCGCTCGCGGTCGTGCAGCAGGGCCGCCACCTGGATACGCTCGGTGGCCAGGCCGTGTGCGGCGGCCCAGGCGATCTGCGCGGCGGTCACCGGCGAGCAGCTGCCGCTGATGGCGGCAATCGCATCGACCGGCCGGGTGGGTGGCAGTGCGGGTGGCGCGGGCAGCATGCCGCAACGGCGCCAGTGCGCGGCCAGGGCATATTCCAGGCCGGATGAGGACGCGGTGAACAGCCCCTGGCCCCGGTGCGCCCAGACCAGGCGGCCGGCTTCGGCCAGGGTGTCGTCGTCGATCACGTCGATCATCACGATGGGCTGGTCCTGGCCGGCCAGGCCACGCAGTGCGGCATCGGCATCACCCTGCTTGAGCTGGGCGAGGTCGATCAGCTCGATGCGTTGGCGGGTCTGGTGGGCCAGGTGCAGCCGCAGGTCGGACTCGCGCATGGGCGTGACCGGGTGGCGCGACATCGTGGGGTGGCGGTCCAGCCGATGGACCTGCGCACCCATGCCCGCATACAGGTGGCCGAAGGCCTGGTAGCGGCGCAGCCGCGGGGCGCCGATCACCATCGGCGACCAGGCGCCGGGCTGGATCTTCAGGCCGATGTCGATGGCCTGGCCGATGGAGCCGCGCTCGGGGCTGGAGTCGAAGGTGGAGCACACCTTGTATTGCAGCAGCGGTGCGCCAAAGGCCTTCAGGCTGGTCAGTGCCCGTGGCAGGTGCGCCTGCATCCAGGCCGGGGTCTGGCCACGGGCGGTGCCGGCCAGCCCCACGCAGCGCATGTGGGCAAAGCGTGCGCGCCATGCCGCGTCGGGCTCGCGCAGGAACAGCACCGTGGCAATGCCGGCGGTGGTGAAGGCCTCCATCACGTCGGTCGAACCGGTGAAGTCGTCGCCGTAGTAGGCCAGCAGCGGGCCCGGCGGCAGGCTGGCAGTGTGGGTGGGCACGGGTGCCGATGTCACGGCGCTCATCGCCAGAACCCCAGTGCCGCCTGCAGCTCGGGGTGCCGGGCCGCGTGCGCCTGCAGGTCAACACCGGCCACGGCAGCATCCCAGGCCTGGCGCAACGCGCTCACCCCGGCCGCCACGCCAGCCGGGTGACCGAAGATGCCGCCACCGGCCGCAAAGATCAGGTCGGTGCCACCGGCCACGGCATGGGTCGCGGCAGCGACCAGGCCCGTCTGGCCGGAGCTGAACACCGGCATCGCGGCCATCGGCGCATGAGGCCACAGCGGCCGCAGCACGGCCTGTGCGGCGGCGGCAACGTCGTGGTCGCTTTCGCTGAATTTGTTGCCCAGCCCGTTGACATGCAGATGGTCGGCGCCGGCCAGGCGCCACAGGGTCTGCCAGGGGGCGTAATCCCAGCCCAGGGCCGGGCAGCGGCTGAGGTAGCCCCAGCCGTTGCGATGGGCATGGATGGGCAGTGCGGCATGCCGACGCAGCTCGCGCAGGCCCACCAGGCCGACCGAGTTCAGACTGACCATCACACAGGTGCCCCCCAGTGACAGCACAAGATCATGGCGGCGCTTCATCTCGTCGAGTTCGCCGGTGAGGTTGAAGGCCACCATGGGCTGGCGGCCCATGCGGTCGGCGGCTGCATGCACCTCCCGCATCACGGCGCGCACGCGCTGCTCGAAGGGACAGTGGGGGCCGTCGGCCTGGAGTTCGTCGTCCTTGATGAAGTCGATGCCGCCGGCCAGGAGCTGTCGCACCTCGGCGGCCGTCTGTTCCGGGCGCAGGCCGACGCTGGGCTTGATGATGGTGCCGATCAGGGGCCCGTGCGCCACCCCGGCCAGCCGGCGCGTGCCGTCGATGCCGAAGGCCGGGCCGGGGCAGGCTTCGGCAAAGGCCGGTGGCAGTTGCAGCCCGGTGATGCGCAGGCCCGACACACACTGCAGTTCGAACAGGTTGCCGGCCACCGTGGCCATCACGTTGGGCAAAGAGAGCCCCATGTTGTCGACCGGCCAGGACAGCTCCAGGTGACAGCGGGTGAAGCGGCTGCCGGGCGGGTAGCGCCCGGGCAGGCTGGGCGTGTCGACGGTGTCGAGCACCTCGAGCCGTTCGATGCGCGCCCCGCTGCGCGCCTTCAGCTCGGGGGTCTCGGCCGCCAGCGCCAGGAAGGTGCCGCTGGATTGTTCACCGGCGATCACCTCGGCGGCGCGGGCGGGTGTATCGCTGGTCTCGAGCCAGTAGGTGGCGTGGATGCGGTCGGACATGACGGGACTCGGAGTGGACATGGAAGAAGGCATCGGGGACTCACTGAGGCGCGATCACTGTGGCCGGCGCAGGACCGGGCGCCGTGACGGCTGCCTTGTCGAAGACGAGGTCGCGCAGGCTCAGCGAGATCGACGGGAGGTAGGTCACCAGCATCAGGCAGCCGATGACGACCAGCACGAAGGGCAGCAGGTAGCCCACGATCCGGTCGAGCGAGATCTTCGCCACGGTGCAGGCGGCAAACAGGTTCACGCCGAATGGCGGGGTGATCATGCCCAGGGCCAGGTTGATCACCATGATGATGCCGAAGTGGACGGGATCGATGCCGAAATGCATGGCCACCGGCACCAGGATGGGTGCCAGCACGATGATCGCTGCCGAGGTCTCGATGAACATGCCGATCAGGAACAGCGCCGCATTGACGCCCAGCAGGAACCAGCCCGGTGACTGCAGCACGTCCTTCAGCCACAGGCCGATGGCGTCGGGGATGCCGGCTCGGGTGATCAGGAAGGCGAACAGCCCCGCATTGGCGATGATGAACATGATCACCGCGCTGGAGATCACCGATTTCTTCAGCACGGCCAGCAGGTGCGACCACTGCAGTTCGCGGTGGATCACCAGGCCCACCAGCAGCGCATAGAACACGGCCACCACCGAGGCCTCGGTGGGCGTGAACACGCCGCCGTAGATGCCGCCCAGGATGATCACCGGCATCAGCAGCGCCCAGGCCGCATCGACCATGGCGCGGCCGATCGGCAGGCGACCGTCACCGTCCTGCTTGCCAAGCCCCTTGATGCGGCACCACAGGTGCACGAAAAGCATCAAGGCACCCCCTACCAGCAGGCCGGGAACGACACCGGCGATGAACAGTTCACCGATCGACACCTCGGCGGCCACACCGAACAGGATCATCGGGATCGACGGCGGAATGATCACGCCCAGTTCGGCCGACGTGGCCTGCAGTGCGGCGGCATAGCCGACGGGATAGCCATGCCGGATCAGGGCCGGGATCAGGATCGAGCCGATCGCAAACGTGGTGGCCACCGACGAGCCCGACACCGCCGCAAAGATCATGCAGGTCAGCACGCAGGTCATCGGCAGGCCACCCTGCACCCCGCCCACCAGCGACTTGGCAAATTCCACCAGGCGGCGCGAGATGCCCCCGGTCTCCATCAGGTTGCCCGCCAGGATGAAAAACGGGATCGCCGCCAGCGGGAACTTGTCGATCGCGGTGAACATCTCCTTGGGCGCCAGGATCAGCTTGTCCGGCTCGAACAGCGCCATGCCCAGCATGGCCGAGCCGCCGATCGACACGGCAATCGAGATGCTGAAGGCAAAGCCCAGCAGCATGGTGAAGAGAAGCGTGATGGACATGGTGTGGCCAGGGTTCAGGTGGCAAGGGGTGCAAGGCAGCGATGGCACGCGCCGGCGCGCAGGTGCACACGGCGCCTGGTGCGTCGCCCGCTCTGTCGCTTGTTGCTTCGGCTACTGCGCCGTTGACAACTCGTCGTCGTGAGGGTCGAGGTGATGCGCCAGCACGGCCACGATGGCCAGCACCGCGCCGACCGGCAGTGCGCCGTAGCCCCAGGCCATGGAGATGTCGATGCTGGCAAAGCTCTGGAAGTGGACACGCCGGGCCAGGTCGATCCCGAACCACAGGATCACGCCCAGGAAGGCCAGGTTGACGCTGGTGATGAGCGAGCGCACCGCCCTGCCCCACATGCCGCGTGACAGGCGCAGCATCAGGTCCACCGACACCAGCGCGCCCTGGCGGAACGCCCCGACCACACCCAGCATCACCATCCAGATCAGCAGCCGGCGCATGGACTCTTCCGTCCAGGTCGACGGTTGTGACAGCACGAAGCGGCTCACCACTTGCCACAGCCCCAGGCAGGCCACCAGGGCCAGCAGCGCGCAGCCGGCATGCAGGCACAGGCCGGTGAGCAGCCAGTCGATGCGCACGAGGAGTCGCTTCATGGCCGTGCTCCCGCGCTGCGCCTTACTTCACCGCCTGGATCGCGGCGATGCGGTCGGCACCGAACTCGCGGGCATAGCCTGCGTAGGCCGGCGCCACGGCCTTGCGGAAGCTCTCGCCGTTCACGCTCTCGACGATCTGCATGCCGTCCTTCTTCAGCTCGGCGATGCCGTTTGTCTCGTCATCGTTGACCTTCTTGCGCTGGGCGGCCGCACCCTTTTTCGCGGCCTCGCGGAAGACGGCCTTGTCGGCATCGGACAGCTTGTTCCAGATGGTGGGCGAGACGATCAGCACGGCTGGCGAGTACACATGCTTGGTGAGCGACAGATGCTTCTGGACTTGCGCAAGCTTGGCCGACAGGATCACCGGGATCGGGTTCTCCTGGCCGTCCACCGTGCCCTGCTGCAAGGCGGTGAAGACCTCGGGCCAGGCCATCGGAGTGGGCAGCATGCCGAAGGTCTTGTAGCCCTCCATGTGCACCTTGTTTTCCATGGTGCGCATCTTCAGGCCGCTGGCATCGCTGGCCTGGACGATGGGCCGCTTGCTGTTGGTCATGTGGCGAAAGCCGTTTTCGGTCCAGGCCAGGCCGATCAGGCCCTTGGCGCTCATCTTGGCGAGCAGGTCCTGCCCGATCGGTCCGTCCATCACCTTGCGGGCGTGGTCATAGTCCCGAAACAGGAACGGGATGTCGACGATCTTCACCTCGGGCACGAAGTTGCCCAGCGCACCGGTCGATGCGTTGACCAGATCCTGCGTGCCCAGTTGCACTGCTTCGATCATCTCGCGCTCGCCGCCCAGGGCAGCATTCGGGAACTGCTGGCACTTGTAGCGGCCCTGGGTGCCGCGCTCGACCTCGTCGCAGAAGGCCACCGAGCCCACACCGTAGTGCGAGTTGATCGAGGTCGAGTAGCTGATCTTCATCACGGTCTGGGCGTGGGCTGCGCCAGCCAGGCCCAGTGTGGCCGCGGCCAATGCGAGGCCGATGCGGCGGGTGGGGATGCGTGCGGTCATGGTGTGTCTCCTCTTGTGGGTGCGCTCGTGCTGCGCCGGGGGTGGTTCAGGGTGCACTCGGCCGGCCCGGTGTGGCCGTGCACACCGGGTCAGCCGGGTGGGGAATGTGTTCGGACGGCGCTCAGGTGATGCGCCGGATGCTCTCGGCGATCTCGTCGCGGTCGAAGACCTTTTTCCAGTCGTCGCGCATCAGGCGGGGCTTGCCGTAGGTGATGGCCTTGTTGCAGGCGTCCGAGAACTGGCCGGGGATCTGTTTGAAGATCACCGCACTCAGGATGGTCATGTGGCCCAACAGGAAGTCGCGAGCCGCATCCGACGGCACGCCGCGCGACACCACTTCATCCATCGCTTCGCGCATCACGTCCAGCAGCGTGGCGCACACCGTCTCGGACAGACCCGGCTCCAGCATGGCCATCTGCTCGACGGTCACGCGGTAGGAGCGTTCGATCGGCTGATAGATGGTGCGCGCAATTGCCTCGCCCAGGTCGAACGCCGACTCCGGGCCCTGCATCAGCGCGCTGACGATGGACTGCGGTGCGGCGACCCCACCGAAGTAGTCCGGGCGGCCGTCGGCATGCGCGGCTGGATGAAAGATCGACGGATGGCAGGGGTGCGCCACGAAGTACACCAGATCCGCGCGCTCGGGCAGGTGGCCCGCGAACGGCGCGGCGGCGTCGAGTGTCATCACCATGGTGCCGGGCTTGAGCTTGGGCGCGATCTCGGCCGCGAGCTTGCCGATCAGGGTGTCCGGCACGGCCAGGATCACCACGTCGACTCCTTCGAGCGCTTCGTCGGCCGTGTGGCAGCCCACGCCCACTTCGTCACGCAGGCGCTGGCGGCCGGCTTCTCCCGGCTCGACATGGCGCACTTCATAGGGTGAGCCCTTCAGGTTCAACGACAGGCGCACGCCCATCTTGCCCCCCGCCCCGAACAACGCAATCTTCGTGGTCATCGATTTCTCCGTCTGTGCCGGTTGCAGCCCCTGTGGCCGCTTCCGTGGCTCGATGTCTGAGCCAGTGGTGTAATGGTATGACCACATGATGATCACTCCATTCGGGTAAACCCGAAATCACCTCACACCGTTTGCGGTCGAGCCTTGCGTGTTGAAGCGGCGGACCTTCAGGCGCGCACGCACGCAGGCACGCACACGCCTGCCACGGCGCGGGACAGCGCTGCAGGCGTTCATGCACGGGGATGAGAGACGAAGGCCAGGCGGCACATGGCCGCCGGCGCCGGGGTCGACGCAGGCAGGTGCGAGCTGACTCGGCAAGCGTTGAGCCGCGTGGCCGCGGCAGGCGCGCGCGACCCGATCGCGCCGGCAAGCGTGTCGCGCGGCGCCATCGTCACCCGCTGGCGGGGTGCCCCGCGGCCGCCCTTGAACGGGCCGCCAGCCAGGGGCTTCAGGGCTTCAGTGCCTCAGAGGGTCTTCACCATCTCGACATGGGGAATGCCGACTTCCTCGAACTGCGGCCCGCGCGGCACAAAGCCGGAGCGGGCATAAAACGCAGCAGCCGATGTCTGGGCGTGCAGCACCGCCTCGTGGTAGCCGCGCTCGCGGGCGGCGCGCATCAGGGCCTCCAGCACGGCGCGGCCGACGCCGCCGCCACGCATCGTGCGGCGCGCGGCCATGCGCCCGATCTTGGCCACGCCGGGCACGTGCTCCAGCAGCCGGCCGGTGGCCAGCGGCATGCCGAAACGGTTGTAGGCCACGGCGTGCACACTGGTCTTGTCGGCCTCGTCCCATTCCATCTCGGCGGGAATGTTCTGCTCGACGATGAACACCTCCTGCCGGATCGCATGCGCCTCGGCACCGATCTCATCCCACGAGCCCACCCGCACCGACACCATCGACTCGCCGGCCTCGTAGGCCGTCAGGACGTCGCGCAGTTCCTGCGGCACCGCCATCGACTTCTGGGTCTCGGGGTTGGCGAACACGTAGATCAGCTCGCCGGTGATCAGGTGCTCGTCCTGGCGGAAGATGCCAAGCTCGAACTGGATCGACGAATTGCCCACACGCTGGCACCGGATGCCGACCTCGAGCACGTCGTCATAGCGGGCCGAGGCGTGGTACTCGATCGATGCCTTCTTGACGTAGAGGTCGCCACCGAACTGCTCCACGGCCTCCGGGTACGGCAGGGCCAGGGCACGCCAGTAGTCGGCAATGGCCGTGTCGAAGTACATCAGGTAGTGGCCGTTGAAGACGATCTTCTGGGCGTCGATCTCGGCCCAGCGCACGCGCAGGCGGAACAGGAATCGGAAGTCGCTGCGTTTCATGTCGGAGTGGTTCCAAGGGCTTGTTGCAATGCCGCAGCCAGCGAGGCCTGCGCCTGGGAGGCTTCGGGCAGCGCCCGGCCCATCTTGATGAAGTCGTGCGTGACGCCGCGGTAGACCTCCAGCGCCACCGGCACATGTGCCATGCGCAGGCGATCGGCATAGGCGATGGCCTCGTCGGCCAGCGGGTCGGCCTCGGCCACGCCGACCCAGGCCGGTGCCACGCCGTCGAGGTCTTCGGCGTGCAGCGGCGCAAAGCGCCAGTCGGTGCGATGCTGCGGGTCGATGTAGTGCGCGAAGAACCAGTCGATCGCCGGTTTCTCGAGCACAAAGCCGTGTGCAAATCGCGCGTGGGAGTCCGTGTCCTGGTGCGCGGTGGTGCCAGGGGTGATCAGCACCTGCAGCGCCAGCGGCAGCTCGAAGTGACGGGCCATCACCGCACACACTGCGGCGAGCGTGCCGCCGGCACTGTCGCCGGCCACCGCCAGACGTGAACCATCGAGCCCCCAGGCCGCAGCCTGTGTGCGCAGGCCGGTGAGCCCGGCCCAGGCGTCTTCCACGGCCACCGGAAACCGGTGCTCCGGCGCCAGCCGGTATTCGAGCGACACCACGGCCGCGCCGCTGCGCAAGGCGATCTGCCGGCACAGGCTGTCGTGCGTCTCGATGCTGCCAATCGTGAAACCACCCCCATGCAGATACAGCACCACGGGCAGGCGCTCATGGCTGGGCGCATACAGCCGGGCGCGCAGCGGTGTGCCGTCGCCGGCACTCAGCTGAACGTCTTCGACGCGCGGCAGCGCAGCACGCGGCAGGTCGAGGATCTCCGCGGCAGCCAGGTAGGCCGCCCGCGCCTCGGCCACGCTCAACTGGTGGTACGGCGTGATCTTCGCGCGACGGATGCGATCGAGCACATCGCGCATGCGCGGCGTGAGCACGCTGGCGTCGGCCGGCACCTGCGATGCACGGGTGGGCGGGCTCACTTGAACTTCACGCCCACCTGCGGCGTGCCATCGAGGCCTTCGTAGACCACCTTCACGCCCAGGCCCGGCTGCGGGGGCAGGAGCTTCGAGAACGACCCGAGGCTGAGCAGGTCACCGCGGCGCAGCGTGACGCCTTCCCGCTTGAGGTCCTGGGCCAGCCACACCACGGCATTCAGCGGGTGACCGAGCACGTCCGAGCCCTTGCCACGATCGAGCTCCTTGCCGCTGGTGTCCATCACCTTGACCGTCATCGCGGCCAGTTGGTCCAGCATGGCCGGTGTGACCGTGATCGGCTGGCCCATCACACCCCAGCGGGCACCGACATTGATGTAAGTGATGGCCGCCCCGTTGAGCTTGCCCGGATCCTGCACCACCAGGTCGGGCAGTTCGATGAAGGGCACGATGGCGTCGATGTGCCTGAGCACGTCGGCCGGTGTGCGCGCCTGGTGGATGGCCGGGCTCTTCACGCGCACCAGCAGATCGGCCTCGAACAGCGGCCGTGCGCCAAAGCGCGCCGGCACCTCGGCGCCGTCGGCCAGCAGCATCGACTTGAACAGCGTGCCGCGCACGGGACTGTCATGGTTGAAGCGTTTCTGGACGGCCGGATTGGTGAGCCCGGCCTTGTAGCCGGCGACCGGGCCGAGCTGCTGGCCGAGGTAGCGCACGACCTTGGCGCGACCACACTCGCCGTCCGCGGCCGTCAGCGGGTCAGGGTTCTCGGCCGCCTGGCGGGCCATGTAGTTGGCCACCAGCGTGGCGGCCTGCAGGTCGCTCGGGCAGGCGGCGCGCGCTGCCGTGGACAGGCTCAGCCCGGCCATGGCAAGCGCGATGGCCAGGGCGGTGTGTCCCGCTCGTTTCATGGTGTCTCCCGATGGTGAGGTAGGTACGGGGCAAGCATACTGGGACTTTCAGCCACCGTCTGCCCGTGCTGCCATGGCCCTGATCCAGTACATCACCCAGATCCAGTTCGACTTCGGCGCAGTCGCGCTGCTGCCCCAGGAATGCGAACGCAGCGGCATCTCCCGCCCGCTGATCGTCACCGACGCCGGCGTGCGCGCAGCCGGTGTGCTGGACCGTGCGCTGGCCGCACTGGGCACCCAGCCCCCGGTCTTCGACCAGACACCGTCCAACCCCACCGAGGCCGCCGTGCGGGCCGCTGCCGAGCTGTATCGTGCACAGGGCTGCAACGGCCTCGTGGCCATCGGCGGGGGCTCGTCGATCGACCTGGCCAAAGGCGTGGCGATTGCCGCCACCCACGAGGGGCCGCTCAAACACTACGCGACGATCGAAGGCGGCAGCCCGCGTATCACCGAGCGGGTGGCGCCGCTGATCGCCGTGCCCACCACCGCCGGCACCGGCAGCGAGGTCGCCCGCGGCGCGATCGTGATCGTCGACGACGGCCGCAAGCTGGGCTTCCATTCGTGGCACCTGGTGCCGAAGACGGCGATCTGCGATCCGGAGCTGACCCTCGGCCTGCCCCCGATGCTCACCGCGGCCACCGGCATGGACGCCATCGCCCATTGCATGGAAACCTTCATGTCGGCAGCCTTCAACCCACCGGCCGACGGCATTGCACTCGATGGCCTGGAGCGCGGCTGGGCCCACATCGAGGCGGCCACCCGCAATGGCAGCGACCGCGAGGCGCGCCGCCACATGATGAGCGCGTCGATGCAGGGCGCGATGGCCTTCCAGAAGGGCCTGGGCTGCGTGCATTCGCTCAGCCACAGCCTGGGGGGAGTCAACCCGCGGCTGCACCATGGCACGTTGAATGCCGTGTTCCTGCCGGCGGTGGTGCGGTTCAATGCCGGCGCGCCATCGGTCCAGGCCGACCGCCGTCTGGAGCGCATGGCCCACGCCATGGGGCTGAGTTCGGCCGGTGATATCACCGACGCCCTGCGCGACATGAACGCCCGCCTGGGGCTGCCCACCGGCCTGGCTGCGATGGGCGTGAGCGAAGACAGCTTCGACGCCGTGATCCGCGGGGCCCTGGCCGACCATTGCCACAAGACCAACCCGCGCGAGGCAAGCGTCGAGGACTATCGGTCGATGCTGCAAGCGTCGATGTAGCGACCCATGGATGCCCGCCTTCGCGGGCATGACGGTGGCGGGAGAGCGGGTGCCTCGC
>CBFGPV010000140.1:0-11594 GCA_965650765.1 uncultured Burkholderiales bacterium
CCATCGCGGTGCTCAAGGTGCCCGAGGTGCTGTCCTTGAGCAGTGACGGCGCGGAAGCGGACGTCAGGCTGTGGCCCGGGATCGAATCGCTCAACTTCCGCGACGTCGAGCCGGGTCATGTGCTGGCCACAGCCGCGGCGCACCTCGATGTCGAGCCAGTGCAGGTGTTCGGTCTGTCGGGCGAGCGTCTGGACGGCATCGTGCGCCGCAATGGCAGTGAAGTCGGGCTGGCGTCCGGGGGGGTGCTGGCGATGCTCACGCGTGACGTGCGTGCGATCCGGCAGGACTGCCTGGGCTACCTGATGCAACGCCTGCCTCATGCCGCGGCCTGAAGGGCCGCTGGCTGCCTTTGTCTCGGAGTCGTACCGTCATGCTTGCCTTTGCCTTTCGTCGACTGGGGCAGTCCCTGGTCGTGCTGCTTGCGATGTCGCTGCTGGTGTTCGCCAGCGTCTACGTCGTGGGCAACCCTGCCGACATCCTCATCAGTCTGGATGCCGATGCCGCAGAACGCGCGCGCCTGACCCGCGCCATGGGGCTGGACGCGCCCTTTCATGAGCAGTACGGGCGATTTCTCGTGAACGCGCTGCATGCGGACCTGGGCCACTCGTTCGTGCACGGCAGTTCAGCGGTGGCGCTGGTGCTGGAGCGGCTGCCCGCCACGCTGGAGCTGGCGTGCGCGGCCATGTTCATCGCCGTCGTGCTGGGGGTGCCGCTCGGCCTGTGGGCCGGGCTGCGACCCGATTCGCTGGCAGGGCGCAGCATCATGACTGGCTCGATCCTGGGCTTTTCGCTGCCCACCTTCTGGGTGGGGCTGATGCTGATCGTGGTGTTCTCGGTGCAGCTTGGCTGGCTGCCTGCAGGTGGCCGCGGGCCGACGCAGGATGTCCTGGGCATGCAGTTGTCGGTCTTCAGCCTGGAAGGCTGGAAGCACCTGCTGCTGCCGGCGGTCAATCTGGCCTTGTTCAAGCTGGCGCTGGTCACCCGACTCACGCGTGCCGGGACACGTGAGGCCCTGACGCAGGACTACGTGCGGTTTGCGCGGGCCAAGGGCCTGTCGCCGCAGCGTGTGGTGGGGGTGCACGTGCTCAAGAACATCCTGGTGCCGATCATCACCGTCGTGGCGCTGGAGTTCGGCGCGCTGGTGGCCTTTGCCGCGGTCACCGAAACGATCTTTGCGTGGCCCGGGGCGGGCAAGCTCATCATCGATTCGATCAGCCAGCTCGACCGACCCGTGGTGGTGGCCTACCTCCTGGTGGTGGTCACGATGTTCACGCTGCTCAACCTGCTGGTCGACCTGGCCTATTCGGCGCTGGACCCGCGCGTGCGCCTGAGCGACACGCCCACCTGAGCCAAGGAAACACCATGATCCTGTTGTCTCGTCGACCTGGCACCGGCCAGGACGATACGCCGTGGCGCGTGTTCGCGCGCCAATACGCCGACTCCCGTGTGGCCGTGCTCGGTGCCGTGGTGCTGGTGCTGCTGGCGCTGTGCGCCCTGTTCGCACCCGCACTGGCCCCGCAGGACCCGTACGACCTGGCGCAGCTCGACGTGCTCGACTCGCGTCTGCCCCCCGGGGCTGTGGCCACCGGTGGCGCCGCCGGGGGTGCATCGCGCTACTGGCTGGGCACCGACGACCAGGGGCGCGACATGCTCTCGGCCATGCTGTACGGCCTGCGCATCTCGCTGGGCATCGGGCTGGTGGCCACGGTCGTGGCCCTGTCGGTCGGCGCAACCGTTGGCCTGGCCGCGGCTTTTTCGGGGGGGCGGGTGGACGCCTTCCTGATGCGGGTGGTGGACATCCAGCTGTCCTTTCCGGCCATCCTGGTGGCGCTCGTGCTGGTCACGCTGCTCGAGCCCGGCGTGACGAACGTGGCCATGGCGCTCGTGGCCGTGCAGTGGGCCTACTACGCCCGCACGGTGCGAGCCACGGCCATGATCGAGCGTCGCAAGGAGTATGTCGAAGCTGCCCGGTCGCTCGGCCTGTCGGGGCTGCGCATTGCCGTGCGCCACCTGCTGCCCAACTGCCTCCCGCCGGTGATCGTGGTGGCGGCGTTGCAGGTGGCCAATGCCATCGCGCTGGAGGCCACGCTGTCGTTCCTCGGCCTGGGCGTGCCGATCACCGAACCCTCGCTCGGACTGATGATCGCCAACGGCCAGCAGTTCCTGCTGGCCGGCAAGTACTGGATGTCCTTGTATCCGGGGCTGGTGCTGCTGGCCACAATCCTCGCGATCAACCTGGTGGCCGACCAGTTGCGCGACGTCCTGAACCCCCGGCTGCAGAGGCTGTGAAAGCGATGACTCGACCCACCTTGCTTGTTGACGGCCTGACCACCCGGTTCGACACCCGCCGCGGTGTCGTGACGGCGGTGGACGACGTGTCTTTCTCGATCCAGGCCGGCCAGATCATGGGGCTGGTCGGCGAGTCCGGCTCGGGGAAATCGATGACCGGCTATTCGCTGATGGGCCTGGTCGACCCCCCGGGCCGTGTGGTGGCGGGATCGCTGCAGCTGGCCGGGCGCGATGGCCGGGTGCGCGACCTGCGCCAGCTCTCGCCGCGGGCCATGCAGGGCGTGCGAGGCAACCGCATCGCGATGATCTTCCAGGACCCGATGATGACGCTCAACCCCGTGCTGCGCATCGACACCCAGATGATCGAGGCCGTGCGTGCGCATCACCGCATCAGCCGCAGCGTTGCACTGGAGCGTGCAGCGCATGCGCTGTCGCGGGTCGGCATTGCCGCGCCGGGCGAGCGGCTGACCTGCTACCCGCACCAGTTCTCGGGCGGCATGCGCCAGCGTGTGGCCATTGCGATCGCGCTGCTCAACGAACCGGACCTGATCATTGCCGACGAGCCCACCACGGCGCTGGACGTCACGATTCAGGGGCAGATCCTGCACGAGATGCAGGCGCTGTGCCGTGCCTCCGGGACTGCGCTGATCTGGATCACGCACGACCTGTCGGTGGTGGCCGGGCTGGCAGACACGGTGTCGGTGATGTACGCCGGTCGCATCGTCGAGCAGGGCGGGGTGGCCGACGTGATCGAGCGACCGCGCCATCCCTATACGCATGGCCTCATCGCCAGTGCGCCATCGCGCAATCAGCCCGGGCTGCCATTGAGGCAGATCCCCGGCATGGCGCCGTCCCTGGCCTTGCTGCCACGCGGGTGTGCGTTCCAGGAGCGATGCGGTCACGCCAGCCCCGCCTGTCATGAGTCGGTGCGACCGACGCAGGTCGACCACCGGCTCGTGCGCTGCGTCCGCCCCCTTTCACCCACGGCCCTGGAGGTCTGAAACCATGTCCGCTGCAACACCGCTGATCGAGCTGCGCTCGGTGTCCAAACGCTTCGACAGGCAACCTGACCTCGCGGCCAGGATGGCCCGGCTGTTCGGTGCCCGCGCGTCCGCGCAGGCGGTGCATGCCGTCAACGACGTCAGTCTGGCCGTGCATCCCGGCGAGGTGGTCGCACTGGTGGGAGAGTCGGGCTGCGGCAAGTCGACACTGGGCCGCATGGCGCTGGGTCTGCTGACGCTGAGCGCCGGCACCCGGCTGTGGCAGGGCGAGGACACCGAGGTGCTGCGTGCGCGCATGAGCCCCGCCGCATGGCGCCGGGAGATGCTGGGTGCGCAGATGATCTTCCAGGATCCGTACGCCAGCCTGAACCCGCGCATGCGGGTGGAGCAGATCATCGGCGAGGCACCGCTGGTGCATGGCCTGGTCGCGCGCGGCGAGGTGCACGACCACGTTGCCGGCCTGATGCAGCGGGTGGGACTGGACCCGCTGTATGCACGGCGCTTCCCGCATCAGTTCTCGGGAGGGCAGCGTGCACGCATCGGCATTGCGCGCGCGCTGGCGGTCCAGCCCAGGCTGCTGGTCTGCGATGAAGCGGTCGCCGCGCTGGACGTCTCGATCCAGGCGCAGGTGCTCAACCTGTTCATGTCGTTGCGGCAGGACTTCGGCCTGACGTATCTGTTCATCAGCCATGACCTGGGTGTCGTGCGGCATGTCAGCGACCGGGTGGTGGTCATGTACCTCGGCCGGGTGGTGGAAACCGGCCCGGTGCACGAGATCTTCAGCGAGCCGCTGCACCCGTACACGCGCGCGCTGGTGGCACAGGCGCCGCGGCTGGAAGTGCGCCGTCAGGCTTACGAACCCATCCACGGCGAGATGCCGTCCCCGATGGCGCCGCCGCGAGGCTGTCACTTCCACCCGCGCTGCCCGCAGGCCATGGCACGTTGTGCCGAGGAGGCCCCGGCACTGCGCACCGACAGCGCCGGGCGCGCTGTGGCATGCCACCTGCACCAGCTCCCCACGGCCAGCGCGACGGTGACCGTGTGGCGGGAGCCCCCGGCTCGCGCGGCCTGACGGGCTTGCGCCTCGCGTCCGCTGCCCACCGAACTGCAAAACCTACGCGTCCTCGGAGTTGTCCGAGGGGGGTGCGCCATCAAGAATCGATGACGGGCCACACCGCGTGTGCCGGCACGCTCGGCGCATCGGCCGACACATGACAGACTGAAAGGGATTCGCACCCATGGCCATCCTCATCGACAACGGCCTTTCCGTCAGCAGGACGTTTGTGGCGTCGCAGGCGGCGGCTGCCCAGCAGCACACCGAGCGGACCGCATCGCAGCAGTCCGAGGACACTGCCGCCAGACAGGCCGAGCGGGCCGCTGCGGAACTGCGGCGACAGATCCAGGAAATGCTGGCGCGCCTGGAGGCCTTGCGGCGCCAGGAGGAGCTGGAGCGCAAGCGGGCACTCGCGGCCCAGGAGCGTGCCGAGCAGGCGCGCAAGCAGGCCGAACTCGCACGCCTCAAGGCAGAGCGGACTCAGAAGGCGCGCGACGAGGCGGCCTACGAGAAGGCGCAGGCGGCCGAGCGGGACAAGCGCGAGGAGGCGCAGAAGGCCGCGAATGCACTGGACGCCACCAGCAAGGAAGGTGAGCTGCTGCGTGCCCAGGTGGCGCAAAAGCGCGAACAGCTCGCCAGCCCCGATGGTCAGGCCAGCACGGCCACCGAGCAGCGCGTGCAGGCGGCACGCACGGCCCATGATGCCGCTGTCGCCAGGCACACCGGCCAGCCCGCGGCCGACGCCGGTCCCGGCGTGCAGCCTGTGCAGAACGCCTCCCCGGCGCCGGCCGGCCTGCCGCTGCTTGCGAAAACGCCGTACTTCACGCCAGCGCTGCTGGATTCGTCCGGTCAGGGGGCGCCGCTGCTCGGCTTGCCGTCGCGCACCACGTTTGCGAGTCTCAGCCAGCCACTCGATCCGGCGGCCCCCCTGGTCCCTTCGTCCACCGTGCAGCCGGACGCGGTGGCGTCGCCGCTGGAGCAGTTCCTGCAGGTCTCGCCCTTCCCGGTCGCCAAGGACGGGCCCGGCACGCCGGCACCGCAGGCCGACCCGGTCACGCGCACGATCGAGGGCATTGCCGCAGGTCGCAGCATCGAGCAGATCGCCGCCGATCGCAAGCTGACGTCCTACCAGGTCATCAACGAAGCCGCCCAGGCCGGGGTGTCGATCACCACGCGCGCACCGACGTCGGACAACGGCGACGTGATGACCACCACCCTGAAGGACGGTGAGGCGGAGGTCACCTACCACCACGACCTCCAGCATGACCAGATCCAGGCCAGGGCGACCCTCGCGGACGACACCGCGCCAGGCGGCGAGCGGGTGGTGGAGATGTCGCGTGACAGCTCGGGGCGCATCCATCAGCAGGTGAAGGACAAGACCAGCGGCAAGACCATCACGCAGATCGACGATCACGAGGCCGGCACGCGTACCAAGATCGTGGTGCGTGACGACGGCACCCGCGTCGAGACCACCACCGAGATGAACGCCGGCCCGGTGGAACATACGGTCAAGCGCGGCGAGACCTTCTCGCGCATTGCAGGCGACAGGGACCTGAGCCTGCAGGAACTGGCAGCGCTCAACCCGCAGGTGCGCAACGTCAACGCGATCAACACGGGGAGCAAGCTGGTGGTGGCCGCCGAGCCCACCACGGTCAGGGAGATCGCCAAGGACGGCGCCGTCCTCGAGACCACCGTGACCAAGGACGGCAGGAAACACGTCGAGTACACCACGCCCAACGGTCACCGCATCACCCTGCAGGGCGAGCCGCCTGGCCGGCCGAAGCAGCGCGATACGGTGCGTGAGGCAATCTTCGAGAAGGGAGAGACGCTGGAGCAGGTGGCCGACCGCCTGGACATGACCCCCGAGAAGGTGCGCGAGCTGCTGCCGCAAGGCACGGTCGAGGTCACCGAGGCGACCTCCGACAACGGCGACATCCAGACCGTGCGGCTGTTCGATCCCAAGACCAACACCATGGTGGTCGAGCGGCATGACCATCATCACGGCACTTTCAAGCGCGAGGTGATCGACGAGACCCGGACGTTCAAGGTCCGCCAGTACAACCCCAAGACCGAGCAGTTCGAGATCGCGCAGGTCAAGGGCGGCGTGGGGTATGCGCAATCGCTGGCCGATCGGGAGCAGGCGCAGGTCGGTGATCTGGCCGGACAGATCAGCAAGCTCAACACACAGATTCGCCTGGCCCGGAAGATGGGCGAACCGGCCACCGAGCTGATCGACAGGCGCAAGGGGCTGGAGGAGCTCAAGGAGCGTGCGCAGCTGGATGCCGACGTGGAGCAGGGCAAGGCGACCGAGGTCCTCGTGAGCCACCAGCAGTTCACGGTGGACGAACTCGCCGCCAAGGCCCACCAGCAGCAGTCATGGTTCAAGCCCGGCAGCAAGCCCCACAAGGAGCTGGGCCAGGCCTTGAACGAACTGCTGGACCTGTCCGATCAGGTGGACCGCATCTCGCAGTCCGCTGCCAGCGACGTGACCCTGCTCGAGGCCACGCGCGACCATCGCCTGGCCGAACAGGCCAAGGACAAGGCCGACACCCGGCTGGACGATGCCTTCGAGACGTGGAAGCGAAGCTGGCGCTGGAGCGGCATGAGCGAAGAGCGCATCCAGGAGCTGGAGGCGCAAGGCGCCAGGCCGCCGGGTCCGAGCTATCGCAACGCCCAGGAAGAAAACGAGGCGGCATGGCGTGATTTCGAGAAGTCCCAGGAGTTCCATGACGCACGCGGACAGCAGTCGACCGATGGTGCCGTGCCGCACCGCGATGCCTGGCTGGACCGCAATCATGCCGCCGACGCGCTGGGGCAGGCCACGATCGCGCTGAAGCAGGCCACCAGTGCCAAGAACCGCGCGGACATCAACCTGCGCGAGGGCGACGTGGCGCGCCTGATCGAGGAGAAGGAGGCCTGGATCAAGGCCAACCCCGACGACTACAGCGAACGCTTCCCGAAGCAGGGCGAGATCGATGCCGCCAAGGATGAGATCGCCAACCTCGAGGTCGGCAAGCTGCTCAACGGTGAGGACATCCGCTACCAGCGCTACCTGCTGGACCTGCCTTCGTCGACGCGGCACTACAGCAAGCCGCTGGAGTCCGCCAGGAAGACCTACCAGGAAGACAACGCCGAAGCCCACCTCGAGCTGGCCAATCAGATCGAGACCCTGCGCAACGCCACGACGATGCACAAGCTCTCGGTGTCGCAGGCCTACATCGACCAGTGGACCGGGCGCAATCCGGCGCACAAGGGCCTGCTCGATCCGATCGGTGCCAACAGCAGCGTGCGGGCCGCCGAAAGGCGCATGAGCGATCGTGATGCGCTGCTGGAGTCCAAGGCAGGCCGTCCGCTTGCCGCCGCCCTGGCCGACCAGGACAAGGCCGAGCGCCTGCTGCGCAAGAAGAACGATCGCGACGAAAAGGCCGCCCGGGACGATGCCAAGGCGTTCCAGGACGCGATTGATCGCCACAGCTGGGTGCGTGACCTGGCCACGGCCCTGAAGGACGATGCCGGCGACAAGGCCCTGGACACGGCCCGCGGCCAGCAGGATCAGCTGGACGCGCTGGAAGGGCGCCTCGACCGCGGTGAGATCACGCTGCTCGACTACGCCAAACAGCAGGACGCGCTGGTCGACGGCTACGACCGCCGTCTCGTGGACGTGCGCCGCGAACTGCAGGATTCCGACGAGACCTGGGGTTACGTCGACACCGCCGTCAGGGCCGTGGTGGTGGCCGCGGCCGGCATCGGCACCACACTCGCCACGGGCGGCAACGTGGCGCTCGGTTTTGGCGCAGCGATGGCGGCCAACCAGTTGTTCGACACCACCGGCGATGTGGTCGCCATGGCCAAGGGGCAGGACATCTATGCCGACGGCCATTCGTCGGTGCTGGGGTTCGGCATCGAGGCCGCACGCGGCCGCGCCGGCTGGAAGGAAGCCTGGGCTACCGCCAAGGACGAACTGGTCGACACCGCCACCAACGCGGTCACGATGGGCGGGGTGGGCGCCGCGATGAAAACGGCCACGGCGCTCAGTGGCCGATACGCCGCGGCCGGCACGCTGAACCTCGGCAGGCGCGCCTTCGTGGGCGCGGCCAGCGGCACGGTCGCGCAGGGCGTGGACGGCACCGGGCGCATCGGCGTGGACGTCATGGACCTTGGCCTGGACGGCAAGCTGTTCACCAGCGAAGGCGGCCAGCGCCTCAAGACCACGGCCATCACCTCGGCCGTGGGCACCGTGCTGGCCCCGGTGACCGGCGCGGTCTCCGGTGCGGTGCCCCTGAACATGGGCCACTACGTGGCAGGGTCGACGGCGCAGTTCGTGAACGACGGGCTGGGCAACCTGGCCGTGGGGCAGGCGACCGCCCTGCTGGCCGAAGGCCGGTCCATGAACGAGGGCGAAGCCATCGCCGCCTCGGTGGGCACCCTGACCGGCACGCTGTCCAACATCGCAGGCCATCCTGACCTGTTCGGCCGCAGCCAGCCGCGTCCCGCACAAGCCACCGAACCCCCGCCGACGGCACCACAGTCCACGGTCCCCGTCGCGTTGTCCACGGCGCAACAGACCGCGCCCGCCGCCCCGCGCACGGCGGCGCCGGGATTCGATGCCGACGGTGTGCCCGCGCGGCCGGAAACCCTCGGCAGAGGTCGGCAGTGGCAGGACGTGGCCTTTGATCGCCTGGTCAACTACCACCGCACGGCCAGCGCCCCCGGGTCCACCGCCCGGCCGCTGTCGCCATCACCCAATGAACAGGCGATGCACCAACTGCTGCGCCAGGACCCGGACCTGCAGGCCGGCTCCACGGAGCGCTTTGTGGTGTCGCACCTGGCGCCGCAGGACAGCTTCCTGCGGCAGGTGGCCGGCAACCTGCAGCCACAAGGCATCCGCGCCAAGCGGTCCAACACCTATGGCAGCTTCGAGGAAGCAAGTGACGCAGCGCAGCGACGCGGCGGCGCCTGGATCTACCGCGTGATGCCGGAGGACACGGTCAGCGCCATGGGCCGGCGCGCCCGTGTGCGCACCGAGGAGATCATGGGCGCGCTGCACGTCGATCGCGGCGGCAACCTGCTGCCTATCGGCGTGCCCAACGTGCGATTCACCTCGTGGGACGACGTTGCCCAGGGTCATGCGCCGCGCCCGCCGGTGGTGCCGCCTCACTATCTGAACCCACCGATCCTCGGCACACCCGGCCTGGCGGGCCAGCCGCGCACCACCCACCAGTCCGGACAGGGCACCAGCCTGGCACCGCCGGATGTGGACCTGGACGCGATCATCGAAGGCACGTCACGCTTCAAGGGCGCTCGCCCGGCCTACGCCGGAGCGCAACGGCTGGACGACGTGGACCCGTCTGCCGTGGCGAGCGACGCAGAGCGGGCGCAGACGGCCTATCTGGTCGGTGCCTCCTCACCCGATGGCCATGCGGCACGGGCGCTGGGCTTCTGGCAGCGCGCGTCGAGCTATGTCAGAGGCCAGGCGCCGTCCATGTTCGGTGCTCCGGACTACGTCGCCAAGCGGTTTGTGGTTGCGGAGGATCCCGCCGCAGTGCTCGACGGTGACGCTGGCACGAGCTTCACCCTGCGCCGCACCGAGGTGGCTCCGGGCATCCACCGGCTCCATGTCTACGATTCCTTCGACGAGGCACGCGCTGCCGTGGCAGGCATGGATGGTGGTGTGGTGGTGCGCCTGGTGGACACCAAGAAGCAACTGAGCGAGAGCATTCGCCAGGGCCGTGCCACCAACGGGCAGGTTGACGGCATGATCATCGTGCAGCGTGACGGCACGGTGCTGCCCACCAGCATCGCCAACCGCAACGCCAATCCGCATGTGCCACGTGAAGGGCAGGTGTTCGTCGATCCGCGCGCGGAGGCACCGGACACGAACAAGCTCTACAAGCGCTGGGATACCTTCAAGGTCTACGGCGGTGCCGGCCTCTTGCTGGCCGGATCGGCAGCACTCACCTATGGCGCGGTGCGTCTGGGTGGCAGCGCACTGGGCCTGACCTACGGCGGCGCCGCGCTGGGCGGATATGCGGCGGCGCGCGAGCTGTTCCTGCGTCATGCCTTCCATGCCTTCCTGTACCGTGGCTCCGCGGCCGGCTGGAAGCAGAGTGTCAAGATCCGGCTCCAGAAGCATGCCTCGCCCGACCACGAGAACACCTTCGTGATGATCAAGGACCTGGCCGACCCGACCAAGCGTGATGCCGCGCTGACGCAGCTGGAAACGCAGCTCACCAGCGGCGTGGCACGGCGCCGCGGCTTCAGCGATTCCGATCGTGCCAGGTATCGCGCGGCGCTGCTGACGCTGCGCACGCAACCCGATGACGAAACCGCTCGCGCGGTGGTGCTGCAAGGCGCGTACGAGCGCGCCGGCCTGCCGGTGACCGGACGGCGCGGCCAGTGGAACCGCATCCCGCCCGAGCTGCGCAGCGCCTATGCCGACGCGATGCAGGTGGTCCGCACGCAGCCGGTCACGCCCGCGCAGACGGCGGCCTGGGCCGATGCGGCCGCGTTGCTCGCCACGGCGCCCTATGTGCGCCGGGCCCGGCAGTACGCGGGGCACCTGCGCGGCGGCATGTTCATGCGCAACGTGCCGCGCGAAGACCGCGCGCGGTATGCCGAGGCCGTCAACCGGCTGGCCCAGGACCCCAAGGACGCCCAGGCCCTGCGGACCCTGCAGATGCTCAATCTGGACACGGTGCAGCGGCATGCAACCGGCTATCGGGGGGCGTGGCGCGGCATACACAAGGCCGATCGCCACACCATCGAGCTCGAGGCGGAAACCCTGCGCGCCAACAGCGAGAGCACGGCCTCGCAGGCGGTGATCGAAGGAGCCGGTGGCAAGGTGGCCACTGCCAACACGCCCGTGGGCCGCAGCCTGCTCGGCCTGCGCATCGCAAGCTTCGCCTGGAGCAATTCGGCGGGCACCCGCCTGTATCTCGATCCTTTCCTGGACCCGAACTGGCACCTTTCGTTTTCCAACGCCGATTCGGCACGGCAGGCGATCGGGCAACCCGGCACGACACTCTTCGCCTGGGCCAACGGCACGGGCTTCCTGGCGTCCACGGTCGCAGCCAACGCCGCGGGCGCCAAGGCCCGCCGCGGCGTGGATGTGATGCTCACCCACGATGCGCAGAGCATCGACAACCAGGTGCTCAAGCGCGCGAACGAGGCGCAGGGTGAGGCAGACCCTGCTCAAAAGCTGCCTTTCGTGCCCGTTGACGGCAACGGCAAGCCGGTCAAGACCTATCGCA
>CBFGPV010000141.1:0-11583 GCA_965650765.1 uncultured Burkholderiales bacterium
TGTACGGGTGCAGCCCCCTCTCCCCAGCCCTCTCCCCCGTGTCCGGGGGCGAGGGGGCATGCAGAGGCGTGAGGCGCATTGGCTCCCCTCGCCCGCTTGCGGGAGAGGGGTTGGGGGAGAGGGCCGGCCGCATGATGATCGGCCTGGCCGTGCCCACCGCCATCACTGCTCGACCCACCTCAGGATCGGCTGCCATTGTTCGAGGTCGCGCTCGACCCGGCCGGGGCTGACGTCCCAGAGCGTGAGGCCGCGCGCGGCGAGGTGCACATAGTGCTGCGTGTCGCGCAGGTAGCCGATCACCGGCACTTCCAGCGAGGCCACGAAGGCCTTGAGCTGGTCGGCGGCAATGGTGCCTTCCTTCACGCGCATGCCCACCACGCCCACGCGCACCCGGTCCGACTTGCGGTGCTGCAGGATCTGGGTGATGAAGTCGCGCGTGGCATAGATGTCGAAGATGCTGGGCTGCAGCGGCACGATGATCTCGTCGGCCAGCTTGAGCACCTCGTCGAGGCGCCGGCCATGCAGCCCGGCCGGGGTGTCAAGCACCACATGCGTGGTGCCCTTGGGCGGCTTGACGATGTGGTCGTGGGCGACGTCCCAGCTGGCGATCGTTCGGGCTGCGGCAGGACGCAGCTGCAGCCAGGTGCGGGCCGACTGCTGGCGGTCGACGTCGCCCAGCATCACCTTGTGGCCCTGGGCCGCGAGATAGCCGGCCAGGTTGGTCGACAGCGTCGACTTGCCCACGCCCCCCTTCGGATTGGCCACCACGATCACCGGCATCGCGCACCCTCCTCGGTTACAAAGTTCGGGCTATGTTAGCGGCATGCTGCCGCGTGTTGGGCCCGCCTGTCACTGCAGTTCAAGGGCCGCGGCGATGCGGCGGCGCTTCACGGTCGGCCGCGGCACCCGGCACGGCAGGTGATCAAACCAGCGGCGCACGTCGTCCTCGATGCACAGGCCGTGCATGTAGTTGTAGAGCGCCTTGCGCAGCCCCTGGCCGAGCAGGTCATGGTCGACCCCCTCGGGCATCGGTGTCGGGTCGATGAACCCGACATCGTTTTTCGCGAAGCTGACCGGCGGCAGCGGCATGAGCTCGATGCCGTACTCGGCGGGGTTCTGGCCCACCGGCGAGTGCACGGTGCAGGCAAAGCGGTGAAAAAAGCCGCTCTGGATGCAGCCGTTCTCGAACAACTGCCGCACATACTCGAGCGCGTCCACCGTGTCCTGCAGGGTCTGGGTCGGAAAACCGTACATCAGGTAGGCATGCACCAGGATGCCCGCCTCGGTGAAGCCCCGGGTCACGCGGGCGACCTGCTCGACCGACACGCCCTTTTTCATCAGCGTCAGCAGGCGGTCGCTGGCCACCTCCAGCCCGCCGCTCATCGCGATGCAGCCGCTCTGGGCCAGCAGTTCGGCCAGCGCAGGCGTGAAGGTCTTCTCGAAGCGGATGTTGCCCCACCAGGAGATCTGCAGCTGGCGCCGCAGCAGCTCTTCGGCCAGCGCCTTCAGGGCCTTGGGGGGGGCAGCCTCATCGACGAAGTGAAAGCCGGTCTGGCCGGTTTCATCAACGATGCGCTCGATGCGATCAGCCAGGGTCTGCGCGGTGGCGGTTTCATAGCGGCCGATGTAATCGAGCCCCACATCGCAGAAGCTGCATTTCTTCCAGTAGCAGCCGTGGGCCACGGTGAGCTTGTTCCAGCGGCCGTCGCTCCACAGGCGGTGCATGGGGTTGAGCATGTCCAGCAGGCCGAGGTAGCGGTGGATGGGCAGGTTGTCCCAGGTCGGCGTGCCGACCGACTCGAAGGGGATGTCCGGCTCGGGCCAGTTGACGTACTGCACGCGCCCCTCGGGCGAACGGACGAAGGTGCGCACCAGACGCTGCGGCCCGCGCTGGCCGCCCAGGTGTTCGATCAGCGCCAGCAGCGGGCGTTCGCCGGCGTCGAGCGTGACGTAGTCGACAAAGTCGAACAGCCGCGGCTCGGACAGCTCGCGCAGCTCGGTGTTCACGAAGCCCCCGCCGAGCGCCACCTTCACCTCGGGGTGGGTGGCCTTGATGGTCTGGCCGATGCGCAGGGCCGCATAGACGGCGCCAGGAAAAGGCACCGACAGCAGCACCAGGCTGGGGCGGTGCGCGGCCAGGGCCTCGAGCGTCAGGGCCTGCAGCAGGTTGTCGATCAGCGTGGGCGGGGCCGCCAGCGCCTGGGCCAGCGGCTCGAAGCTGGCCTGGGCACGGGCCAGCGACTCGGCATACCGCACGAACTCGAAGCGTTCGTCCACCGCATCGCGCACGACGTCGGCCAGATCATTCAGGTACAGCGTGGCCAGGTGGCGCGCCTTGTCATGCGTGCCCAGCGCACCGAAGGCCCAGGCCAGCGGGTCGCCGCCGTCGTCGCCCAGGCCGGAGCCGCTGTAGGCGTCGAGCGGCGCAAAGCGCGGCCCCTCGGGCAGCAGCCCGC
The DNA here is from genome assembly GCA_965650765.1 of uncultured Burkholderiales bacterium. Classification (GTDB taxonomy): domain Bacteria; phylum Pseudomonadota; class Gammaproteobacteria; order Burkholderiales; family Burkholderiaceae_C; genus Caldimonas. The sequence goes on from CBFGPV010000141.1 coordinate 2,457, forward strand.
GGATCGCGATGCGGTAGCCCAGCGTGGCGTCGCCACCCTGCAGGAAGCGGATCACGGGCGCGATGGTGCTGCGGTAGCTGTCGAACTGCGCCAGGAAGGCGGCCACGCTGGCGCTGCGCTCGGCCTCGGGCCGGGCCAGTGCACGCTCGCGCAGGGCCTCCAGCCCCTCGGGGGTGAACAGCCTGAGCACCAGCGCCAGGGCCAGGTCGACCTGGGTGGCGTCGACGCCGCGCTCACGCAGGAAGCCGGTGAGGTAGGCGGTGGACGGATAGGGCGTGTTGAGCTGCGTCATCGGAGGGATGACGCTCAGGACGCGAACTTCGGTGGACATGCCCGAGCTTAGCCCAGGCCTGCCGTACCGGGCAGGTCAGCGCGGTTCGACCGCACCCTTCATCCGGCCTTCGGCGGCGCCGGTGAGATCCACACGCACCGCACCGGGCGCTTCGGCGCGCACCGGCCCCGGGCAAGGCATGCGAACGGCGTCGGCATTGCGGCACGCATAGGTGCGCACGACCAGCTGCAGATCGGCACACGCGCCGGGGAAGCCGGCCATCGACAGGTCCTTGCGCAGACCGGACTTGAAGCGATCGACCATCGTGCCGTACTCGCCCACCGGCTGCAGCACCTGACCAGCCCGGTTGCGCCATTCGAGCTGGATCAACAGGGCGCCGATGTCCTGGCCGGTTTCATTGGCGATGGACCACTGCGGCATGCAGAACGCCGGGTTCTTGCCGCCCGGTTGGGCGCGGATCACGATGCCGCCGCCTTGGCCCGCGGCCCAGGCCGGTGCGCTGATGCCAGTCAGTGCAAGCGCCGCCGTCGCGGCGACAAGACAGTAACGAATGGCCATGAATACCTCCGTGGCAGGTTGTCGAAAATGTGCGTCGTGGCGGCGCCGTCAGCGCTGCAGCATCACCTTGCTGCCGGGCTTCACGCCCGAGACCCAGCCCTCGCCGGCGCCCATCTGCTCGGCGGTCAGCGCCCCGCCCAGGCCCTTGAGGTCACAGCGCGGGTGGTCGATGAAGTGGCTGCCCGCCGGGTTGTAGACCCAGGCGCCACAGGCCGGGTGCGCGGTGCACAGGGCCTGGCAGTCGCGCGCGGTCTGGGATTTCGTGAATTCCCTCACACCCAGCTCGTGCTCGCGGGGATGCCGTGCCCCTTCGATCTGGGTGCCTGCCTCCCACCACAGTTGCGTGTCGGGCAGCCACTCCTGGCCGGTGGTGGTCTTGACGGCCGGCGCAGGCGGTGGCGCCTTGGCCACCGAACGCAGGGCATCGCTGAGCGAGCCGGCGTCGCGCGCGTCCAGGTAGCGCCCGCCGGTGCTGCGGGCCAGGCATTGGAGCTGCTGCTCGGCCTTGCTGCCTCGGGCGATGTCGAAACCGATCACGTGGGCCGTGAAGTCGACGCCTTGCTGCTCCAGCTCCTTGCCCAGGGCGCAGGGGTCGGCCTGGCAGGTTTCTTCGCCGTCGGACACCAGGATGACCGTGGCCTTCTGCTCGCTGGAACGCAGCCGCTGCGCGGCCTGGCGCACCGAGGCGGTGATGGGTGTCATGCCCTTGGGCTGGAGGGCGTTCACAGCCCCCTGGAAACCCGCACGATCGAGCGCGCCCGGCTCACGCAGCAGCTCGATGTCGTTGCAGTCGCCCTTGCTGCGATGCCCGTAGGCCATCAGTCCGAGCGCCTGCCCGGCCGGCCAGCTGGCCAGCATGCCGGCCACGGCCTCGCGGGCGATCTCGATCTTGGTGCGCCCGCCGATCTGGCCCCACATCGAGCCCGAGGCGTCGAGCACGAGCAGGCTCTGGCCTGCAGCCGCCGGGCGGGTCTGGGGTTGCGACTGTGCCAAGGCAGACCCTGCGCTCAGGGCCAGGCAGCAGGCCACAGGCAGGGCCACCCGGGTGGCTGGGCGGCAAAGCAGGTCGATGACATCCACAGGCAGGCTCCCGATGCATGGAAGGAGCGCCGAGTATCGGAGAGGTGTGCGGCCGCGCACACCCTGCGACTTAGGGAGTGCATTGCCGCTTGACCCGGTGTGGGGCGGCCCGAGTCAGGCGGTGGCGGCGCGCGCCACCAGATGATCGAGCAGCAGCCGCGCGCTGGCCGACAGCGTGTCATGCGAGCGCAGGCAGATCACGAACCGGCGGTGGGCCCATGCATCGACCAGCGGCACCATCGTCAGGCCCAGCGCCGTCGCATAGGGTTCGGCCGACTCGCGCGGCAGGATCGCCAGGCCCAGCCGCGCAGCCACGATGCGGCAGGCCGCATCGAAGGTCGAGACCTGCACCCGCGGCACCCAGGCCCCACCGGCCAGCGCAGCGTAGCGGCGCAAGGTGGTTTCCATGATGCTGCCCGGCAGCACCCCCACGGTGTCGTGCGTCAGGCATTCATCGAAACGCAGCCGCCGGCGGCCCGCCAGCGGATGGCCCGGGTGCAGGATGACGTGCACATGGTCGCTGCGGTAAGGCACCGTCTGCAGGCCGCTCAGGTCGCCGGCATCCCACAGCACGCCGAAGTCGGCGGCGCCTTCACGCACGCTGCGCACGATCTCGGTGCTGACACGCTCTTCGAGGCTCACCCGCATCACCGGATAGGCCACGAGGAAGCTGCCGATGTCGTCCGGCAGGAACTCGGTCAGGACCGACAGGCTGGCCAGTACCCGCACGCTGCCGTGTGCTCCCCCGCTGAAGGCACCGAGTTCGGCATGCATGCGCTCCATGATGCCCAGCACCTCGCGCGACTGCCGCAGCAGGACCTCGCCCGCTGCCGTGGGTTCGATGCCGCGCCGACCGCGCTTGAGCAGCGCCACGCCGACCTGGCCTTCGATGGCCGCGATGCGTTTGCTGATGGCCGACGCCACGATGGCTTCACGCTCGGCGGCGCGGGCGATGTTGCGCTCTTCGCAGACGGCCACGAAAAGCTTGAGTGTCACGGGATCGAACAGGCGCGGCATGCTGGCCTCCTGGCGCGATTGTGACATTCCATTCCGGAACGAATCGGCTTCCCAAATACCGCTTTTCGCCTGCGCTGGAATGTCTAGAGTTCATGGCACCGAGACCTGCAACGGATACCCCTGTGAACTCAACCCCTTCCCGCGTTGTCGTGCGTGAGGTCGGCCTGCGCGACGGGCTGCAGAGCATTGCCACCGTCCTGCCCACGGCGCACAAGCTCGAATGGGTGCGTCGTGCCCATGCGGCCGGCCAGACGGAGATCGAGGTCGGATCCTTCGTCCCGGCACGCCTGCTGCCACAACTGGCCGACACGGCAGAGGTGCTGGCCTTTGCGCGCGGCCTGCCGGGGCTCACCGCGTCGGTGCTCGTGCCCAATCTCAAAGGGGCGGAACGTGCCATCGCAGCGCAGGCTGACCTGATGGTGCTGCCCTTGTCGGCAAGCCACGCCCACAGCCTGGCCAACCTGCGCAAGACACCTGACGAGGTGGTGGCCGAGCTGGCGCGCATTCGTGCGGCCCGCGACGCGGCCGGATCGCGCACGCTGATCGAAGGCGGTGTGGGCACGGCCTTCGGCTGCACGCTGCAAGGTGAGGTGGCACCCGACGACGTGCTGCGCCTGATGCAGGCCCTGCTCGATGCCGGCGCCGACCGCGTCAGCCTGGCCGACACCGTGGGGCATGCCGACCCGGCCAGCGTCTCGCGCCTGTTCGAACGGGCGCTGCGCATTGCCGGTGATCGGCTGCATTGCGGCCACTTTCACGACACCCGGGGCCTGGCCCTGGCCAACAGCTTTGCCGCCTGGCAACTGGGCATTCGCCGCTTCGATGCCTCACTCGCCGGCATCGGCGGCTGCCCGCACGCGCCGGGCGCCAGCGGCAACGCGGCCAGCGAGGACATGGCGTTCATGTTCGAGCGCATGGGCCAGCACACCGGCATCGACCTGCACGCGCTGCTCGCACTGCGCGCACAGGTGGCCGAGTGGCTGCATGGCGAGGCGCTGCACGGCACGCTCTGGCGCGCCGGCCTGCCGCGTGTCACCCCCCCAACCCAACCGGCCTGACGTCATGAACGACACACCCGCATCCCCTGCCATGAACCTGCCCCTGTCGGGCATTCGCGTCATCGAGTTCAGCCACATGGTGATGGGCCCGTCGTGCGGCATGATCCTGGCCGACCTGGGGGCCGAGGTCATCAAGATCGAGCCGCCCGGCGGCGACAAGACGCGTCAGCTCAGCGGTGTGGGGGTGGGATTCTTCCGCACCTTCAACCGCAACAAGAAGAGTGTCGTGCTCGACATCGACACGCCCGAGGGCCAGGCCACCGCGCTCGAACTGATCGCCCGCAGCGACGTCGTGATCGAGAACTTCCGCCCCGGCCGCATGGCCGCGCTCGGGCTCGACCACACCAGCCTCTCGGAACGCTTTCCGTCGCTGATCTACGTCTCGCACAAGGGCTTCCTGCCCGGCCCCTACGAAAACCGCCTCGCGCTCGATGAAGTGGTGCAGATGATGGGCGGGCTGTCGTACATGACCGGACCGCAGGGGCGCCCGCTGCGCGCAGGCACCTCGGTCAACGACATCATGGGTGGCATGTTCGGGGTGATCGGCGTGCTGGCCGCGCTTTACGAGCGGCGCAGCACCGGGCGCGGCCAGGAAGTGCAGAGCGCGCTGTACGAGAACTGCGTCTTCCTGTGCGCCCAGCACATGCAGCAGTACCTGATGACGCAGTCCCCGCCCCCGCCCATGCCGTCGCGCGTGTCGCCGTGGACGGTCTATGACGTCTTCACCGTGGCTGACGGCGAACAGCTGTTCATCGGTGCGGTCAGCGACAGACAGTGGGCCACGCTGTGCAAGGTGCTCGATCGCCACGACCTGCTCGACGACCCTCAACTGGCCACGAACGAGCAGCGCCTGAAGGTGCGGCCCGAACTGCTGCAGCGACTGGGCGAAACGCTCGCCCGGCACGGCATCGAGGAACTGTCGCGCAAGCTGGAGGCCGCCGGGCTGCCCTACGCGCCGATCGTGCGGCCCGAGCAGCTCGTCGACGACCCCCACCTGCGTGAAAGCGGCGGCCTGGTGCCGATGCAGACCGACGACGGCGGCACGACCGACGTCGTGCTGCTGCCGATCACGCTCGGTGGCCGCCGTCCGCCAGTGCGTCATGCCCTGCCGGCCGTGGGTGAACACACCGACGAAGTCCTCGCGCAACTGCGGCGCGATCGCCAAGCCTGAATCCGACACAACCTGCACCACAGCCACAAGGAGACCCCCATGACCCGCCACCCATCACGCCGCCTGACCCTGCACGCCGCCCTGGCCTTCACGCTGGGCCTGAGCGCGATCCCGCTCCAGGCCATCGCCCAGACGGCCCCGGACCGCCCCTTGCGGGTCGTGCTGCCGGTGGGCGCCGGCTCGGGTGTGGACACCATCATGCGCGCCGTCGGGCCGTCGCTGTCCAAGGCACTGGGCCAGCCCGTGGTGATCGAGAACCTGCCGGGCGCCGGCGGCATCACCGGCACCTCGGCCATCGTGAAAGCGCCGGCCGACGGCCTGACGATCGGTGTGGTGTCGAACAACCATGTGGTCAACCCCAGCGTCTACAAGAAGATGCCGTTCGATTCGCTCGCCGACATCACACCTATCTCGGTGCTGGGCTCCACGCCCTTCGTGCTGGTCATCAACCCCAACAAGCTGCCCGCGCGCAACGTGCAGGAGCTGGTGCCACTGCTCAAGGCGCGCCCGGGCGACTACAACTACGCGTCCTCCGGCAACGGCACCATCCTGCACCTGGCCGCAGAAATGTTCGTCGACGAGGCCGGCGTGAACATGAAGCACATCCCCTACAAGGGTGTGGGTCCGATGACGGCTGACCTCATCGGCGGCCAGGTCGAACTGGGGGTGCTGGCCGTGCCGGCCGTGCAGGGCCACCTCAAGAGTGGCGCGCTGCGTGCCATCGGCGTGGGCAGTGCAGCCCGGGTGCCGGCCCTGCCCGACGTGCCCACGCTGGCCGAACAGGGCCTGCCGAACTATCAGCTCGAAGGGTGGTTTGCCGTCGTGGCACCGGCTCGCCTGCCCGCCGCCGAGGTCAGGCGCATCCATGCGGCGTTCGTCACGGCCATGGCCACGCCCGAGGTGCGCGAGGCCATGGCCCGCCAGGGCAATGTGATCAACCCCGGCACGCCCGAGGCTGCGGCGCAGTTCTTCAAGTCCGAACTCGACAAGTACGCCCGGCTCGTGAAAAAGGCCGGAGTGAGCATCGAGTGAAGTCTCGGGTGCTGGCGTCGGGTGCGGGCGCTGACCGGCGCGCCTGCACCGCCGCAGCGATCAACCCAGCGCCAGCGGCATCAGCAGTGAGGCCAGCACGACCTGCAGGCCCAGCGCAAGCCCGGCATAGGCGCCGGCATCGGGATGCACCTGCAGCGCCCGCGCCGCCCCGATGCCATGCGAGGCGGTGCCGATGGCAAAGCCGCGCGTTGCCCAGTCGTGCACACCCAGCAGATCGAAGAGGTACTTGCCCGACAGTGCACCCACCATGCCGGTGAGCACCGCAAACACCGCCGCCAGGGCCGGAATGCCGCCCAGCCGCTCGGCAATGCCCATCGCCACCGGGGCGGTGACCGACTTGGGTGCCAGTGAACGCACCACCTCGGGCTCCAGGCCCAACGCCCAGCCGATACCCACCGCGCTGGCTGCTGCGGCCACACCGCCTGCCAGCCCGGCCGCAACCAGCGCCACCCCCTGCCGCTTGAGCACCGAGCGTCGTTGCCACAGCGGCCAGGCCAGCGCGACAACTGCCGGCCCCAGCATCACATGGACAAACTGCGCGCCCGCAAAGTAGGTCGGATACGGTGTGTGGGTGAGCAGCAGCACGGCGCCGATCAGCACCACCGACCACAGCACCGGGTTTGCCCAGGGCGCGTGGCCCATGCGTTCGTAGAAGCCCTGCGCCATCACATAGGTCGCCAGCGTGGCCGTCAGGCCGAACAGGGGTGTGGAGGCCAGGTAGGTCCACAACTGCACGAAGTCAGCCATGGCTGGCTCCTGCGGTCCGGCGCAGAGCGGCCCGCAACACGAGTGCGGTGACGGCCAGCCCCACCCAGGTCGACAACACGATGGCCACCAGCAGACGCACACCCTGGTCGGCCAGCAGCTCCAGGTGCGTGATGACCCCCACCCCGACCGGCACGAACAGCAAGGACAGGTGCCCCAGCAGCAGTTCGGCCGCCGCGGCCACCGGAGCGCGCAGCGGTGGCGCAGCCAGCGCCAGCAGCAGCAGGATCAGCCCCACCACCGGCCCGGGCACCGCCCAGCCCATCAGCCGCACCGCGGCCTCACCCACCGACTGGAGCAGCAACAGCAGTGCAAGTCCTCGCAAGGCCATCATGACGACACCCTCGCGCAGGGCGCAGCGTGATGGCCGCGGCCATGGAGAGCGGGCGGCGTGCGCCGATGAACGGGGCGGGAAACGGAAGGTCGCATGTCAGTGTCCTGAGGCAGCCGCGGCTGCTCGATCGGACCCCAACCATACGACGAAGCCGGCTGGGCCGTACCGATGCGGCTCAGCGACGGGGCAGCTTCAGCACCGCACCGGCCGCCACGCTGTAGCGGTCGACGTGGCCGGACACCGTGGCACCCGCATCGGCAAAGTGAAGGTGATACCGCTCCCCCGGGTGCGAGACCACGCCCTCGAGCGCCTTGCCGCTGTAGACGCCGATCAGCTGGCCGCTCGCCCCGGGCTGGCGAAACATGCGCATGTCGGACCGCTTGTTGGCATGCCCTCCGCCGTGCGCCGCGTGCGCACCATGGGCCCCGGCTGGCGCCCGCTCGCCCGTCACGACATGCCACAGCAAGTGCGGGAAGCGGCCCTCCACCCGAAACACGAAGGGCTGCTCTGGCGCCAGGCCCTGTGCCCGGGCCTGGTCCTGAACAAACGCCTCGAAGGCCGCTGAGTCCATGTCGTGTGGCACCGTGATGTCGTGCCAGGCCTGCACGCGGGCACCGGCAAAAAGCACCGCCTGTTCGCCGTCGTGCGGTGCCCGAACGCGCCCCATCGGGTCGGTGCCGGGGCTCACCAGCAGGCGCCCGTCGATCTGGACGATCTCGCCTTGCAGACCGGCCGTGGCGCCGACGCCCCAGGTGCCAGCCGCCTGCGGCAAGGACGCCAGGGCCACCGTCCCGGACAGGTCGGCGGTGTGCACCATGCGCTGGAAGTGGCCGTGGTGAACAAAGTCGAAGGGCAGCCCGCCCGCCCAGGCCATGCCGGCGAGCATGAGGGCGGCAACGAGACCAGGACGGCGCGAGAGAAGGCGTGGTTTCATGGGCAATGGCACAGGGTTCGAGGACGGGCACTGTGCCGCTCGACCCATCCAGGTCGGGGCACCGCAGGATGAACGAGAGTGTCCTGTCGGTGCGCGATTCGGGCCTATGATTTCGATCATATGGACCCTGCCCTGCCCACCCTGCCCGGCGACCTGGGCGCCTTGCTGCCCCGCGCGCTGCACGCGCTGTGTGAACTGCGGCACCTGCCCCGCGGCAAACGCCTGTTCGCAACGGGCGCTCGTCCGTCCTGGATGCATTTCGTGGATGCCGGCGAAGTGGTGCTGCACCGCCTCAGCGAAGACGGCGAAGCGGTCGTGCTGCAACGTGTGAGACAGGGCCTGGTCGCCGAGGCCAGCCTGCTGTCAGCGCGCTACCACTGCGACGCCGTCGCGGCGACCGACACGACGCTGGCCCGGGTCCCGCGCCAGGCCGTGCTCGACGCCCTGCGTGACGACACGGCCTTCGCGCTGCGCTGGATCGGCATGCAGGCGCAGGAAGTGCGCCGCCTGCGGCTGCAGTGTGAACGCCTCAGCCTGAATACGGTTGAGGCACGGCTGTTGCACCTGCTGCGAACCGAAGGCGGTGCCACGGGCATCCCGCTGGATGCCGGGCTCAAGACCCTGGCCCGAGAGATCGGTGTGACCCACGAGGCGCTGTATCGCTGCGTGTCGGCACTCGAGAAGCGCGGCGTGCTGTCGCGAAGCGAAGGCAGGTTGCGCCTGTTACCCGCCGTCGCGCACTCGGCGCCAGGCCGCCAGAACTGAGTTCGACCGCCGGGGCGACTTGCAGCCGCGCACCCTCTCCCCACCCTCTCCCGCCCGCGGGAGAGGGAGCAAAGCACGCGGCGAGCCGGTAGGGCTGCGT
>CBFGPV010000142.1:0-11332 GCA_965650765.1 uncultured Burkholderiales bacterium
GCCAAGCTGTTCGACGGGCTGCGCCATGACTCGGGCGATCCGGTCGTGTGGGGCGAAAAGGCGCTGGCCCACTACGAGCGGCTGCGCATCGATGCGCACGGCAAGCGGCTGGTGTTCTCGGACGGGCTGGATCTGCCGACCGCGCTTGACCTGTACCGCCACTTTGCCGATCGCACCCAGCTGGGTTTTGGTATCGGCACCAACCTGAGCAACGACGTCGGGCCCACCCCGCTGAACATCGTCATGAAGCTGACCCAGGGCAACGGCCAGCCGGTGGCCAAGCTGTCTGACACGCCCGGCAAGACGCTGTGCAGCGACGAAACCTTCCTGGCCTACCTGCGCCAGGTCTTCAACGTGCGCACCTGAGGAGCCCAACATGCTCAACCTGACCGTTGCACAGCTCAACTACACGGTGGGCGACATCGAGGGCAACGTGCGCAAGATGATCGCCGCGGGCCAGAAGGCCTGGGCCGACGACTCCCACCTGGTCGTGTTCTCCGAGCTGTCGCTGACCGGCTACTACCCGGACGACATGCTCGACGAGCCCGGCTTCCGCCAGCGCGTGCAGGCCGGGCTGGACGCGCTGCTCGATGCCTCGCGCCAGATACCGCGGCTGCACTGGGTGGTGGGCGCGCCGCTGCAGCGCGAGGGCCCGGGCAAGCGGCTGCACAACATGCTGCTCGTGCTGCGCGGCGGCGAGATCGTGTTGCGCTATGCCAAGCAGTTGCTGCCTACCTACAACATCTTCAACGAGCGCCGCCACTTCGAGCCCGGGCCGGACGTGGCGCGCGTGCTGCGCATCGGCCAGATGCAGATCGGCTTCATGATCTGCGAGGACGGCTGGAACGACGAGGGCGGCGACTATGCCGTCAACCCCTTCGAGCGCCTGCGCGACGCCGCACCGGACGTGGTGGTGTCGATCAATGCCAGCCCGTCCAACGTGGGCAAGCGCGAGCAGCGGCACCAGATCTTCTCGGCGGCCAGCCGGCGCCACGGCCTGCCCATCGTCTATGTCAACCAGATCGGCGGCCACGACCAGCTGGTGTTCGACGGTGCCTCGTTTGCGGTCGAGCCCGAGCGCGGTGTGGTGTATGAGGCGCAACGCTTCACCGAGGACGTCACGACCATCACCTTCGACCACGGGCATTTCTGTGCTCGCCAGGGCGGCGCGCTCGACCCGGTGAACCCCCAGGGCCTGACGACCATGGCCTTCTACCGGGCGCAGATCGAACTGGGCTTGCGCGACTACGCCCGGCGCTGTGGGTTCAGCCAGGTGGTGGTGGGTTCGTCGGGGGGCATCGACAGCGCCCTGACGCTGGCGCTGGCGGTCGACGCCGTGGGCGCCGACAACGTGGTGGGCATCACCATGCCGTCGCGCTTTTCGTCGACGGGGTCGGTCGACGACTCGGTCGCCTTGTGCCGCAACCTGGGCGTGACCCTGCATGAGCACCCCATCATCGACACGGTGGCGGCCTACAGCCGGCAGTTCGAGGCAAGCTTCGGCCGCCCGCTGGCCGGGCTGCCGCTGGAGAACCTGCAGGCGCGCGTGCGCGGCACGGTGCTGATGGAGTTCTCGAACAGCTTTGGCCACCTGCTGCTCACCACGGGCAACAAGTCGGAGATCTCGGTGGGCTATTGCACGCTGTATGGCGACACCAATGGTGGCCTGGGGCTGATCGGTGATCTCTACAAGACCGAGGTGTTTGCGCTGTCGCGCCATCTCAACGAGGCGGCCGGGCGCGAGCTGATCCCGCAGGCCATCATCGACAAGGAGCCTTCGGCAGAACTGGCCCCCGGCCAGAAGGACACCGACAGCCTGCCGCCCTACCCGGTGCTCGACGAGATCCTGAAAGTGCTGATCGAAGGCGACCGCCTCGCCCGCGCCGAAGGTGAACAGGCGCACGCCTTTGTCGAAAAGCTGCAGCAGACCGAAGACGGCCGCGCCCTGGTGCAGCGCATCCGCCAGATGATCGCCCGCAACGAGTACAAGCGCCGCCAGGCCCCGCCGATCATCCGCGTGCGTTCACGGGCCTTCGGCTCGGGCCGCCAGATGCCGATTGCCGCCCGCCACTTCTGAACGAAAGCCTGCCTCATGACCGGTTCCGTGCTCCCTGCCCAACTGGCTGTGCTGGTCGGGCGATTCATGCCTCTTCATCATGCGCACCTGGCGCTGCTGCGCCAGGCGCTCGACGCCGCGCCGCACTGTGTGGTGATCATCGGCTCGGCGCACCAGGCCCGCTCGCCGCGCAACCCCTGGACCTGGCAGGAGCGCGAACAGATGATCCGGCTGGCGCTGACCGAGGATGAGCAGGCACGCATCCGCTTCGTGCCGCTGCGCGACTTCTACGATGAGGCGCGCTGGCTGGCCGAGGTGCGCCGCGCCGTGGATCCCGCCGGCGAGCGGCCGCGGGTGGCCCTGGTCGGCCATATGCGCGATGCCACGCGCGGCTACCTGCAGGCCTTTGCCGACTGGCAGCGGCTGCCACCCCCCGTCAGTGAGCAGTCGGTCGACGGTGCGGCGTTGCGCGACCTGCTGATGGCCGCCCAGGATGCCGCCCAGGCCGACCCACCGGGCAGCATTGACGCTGCACTGGCGGCCATGGCGCCGTACGTGCCGGCCAGCACGCTGGGCTTCCTGCGCGCCTGGGTGACGCTGCCGTTCCATGCGGCCCTGGCCCAGGAGTGGCGCATGCTGCGCGACTACCGGCGCGCGTGGTCGGCGGCGCCGTACCCGCCGGTGTTCGTGACGGTCGACACCGTCATCACCTGCGCCTCGCATGTGTTGTTGATCCGGCGTGGCCAGCCGCCCGGTCGCGGACTGCTGGCGGTACCGGGCGGGTTCATCGAGGCGCGTGAAACTGCCTACCAGTCAGCGCTGCGGGAGCTTGAAGAAGAAACCGGGCTGCGGCTGCTGAGCTCGACGATGCAGGACGGCCTGCGCGCCCAGGCGGTGTTCGACCACCCCGATCGCAGCCAACGGGGCCGCACGATCACCCATGCCTTCCACTTCGACCTGGGCGAGCGCGAACTGCCGCAGGTCCAGGCTGCGGACGACGCCTTGGCCGCGCACTGGGTGCCGCTGGCCGAACTGGCGGGTCTCGAGGACCAGTTCCACGACGATCACTTCCACATGCTGGACCACTTTCTCGGCCTGACGTCCCGGGCGGCGCTCTGACGCGCAGGCGCCCACGTGGCGCCGCCGCGGGCAGGGTGGGGCGCCATGAGCGCCCGCTGAATTCTGGCTGAGCGGGGTTTCCCCTGAGTAGGCAAATCAGGTCAAATTTGTATGATGACCTGATGACAGGACAGATTGCACGCACCGACACCCTGGTTCCGGCAGAGCGCCTGTCCGACCGGCTGGCGGCATTGCTGGCCTCGCGCATCGAGTCGGGCGAGCTCAAGCCGAACGATCGACTGCCCACCGAACAAGAGCTCGCCGAGCGCCATGGCGTGTCGCGCACCGTGGTGCGCGAGGCCGTCAGCCGCCTGAAGTCCATGGGCATGCTGATCTCGCGACAGGGCTCAGGCGTGTTCGTGGCGCCGCAGGCCGCGGCGCGCCCGCTGGCTTTCGACCCGGCCGTGCTGCACTCGCTGGAAGCCGTCGTGCAGGTCGTCGAGGTGCGCCGCGCACTGGAAGGTGAAGTCGCCGCACTGGCAGCGCGCCGTGCCACGCCCGAGCAACTGGTGGCGATCCAGCAGGCCTTGCAGGCGATCGACGATGCTGTGGCCCGTGGTGGCGACGGGGTGGACGAAGACCTGCTGTTCCACCGCTGCGTGGCGGCCGCCACCGGCAACCCGCAGTTCAACCGCCTGCTGGTGTTTCTCGAGCAGTACCAGCGCGATGCCATGAAGGTCACCCGCGCCAACGAGGCCATGAGCGCGGAATTCATGGAGCAGGTGCGCCAGGAACACCGCGACATTGCCGAATCCATCACTCAGCGCGATGCCGACCGGGCCCGTGTGGCCGCAACCCGCCACATGGTGAAGGCGGCGCAGCGCATCGAGGAGGCCGAGGCCGGTGTGCGGGCTGCGCTCAGCGCGGCGCTGTCCCCGGCGTTGGCCGAGGTGGCTGCCGCACCTTCCGCCGCACCTGCCGCCGCACCGGATTCCGAAGCGCCTGCGCCCGCCATCCCCAACCCAGCCGCGCCCGACCTGCCAGCCTGAACGAGACAAGATGACCAAGACCGATACACAGACCAAGACCCTCGGGGTGGTGGGCCTGGGCTCGATGGGCCTGGGTGCTGCCCAGTCCGCCCTGCGCGCCGGCGTGCCCACCTGGGGTTGCGACATGCGCAGCGAAGCCCGCGAGGCACTGCGGGCGTCCGGCGGCCACGCGGTGGCGCGGCCCGCAGAGCTGGCGCCGCATTGCGACGTCGTGCTGATCCTTGTGGTCAATGCCGCCCAGACCGAGGACGTGCTGTTCGGTGAAGGCGACCTCGCACACCACCTTCGTCCAGGCTCGGTGGTGATTGCCTCGGCCACAGTCGACCCGGCCGTGCCGCCGCAGTGGGAACAGCGGCTGGAATCGATGGGCCTGCACTTCATCGACGCGCCCGTGTCCGGGGGCGCGCGCAAGGCGGCCGAGGGCCAGATGACGGTGATGGCCTCAGGCCGGCCGCAGGCCTTCGAGGCTGCCGCCGGTGTGCTCGACGCCTATGCCGGCAAGGTCTACCGGCTCGCCGACCGCGCCGGTGTGGGCTCGACCGTGAAGATGGTCAACCAGCACCTGGCCGGCGTGCACATCGCCGCCGCCTGTGAGGCCATGGCGCTGGGCATGCGTGCCGGTGCCGATCCGGCCCAGCTCTACGAGGTGATCTGCAACTCGGCCGGCATGAGCTGGATGTTCCAGAACCGCGTGCCGCACATCCTGGCCGGCGACTACACGCCGCTGTCCACGGTCAACATCTTCGTGAAGGACCTGGGCATCGTGCTCGACGCCGCGCGCAAGCTGGCGTTTCCGCTGCCGCTGGCTGCGGCGGCCCATCAGCTCTACCTGGCCACGGCAGGGCAGGGGCATGGCCTGGAGGACGACTCGGCCGTGATCAAGTTCTATGCGGCGCTCAGCGGCATCGAGCTGCCCGCGCCGACGGCACCGGCCGGAGCCACGTCATGATCCTGGGGGTCATTGCCGACGACTTCACCGGCGCGACCGACGTGGCCAGCATGCTGGTGCGTGCCGGCATGCGCACCGTGCAGGTGATTGGTGTGCCGGCGGCCGGCGCAGCGCTGCCGGGTGCCGATGCGGTGGTCGTGGCGCTCAAGTCGCGCACCAGTCCGGCCAACGAGGCCGTGGCCGAGTCGCTGGCTGCCCTGCAGGCCCTGCGCGAGGCGGGGGCCCGTCAGATCTACTTCAAGTACTGCTCGACCTTCGACTCCACACCGGCCGGCAACATCGGCCCGGTCACCGAGGCGCTGATGTCGGCGCTTGCAACGGACGTCACCATCGCCTGTCCGGCCTTCCCGGAAAACGGGCGCACGATCTACCGCGGCCATCTGTTTGTCGGTGACCAGCTGTTGAGCGACTCCAGCATGCGTCACCACCCGCTGACCCCGATGACCGATGCGAATCTGGTGCGGGTGCTGCAGGCCCAGTTGCACCATCGGCGCGCGGGGCTGCTGCACCGCGACGTGGTGGCTCAGGGGCCGCAGGCGGTGGCTGCGCGCATCGACAGCCTTCGCACCGAAGGCGTGGGCATTGCCGTGGCCGATGCCATCGACAACCAGGACCTCACCACGCTGGCCGAGGCCTGCGCCACGCTGCCGCTGCTGACGGCGGGCTCGGGGCTGGCACTGGGTCTGCCCGCCGCGTACGCACGGCGCGGCTGGGTCCAGCCCGATGCCCAGGCGGCCCGGCTGGACACCGTGGGTGGCCTGGCAGCGGTGCTGTCAGGCTCATGTTCGGCAGCGACCCAGGCGCAGGTCAGGCACTGGATGGACGCGGGCCGGCCCGCGCTGCAGCTCGACCCGCTGGCGCTGGCGCGTGAACCGGCATGGGCCGACGAACTCACCGCCCAGGCCTGTGAGCTGGCCGCGCGCGGCCCGGTGATGGTGTATGCCACCGCGTCGCCCGAGGCGGTGGCCTCGGCCCAGCAGGCGCTGGGGGCGGCCCAGGCCGGCCACCTGGTGGAACAGGCCCTGGGCCGCACCGCGGCTGCGCTGGTGGCGCACGGCGTACGCCGGCTGGTCGTTGCGGGTGGGGAAACCTCAGGTGCCGTGGTGCAGGCCCTGGGCGTGGGCCAGTTGCGCATCGGCGCCACGATCGCGCCCGGTGTGCCGTGGACGCAGGCCGAGGGCCGCCCGCTGCTGCTGGCATTGAAGTCCGGAAACTTCGGGTCGGTGGATTTTTTCACCCGAGCCCTGACGCTGGTCGAGTGAGGCAAGGCATGAGTCCCCACGAGATCCACCTGCGTGAACAACTGTGCGAGTTCGGGCGCTCCTTGTTCGAGCGCGGCCTCACGGCCGGCAGTTCGGGCAACCTGTCGGTCCAGCTCGACGACGGCTGGCTGATGACACCAACCGGCGTGAGCCTGGGCCGGCTCGACCCGGCGCGCCTGAGCCGGCTGGGCCCGGACGGCCGCCTGATGGACGGCGACCCGCCCACCAAGGAATCCCCCCTGCACACGGCGGTCTACGCGCGCCGGGGCAGTGCACGCGCGATCGTGCACCTGCATTCGACCTATTCGGTGGCGGTGTCGCTGCTGCGCGACGTCGATCCGGCCAACGTGCTGCCGGCACTGACGCCGTACTACGTGATGAAGATCGGCCGCCTGCCGCTGGTGCCGTACCACCGCCCCGGCGACCCGCGTGTGGCCGAGGCGATCCGTGACCTGGCCGGTGAACATGCCGCCGTGCTGCTGGCCAACCATGGCCCGGTGGTGTCGGGCGATTCCCTGGAGGCCGCCGTCAACGCGATCGAGGAACTCGAAGAGACCGCGAGGTTGTTCCTCACGCTCGACGGCAAGCCGATCCGCACGCTCACCGAAGCCCAGATCGACGAGCTGCGCCAGCACTTCGGCGCGAACTGGTGACCCCCTGAAAGACAGCCCATGCCCCGTTTTGCCGCCAACCTGTCGATGATGTACACGGAACATCCGTTCCTGGAGCGCTTTGCGGCCGCCGCCGCCGATGGCTTCAAGGCGGTCGAGTTCCTGTTCCCGTACGAACATGAGCCCCAGCAGATTGCCTCGCAACTGCGCGAGCATGACCTGGAGCAGGCACTGTTCAACATGCCGCCGGGCGACTGGGCGAACGGCGAACGCGGCATGGCCTGCCACCCCGGCCGCGAGGTGGAATTCGCCGAGGGGGTGGACCTCGCGTTGACGTACGCACGTGCCACGGGTTGCCGCCGCCTGCACGTGATGGCCGGGCTGGTGCCCGCCGGCGTGCCGCCCGCAGACCTGCACCGCACCTATGTCGCCAACCTGAAGCTGGCAGCGCAGCGGGCGGCCCCGCACGGCATCACGGTGCTGATCGAGCCGATCAACACGCGCGACATGCCCGGCTTCTACCTCAACTACCAGCAGCAGGCCCACGACGTGCTGGCCGAGGTGGGTGCCGACAACCTCAAGGTGCAGATGGACCTGTACCACTGCCAGATCATGGAAGGCGACCTGTCGCGGCGCATCGAGCGGCACCTGGCCGGCGTTGGCCATGTGCAGATCGCGGGCGTGCCCGACCGGCACGAGCCCGACCTGGGCGAGCTGAACTACCCCCATCTCTTCGAGCTGCTCGACCGCCTGGGCTACAGCGGTCACATCGGCTGTGAATACCGCCCCCGGGCCGGAACCCGAGCCGGACTGGGCTGGCTGCAACCCTATCTGAAGGCTGCGCAATGAACATCCTCATCACCGGCGGCGCCGGCTTTCTCGGCTCGCGCCTGGCGCGTGAGCTGCTCCAGCGCGGGCAGCTTCGCGCTCGCACGATCGAATCCATGACCCTGGCCGACCTGGCCCTGCCGGGTGACACCGTGCTGCGCGGCGATTCCCGCGTGCGCACGCAGGTGGGCGACCTGTTCACCCAGATCGACACGCTGATGGCCCAGCCCTTCGACGTGGTCTTTCACCTGGCATCCGCCGTGTCGGGCGAATGCGAGGCCGACTTCGACCTGGGCATGCGCTCCAACCTGGACACCACCCGCAAGCTGCTGGACGCCTGCCGCGCCCGAGCGCTGGCGACCGGCGTCGCGCCGGTGTTTGTCTTCTCGAGCTCCGTGGCCGTGTTCGGTGCTGATGCCGCGATCGCGCTGCCGCACACCGTCGAGGACCACACGCTGCCCACCCCGCAGTCGAGTTATGGCATCCAAAAGTTCATATGTGAGCAACTGCTGGCCGACTACACGCGCAAGGGTTTCGTCGACGGGCGCGCGGCGCGGCTGATGACCGTGTCGGTGCGGCCTGGCCGACCCAATGGTGCGGCGTCCAGCTTCCTGTCCGGCCTGTTGCGCGAGCCGCTGGCCGGCCAGCCCTCGGTGTGCCCGGTCGACCCGTCGATGCGGGTGGCGCTGTCGTCGCCGGCGCGCACGATCGCCGGGCTGATCGCGGTGGCCGAGGCCAGTCGCGACGCGTTGGGTGGCCGTACCGCCCTCAACCTGCCCGCACTGACCGTGAGCGTGCAGCAGATGCTGGATGCGCTGGGTGAGGTGGGCGGCGACGAGGCCCTGAAGCTCGTGAGCTTCGAGCCTGACGCCACGATCGCCCGCATCGTCGGTGGCTGGCCATCGGCCTTCTCGAGCCGCCGTGCCCAGGCGCTGGGTCTGCAGCCTGACCCGGACTTCACGAGCATCGTGCGCGCCTACGTGGCGGACCAGCCTCAGGCCGTCACCAACGCCCGTGCGCTTTTGCAACTCACCGGCGCACGGTGACGTTTCACCCCGCGAACCTTTCGATCGCTTTGCCCCCAACCCCAAAAGGAGACATGCATGAAACTCAAGCAAACCACCGCCTTGCTGGCCGCCGGCCTTGGCCTGATGTTCAGCGCCCAGGCGCAGACCGTGCTCAAGATCGGCTACGCGACGTCCAAGGAATCGCACTACGGTGTGGGCTCGACCGTGTTCTGCGACGAGATCGAGCGCGGCACGCAAGGGCGCTACAAGTGCCAGCAGTTCCCGAACTCGGCCCTGGGTGGCGAGCGCGAGCAGATCGAGGCCGTGCAACTGGGCACGCAGGACCTGGTGAACACCTCGACCGGCCCGCTGGGCAACTTCGTGCCCGAGGTGAAGATCGTCGACATCCCCTTCCTGTTCCGTGACTACGACCATGCACGCAAGGTGATGGACGGCCCGATCGGCCAGGACCTCCAGAAGAAGATGGCCGCCAAGGGCCTGATCAACCTGGCCTGGACCGAAAACGGCTTCCGCCACATGACCAATTCCAAGCGCGCCATCACCAAGGCCGACGACGCCTCGGGGCTGAAGATGCGCACGATGGAAAACAAGGTGCACATGGACGGCTACAAGACCTTCGGCATCCTGCCCACGCCCATGCCCTTCCCGGAACTCTTCACGGCGCTCCAGCAAGGCACCGTCGATGGCCAGGAGAACCCCATCCCGGTGATCCTGTCGTCCAAGTTCTCGCAGGTGCAGAAGCATCTGTCGCTGACGGGGCATGTGTATTCACCGGCCGCGCTGATCATGTCGCCGGCGGTGTGGAACAAGCTGTCCGATGCCGACAAGCAGGTCTTCACCGAAGCCGCGAAGAAGGGCGCCGCCGCCCAGCGCAAGAAGGTCAATGACGACGAGAACAACGGCATCGCCCAGCTCAAGAAGGACGGCATGCAGGTGGTCGAGAAGGTCGATGGCGAGAGCTTCCGCAAGGCCGTGGCGCCCGCCTACCAGGCCTATGCCCGTGAGTTCGGCGCCGATCGCATCGCCGCCATCCAGGCCGTCAAGTAAGGCGTGACAACCCCGGCCGCCCGGCCTGGTGCCGGACGGCCGATTCCTGAGCGCATATCGATGAAGTCAACGATCCTGGCCCTGGACAAGGGCGTGAGCTGGCTGGCCCTGCAAGCGGCCTGCCTGCTGCTGGCGCTGATCTCGGTGCTGGGCATGTGGCAGGTGGTCTCGCGTTTTGTGCTCTCGCAGCCGTCGACCTGGACGGAAGAGTCGATGCGCCGCTTGCTCATCTGGATGGTGATGCTGGGTACCGTGGCGGCCTTCCGGCGCGGCGCGCTGGTGTCGGTGGACCTGATGCTGCGCCTGTCACGCGGGGCGTGGCGGCACACCGTGCGCACCGTGATCACGGTGGCGAGCCTGGTGTTCCTGGCCGTGCTGGTGTGGTACGGCATCGACCTGGCGTGGCGGGTGCGCTTCCAGACCTTCGCCAGCATGGACCTGTCGATGGCCTGGGGTTATGCCGCCTTGCCCGTGGGCAGCGCGCTGGCGATGGTGGCCGTGCTGGCCCATCACCTGGACCCGGTCGACACCGAACTCGAATCGGCGCAATGAGCCCGCCTGTCACGGACGAGCCGCGCCCCAAGGAAACCACCTCATGCCCCTGACCCTACTCATCACGATGCTGCTGGGCTTTGCCTTCAGCATCTCGATTGCCGTGTCGATCGGCGGCTCGGCCATGCTGGGCATGGCGCTGTTCGAGCCGGACAAGCTGATCCTGGCGCCCAAGGAGATGTTCACCGCGATCGACAAGTTCCCGCTGGCGGCGATCCCGTTTTTCATCCTGGCGGGCAACCTGATGGAGACCGGGGGCATCTCGCGCCGCCTGGTGGAATTTGCCAAGTCGCTGGTGGGCGGGGTGCAGGGTGGCCTGCCGATGACCTGCGTGCTGACCTGCATGATCTTTGCGGCGGTGTCGGGCTCATCTGTGGCCACCACGTTTGCGATCGGCGCCATCCTGATCCCGGCGCTCATCAAGCACGGTTACCCCAAGTCGTATGCCGCCTCGCTGCAGGCCACCTCGGCCGAGCTGGGGGTGGTCATCCCGCCGTCGATTCCGATGATCCTGTTCGGCGTGTCGGCCGAGGTCTCGATCGGTGAACTGTTCATTGCCGGGGTGGTGCCGGGCCTGCTGATCGGTGGGTCATTGATGCTTTTCGTGCACCTGTATTGCCGATACAAGGGCTGGGGCAAGCAGGATGGCGACGGCCGCCTGCCGATCGGCCGCGCCATGGTCGATGCAGCCTGGGCGCTGTTGATGCCGGTGATCATCCTGGGCGGCATCTATGGCGGTGTGTTCACGCCCACCGAGGCCTCGGTGGTGGCCGTGTTCTATGCGCTGCTGGTGGGCCTGGTGATCCACCGCGAGCTCAGCCTGAAGGACCTGATGCCGGTGCTGCGCAAGTCGGTGATCTCCAGCGCGGTGATCATGTTCATCATCGCCAA
>CBFGPV010000143.1:0-11254 GCA_965650765.1 uncultured Burkholderiales bacterium
GACCCGGACAAGCTGGTCGACATCATCGCCTCGCTCGAACCCACGCTGGGCGGCATCAACCTCGAGGACATCAAGGCCCCCGAGTGCTTCTATATCGAGAAGAAGCTGCGCGAGCGCCTGAACATCCCCGTCTTCCACGATGACCAGCACGGCACGGCCATCATCTCGGCCGCCGCACTGCTCAACGGGCTGGAGCTGGTGGGCAAGCAGATCGGCGAGGTGCGCATCGCGGTGTCCGGCGCGGGCGCGGCCGCGATCGCCTGCCTGGACCTGATGGTCGAGCTGGGTGTGCGGCGCGAGAACATCTTCGCCTGCGACTCCAAGGGCGTGATCCACGACCGGCGCGAGGACAAGCTCGATGCCTCCAAGCAGCGCTTCGTGCAGCACACCGACGCACGCACGCTGGCCGACGTCGTCAAGGGTGCCGATGTCTTCCTGGGCTGCTCGGCGCCGGGCGTGCTCACGCCCGAGATGGTCAAGACCATGGCCGATCGGCCGATCATCCTGGCACTGGCCAACCCCGAGCCGGAGATCCGCCCCGAACTGGCGCGTGAGGCCCGCCCGGACTGCATCATCGCCACGGGCCGCTCCGACTACCCCAACCAGGTCAACAACGTCCTGTGTTTCC
The DNA here is from genome assembly GCA_965650765.1 of uncultured Burkholderiales bacterium. Lineage (GTDB taxonomy): Bacteria > Pseudomonadota > Gammaproteobacteria > Burkholderiales > Burkholderiaceae_C > Caldimonas. The sequence goes on from CBFGPV010000143.1 coordinate 629, forward strand.
CGTACATCTTCCGTGGGGCACTCGACAGCGGCGCCACCCGCATCACCGAGGCGATGAAGGTCGCCTGCGTGCGCGAGATCGCTGATCTTGCCAAGGCCGAGATCAGCGACGAGGTCGCCTCGGCCTATTCGGGCCGCGAGCTGCGCTTCGGCCCCGACTACCTGATTCCCACGCCCTTCGACTCGCGCCTGATCCTGCGCATCGCGCCGGCGGTGGCCAAGGCGGCCGAAGCCTCGGGCGTGGCCACGCGGCCGATCACCGACCTCGAGGCCTACCGGCAGTCGCTCACGCGTTTTGTCACGCACACGGGGCTGTTCATGCGGCCGGTGTTCTCGGCGGCGCGGGCCCAGCCGCGGCGCATCGCCTATGCCGAGGGTGAGGACGAGCGCGTGCTGCGGGCGGTGCAGGCGTCGATCGACGAACACCTGGTCAAGCCCATCCTGATCGGCCGCCCGGCGGTGGTGGCCATGCGCATCGAGCGCGCCGGGCTGCGCCTGCAGGCCGGACGCGACTTCGAGCTGTGCAACCCCGAGGACGATCCGCGCTTCCGCCAGTACTGGGAGGCTTATCACAAGCTCAAGGCGCGCGACGGTGTCACGCCCGAGATGGCCAAGGTGGCCATGCGGCGGTCCAACACGCTGATCGCCGCGATGATGGTGCACCTGGGGGATGCCGACGGCATGCTGTGCGGCCTGGTCGGCCGCTTCGATGCCCACCTCGAGCACCTGCGCGACGTCATCGGCGTGCAGCCCGGCTCGCAAGGGTTTGCCGCGATGAACGCGCTGATGCTCGACAAGCACACCCTGTTCATCGCCGACACCTTCGTGAACGACGATCCGAGCGCCGAGCAACTGGCCGACATCGCCGCGATGGCCGTCGACGAGGTGCAGCGTTTCGGCATTCCGCCCAAGGTCGCCTTCCTGTCGCACTCGATGTTCGGCGCCAGCTCGCGGCCGTCGGCGCGCAAGATGCGTGAGGCGCGCAATCTCTTCGTGGCGCGCTGCCCGGACGTCGAGGCCGATGGCGAGATGCACGGCGACGCCGCGCTGAGCGAGGACGTGCGGCGCAGCTTCCTGCCCGAATCCACGCTGCACGGTGCGGCCAACGTGCTGGTGATGCCCAACCTGGACGCGGCGAACATCCTGTTCAACGTGCTCAAGATGACCGGCGGCCAGGGCGTGACGGTCGGCCCCATCCTGCTGGGTGCGGCCGCGCCGGCGCACATCCTCACGCCCTCGGCCACCGTGCGCCGCGTGGTCAACATGACCGCCCTGATCGTGGCCAATGCTTCCGCACGCCTGAAGGAGCGTGGCTGAACGGCGCATGGCTGACCTGAACGAGCCCGGCAGCCCACCGCCGCCTGCGCTGCCGCCCGAGCGGCGGCCGCAGGCGGTGTCGGCCTGGGCGCCGCTGTCGCAGCCGGTGTTCCGCATGCTGTGGGTCACCTGGCTCACGGCCAATGTGTGCATGTGGATGAACGATGTCGCGGCCGCCTGGCTGATGACCTCGCTCACCACCTCGCCGGCCATGGTGGCGCTGGTGCAGACCGCGTCCACCTTGCCGGTCTTCCTGCTGGGCCTGCCCAGCGGCGCGCTGGCCGACATCCTCGACCGGCGCCGCTACTTCATGTTCACCCAGTTCTGGGTGGCGGCGGTGGCGCTGGTGATGTGCGCCACGCTGCTGGCCGACGCGATGAGCGCGCCGTTGCTGCTGGTGCTCACCTTTGCCAACGGCATCGGCATGGCGATGCGCTGGCCGGTGTTTGCCGCGATCGTGCCCGAGCTTGTGCCGCGCTCGCAGCTGCCGGCGGCGCTCGCGCTCAACGGCATCGCGATGAATGCCTCGCGCATTGCCGGGCCCATCCTGGCCGGTGCGATCCTCGCCGGCCTGGGCAGTGCCTATGTGTTCGTGCTGAACGCGGTGCTGTCGGTCGTGGCCGGGTTCGTGATCATGCACTGGAAGCGCGAGCGCAAGGTCAGCGCCTTGCCGGCCGAGCGTTTTCTCGGGGCGATCCGGGTGGGTTTCCAGTATGTGCAGCAGTCCACCCGCATGCATGCGGTGCTGCTGCGGGTGGCGGTATTCTTCCTGCAGTCGACGGCCGTGCTGGCACTGCTGCCACTGGTGGCGCGCCGGCTGCACGGCGGGGATGCCGGCACCTTCACCCTGCTGCTGGCCTCGATGGGCGTGGGCGCGATCGTTGCGGCCGCCTCGATGCAGCGGCTGCGGCAGATGATGGAGATCGACCACATCCTGCGCAATGGCAGTGTCGTGCAGGCGCTCGCGGCCGTCGCGGTGGTGTTTGCGCCCAACATCTACCTGGCCGCCATCGGCATGATGATCTGCGGCATGGCCTGGATCAGCGTGGCCAACACGCTCACGGTCTCGGCCCAGCTCGCACTGCCCGACTGGGTGCGCGCACGCGGCATGTCGATCTACCAGATGGCGTTGATGGGCGGCGCGGCTGCCGGCGCGGCGCTGTGGGGGCAGGTGGCCACCCACACGAGCGTGCGCACCAGCGTGATCACCGCCTCGATCGTGGGCCTGCTGGCGCTGTGGGCGCTGCGCCGCTTCCGGGTGGGCGGCGGGGCCGAGGAAGACCTCACCCCGATCCAGCCCTGGAAGTCGCCGGTCGCGAGCCGTCCGATCGACCCCAATGACGGGCCGGTGATGGTGACGATCGAGTACCGCATCGATCCGCTGCGCGCCGCGGAATTCCGCGCCGTGATGGAAGAAAGCCGCCGCTCGCGGCTGCGTTTCGGCGCGTTGTCATGGGAGCTGTTTCGCGACACCTCCGACCCGGGCCGGTTCTTCGAGTACTTTGTCGACGAGTCCTGGGTCGAGCATCTGCGGCGCTTCGACCGGGTCACCGCGTCCGACGTCAGCCTGCGCGAGCGCCGGCTGAGCTTTCACATCGGCGAGCATCCGCCGGTGGTCACGCGCAGCATCGCCGAGAGCCTGCGCCACGACTGAGTGCCGCCGCGGCCGCCGATAATGCGGCCATGTGTGCCACGCCCGCCAACCCCCAGAAGTTCGCCGTCGACGTCAAGCCCAGCCTCATTGACGGCCAGGGTGCGTTTGCGGCCGAGGACATTCCGGCCTACAAGAAGATCGGCGAGATCCGCGGCGAGGCCATCAGCGTGGCCGAGGCCAACCGGCGCGTGAAGGGGCAGCAGCGCATCATGATGATCGAGGTCTCGCACAAGCGGGCCATCGACGCGTCCCAGTCGGTCGACCCGATGCGCTACACCAACCATTCCTGCTCGCCGAACACGGTGCTGCGCATCCGCCAGGGCCGGGTGGAGTTCTATGCGCTGCGTGCCATTGCTGCCGGCGAGGAACTCACCGCCAACTATGGCGAGACGCACCATGCCGGCAAGCTGGTGTGCCGCTGCGGCGCGCCCAACTGCGTCGGGCGCATCTGAGCCGGCCCGGCCCGCCTGGGGGGCTCATGCCTCCTGGGGCGGCGGCAGGCTCGCGCACTCCTGGAACACCCGCGCCCGGCAGCGCGCGCAGATGCTGCGGTCGAGCCGACTGAAGATGTCGGCGATCGCATGGTGCTTGTCGGGGTAGATGTGATCGCGCCCCATCTGCTCGATGAAACGGGTGCGCTCCCACATCTCGATCACCGGCGGCCTGGGCCGGTGGAAGTACAGGTCGCCGCCCATCGCGCGGCGTGCGTTGAGTTCGGCCTCCCAGAGCTCGGCGCCTGGCAGGTCGATGAAGTTCATGCTCTTGGCCATGACCAGCAGGTGGCGCGGCGCGTCTGGTGCGGTGCGCAGGTGGTGCAGGGTGTCGGCCACATGCTGCGTCGCGCCGAAATACACCGCCCCTTCCATGCGCAGCAGCTTGAGCTGCGGGCATTCCGGCAGGGTGCCGTGGTGGCCGTCCAGCACCACGAAGGGCCGGTGCGGGTCGGTGGAATCGAAGCCCATCGTGCGCATCGCCGGCTTGGCCGTGCGATGCAGGAAGCTGCCCAGCGACAGGATGGTGCCCAGCAGGATGGCCACCTCCAGACGGATCGTGATCGTGGCCACCAGCGTGGCCGCCGCAATGCCGAACTCGGTGCGATTGAGGCGCCACAGGCGCTGCCAGCGCGGGATGTCCAGCAGCGACCAGGCCACCAGCACCAGCAGCCCGGCAATGGCCGCCATCGGAATGAGCGCCAGCACGCCGGCGCTCACGGCCACCAGCGCCACCAGCAGGCCGGCCGCAAAAACGGCCGCCAGGGGGGTGCGGGCGCCGGCCTCCAGATTGGGCATCGAGCGATTGAGCGAGCCACACGACACATAGGACGAAAAGAACGCGCCCGCGATGTTCGAGAGGCCCTGGCCCAGGAATTCGCGGTTGGCATCGATGCGCTGGCCCGAGCGTTGGGCCACCGCCTTGGCGATCGAGATCGACTGGCCGAGTGCCACGATGGTCAGCGCAAAGGCCAGCCCCGCCAGTTCAGGCAGTCGGGCCAGTTCGATCTGCGGCACGCTCAGCGCCGGCCACGGCGAGGGGATCGCGCCCACGACCCGCACCGGCGCCAGGCCCCAGGCCGGCCCGTGGGTGTTGACCAGCACGGCCGCCACCGTGCCGGCCACCAGGCCGGCCAGCATGAAGGGCCAGCGGCGATCGATGCGGCGCACGCCCAGCGTGACGGCCAGCGTGAGCGCACCCACGGCCACGGCGGCCGGTGCGATCTCGTGGCCGTGCTGCACGACCTGGCCCAGCACGGCCCCGGCGCCCAGCCCGGGGGGCAGGGCCAGCCCGAGCAGGTCCTTCAGGGCATGCACGGCGATCAGCAAGGCCGCCCCGCCGGTGAAACCGTGCAGTGCCGCGGGCGAGATGAAGTTGGCCACCGAGCCCAGGCGCAGGCCGCCGACCAGGGCCTGCATCACACCCACCATCAGCGTGACCACCAGCACCAGCTGGATGTACGGCGGGCTGCCGGCCGCCGCCAGCGGCGTGAGCATTGCAAACAGGGCCAGCGAGTTGGCATTGGTGGGCCCGCTCATCACATGGCGGCTGGAGCCGAACAGGGCCGCCACCGCACATGGCACGATGGCGGTGTAGAGCCCGTACTCGGGGGGCAGTCCGGCCAGCGTGGCAAAGGCGATGCCCTGCGGCAGCACCAGGATCGCGCCCAGCAGCCCGGCCAGCAGGTCGGCTCGCAGCGTCGTGGCCGAGAGTTCGTCCACCCAGGTGCCCAGCAGGCGATGACGCCAGGGGCGGGCAGCAGGGGCGGGGGCGGCGTGATGGGAACGGGACATGAGGCAGTCGGCCGGGGCTGCGGCGATCATAGTGGCATGCCCGGGGAGCCGGGCCGCATTGCACCCGCCGGGGGCACTTCGATGGGATAATTCTTGCAGATGTGAACGATGTGCACGCCGTGATCACCGCCACCGACCTTGCCGATGCCGATCTGCCGTCCCTGGGCCAGGCTGCCCGCCACGGCCTGGATGCGGCGCGGCTGCGCTTTGACGCCAGCGATCCGGCCGAGGCCTCGGCGCAGCTGCTCAAGGTGTTCAGCCGCCACCGGCTGGAGCTGCCGGCGCAGGCCCGCGGCTTCTGTGCGCGGTTCCGCGGGGACCGCCTGGGCGCGCTGTCGGTCTCCAGCCTGAGCTATGGCTGCGAGGCCGCACTGGAGATCGAGCCGGCGCGGGCCTTCGTGCTGGTCTCGCTGCAGCTTTGCGGGCATGGGCAGGTCGTCTCGCCGCGCGGCCGCGTCGAGGGCGGGCCGGGGCTGATCACCATCGACTCCTCGGCCGAGGCGGGCGTGCACAAGCGCTACAGCGCCGACAGCGAACGGCTGAACGTGCTCATCGATCGTTCGCACCTGGACGACATGCTGGTGTCGCTGACGGGTCGGCCCGTTCGTCGGCCGCTCGAATTCGCGCCGGCCATGCACCGCGGCGACGGCACGGCGGCGCGCTGGCGTGACGGCCTGCGTCTGGCCCTGGGCTACCTGGGTGATCGCGGCCCCGCGCTGCTGACCCGCCGCATCGAGGAGACGCTGATGCTGATGCTGCTCAGCGAACTCCCGCACAACCATGCCGATGCCCTGGGCCTCGCCCCGCCGGCGCTTGCGCCGCGGCACGTCCGGCGTGCCGAGGAGCACATGCGCGAGCACCTCGATCAGCCGCTGACCCTCAGCGCCATCGCCCAGGCCAGCGGGGTGAGCGTGCGGGCACTGAGCGAGGCCTTCCGGCGCTTTCGCGACACCTCCCCGATGCGCCATCTGCGCGATCTGCGGCTCGATGCGGTGCATGCGCTGCTGCGTCAGGGTGACGAACGCATCACGGTGGCCGATGCGGCCGGGCGGTTCGGGTTTGTCCAGCTCGGCCGGTTCGCGGCCGAATACCAGCGCCGCTTTGGCGAACTGCCGTCCCACACGCTGCGCCATCGCAGCCACTGAGTGCCCCCTCCCGCGATATCCGCCAGAACCGGACAGCCGCTGCCGGATCCGGATGGCGCCCCGCCGGGCTGCGGCCTAGCATGGGCGCATGCCGCACTGTCCATTGCGGCCGAGGACAAGACACCATGCATCCGCCCATCCAGGCCCTGCTGCCCCGCCCGCCGGCGCCGCCGGCCGACTTCGATGGTTCCGCCGAGGAATGGCAGGCCCGCGTGCAGCTGGCCGCCTGCTACCGCATCTTTGCGCACCTGGGCTGGACGGAGATGATCTACAACCACATCACGCTGCGGGTGCCCGGGCCCGACCGCCATTTCCTGATCAACCCGTTCGGTCTGATGTACGACGAGGTCACGGCGTCCAACCTCGTCAAGATCGACCTGCGCGGCCAGGTGGTGGGCCGCAGCGACTGGCCGGTCAACCCGGCCGGGTTTGTGGTGCACGCCGCCCTGCACGAACACCTCGACGCGGCGCACTGCGTGATGCACACGCACACCACGGCGGGGCTGGCGGTGGCCTGTTCGCAGCAGGGGCTGTCGATGAGCAACTTCTATTCGGCCCAATTGCACGACCAGGTGGCGTACCACACCTTCGAAGGCATCACCGTGCACGACGAGGAAACTCCACGCCTGCTGGCCAGCATCGGCAACAAGCCGGCGGTGATCCTGCGCAACCACGGGCTGCTGGCCTGGGGCAGCACGCTCGCGCGGGCCTTCTCGACGCTGTGGACCCTCAACCGGGCCTGCGAGATCCAGCTGGCCTCGACGTCGATGGGGCCGGTGATCGACATCCCCGAGGACATCCAGCGCAAGTGCACCCGCGACTCGCTGCTGTTCCATCCCGACTACGGCGCGGGCGAGGACGTGCTGGCCGCGATGATCCGCAGGATCGACCGCATCGACCCGAGCTATCGCCAATGAACGATGATCGACGTCATCATCAAGATCTGAAAGGAGTGGCGGCATGAAGGTTTGCATCTACGGCGCCGGGGCCATCGGCGGTTTCATCGGCGCCCGGCTGGCGATGGCCGGGCACGAGGTGTCGGCCGTGGCACGCGGCGCCACCCTGCAGGCCCTGCGCGAGCACGGCTGGCGGCTGCAGACGGCCGAGGCACTGCATACGGCGCCGGCGCGTGTGTCGCAGCAGCCCGGCGAGCTGGGCGTGCAGGATCTGGTTGTCGTGGCCGTCAAGGCACCGGCCCTGCCCGGGGTGGCCAGCGGCATCGCGCCGCTGCTGGGGCCCGACACGATGGTGATGACCGCGATGAACGGTGTGCCGTGGTGGTTCTTCGACGGGTTCGGCGGTGACCATGCCGGCATGCGCCTCGAGGCGGTGGACCCCCACGGCAGCGTTGCGGCCGCGATCGCCTCGCGGCATGTGATCGGCTGTGTGGTGCACGCTACCTGCTCCACGCCCGAGCCTGGGCTGGTGCGCCACGGCTTCGGGCGGGGCCTGATCCTCGGCGAACCGTCCGGTGGCTCGAGCGAACGCCTCACCGCCCTGGTCGAGGCGCTGAGCGCCGCCGGCTTCGAGGCCCGTGCGTCGCAGCAGATCCAGAAGGACATCTGGTACAAGCTGTGGGGCAACATGACGATGAACCCGGTGTCGGCCCTGACCGGCGCCACCTGCGACCGCATCCTCGACGACCCGCTGGTGCGTGGGTTCATCCTGCAGTGCATGGACGAGGCGCGGCGCATCGGCGAGCGCATCGGCTGCCCGATCACCGAAAGCGGCGAGGACCGCAATGCCGTCACCCGCAAGCTCGGTGCGTTCAAGACCTCGATGCTGCAGGACGTCGAGGCCGGCCGTGCCATCGAGCTTGATGCGCTGGTCACCGTGGTGCAGCAGATCGGTGCCCGCATCGGCGTGGCCACGCCCGGCATCGATGCCTTGCTGGGGCTGACCCGGCTGATGGCCCAGTCGCGCGGGCTGTACACACCACCGGCTTGACGAAGGTCAAGCCACGGGGCGGTCAGCGCTCAGGTCGGGGCGCAAGGTGCCGATGATGCACCTGTGAAACACCCGACCCCTCACTCCGATGCGCCAGAACCTGCCCGTCACTGCTGAAGAATTCATCTATCCCGAAGGCGAGACCCTGGTCTCGACGACCGACCTGAAGGGCCGCATCACCTACTGCAACCCCGCCTTCGTGCGGGTCAGCGGCTATGCGCGCGAGGAGCTGATCGGCCAGCCGCACAACCTGATCCGTCACCCCGACATGCCGCCCGAGGCCTATCGCGACCTGTGGGCGACGATCCAGTCGGGTCGCCCGTGGTCGGCCATGGTCAAGAACCGCCGCAAGGACGGCGGCTTCTACTGGGTGATGGCCAATGTGACGCCGGTGGTCGAGGGCGGGCGGGTCAACGGCTACATGTCGGTGCGCACCCGGCCCACACGGGCACAGGTGGCGTCGGCCGAACAGCTCTACGCCCGCATGCGCGGCGAACGTGCCGCGGGCCGGTTGCTCACCGTGCTGCGCCAGGGGCGGGTCGTGCGGGCCACCTGGGCGGGGCGCCTGCGTGAAGCCATGACCCTGTCACTGGGGTCCTGGGCGCTGCTGCTGCCCACGGCCGGTGCGCTGGCCAGCGCGGCCGCCGGCCTGTGGGCGGGGGGCCGTCTGGATGCATCGCCGATGTCCCTGGCCACGCTGGCCGCCGCCGCCGGGGTCGGCGCTGGTCTCGGACTGGTGTTGCGCCACAAGCTGGTGCGGCCGCTGGCAGCCCTGGTGGCCGCAGCCAACCGCATGGCCGCCGGCGACCTCAGCCAGCGGCAAAGCGCCCTGCGCCGTGACGAGATCGGCCAGCTCCAGCAGGCCTTGTCGCAGCTCAATGTGAACCTTCAGGCGGTGGTCGGTGACGTGCGCCAGGAGGTGGAGGGCATCCACCATGCCTCGGCCGAGATCGCTGCCGGCAACCTCGACCTGTCGGGGCGCACCGAAACGCAGGCCAGCAACCTGCAGCAGACGGCCACCTCGCTGGAGCAGATCACCGGCAATGTCCACCAGAGCGCCGATGCCGCACGCCAGGCCGCCCAGGCGGCGGCCGAAACCACCTCGATGGCCGAGCGCGGCCGCGTGGCCGTGCGCGACGCCGTGGCCCACATGGACGAGATCGCCCGGGCCTCGGGCCGCATCGCCGAGATCATCGGCGTGATCGACGGCATCTCGTTCCAGACCAACCTGCTGGCGCTGAACGCGGCCGTCGAGGCCGCACGCGCCGGCGAGCAGGGCAAGGGGTTTGCGGTGGTGGCCGGTGAGGTGCGGGCGCTCGCCCAGCGCACCCAGGGTGCCGCCCGCGAGATCAAGAAGCTGATCGACGACACAGCCGCCAAGGTGGCCCAGGGCAGCACGCTGGTGCAGCAGAACGGCGAGATGATGCAGTCCACGCTGGCGGCGGTGCAGCGCGTGAACGACCTGGTGCGGCACATCAGCGACGCCTCTCAGGAACAGTCGGTCGGCCTCACGCAGATCAATCAGTCGGTCGGCACGCTGGACGACCTGACCCAGCAGAACGCGGCGATGGTCGAGCAGTTGTCTGCCGCGGCCAGCTCGCTGCGCAGCCAGGCCGAGGTGGTGGCCGACTCGGTGCGGATCTTCCGCGTGGCGGCGGCCTGAGCCGCCGCGGCGGGCGAGCGGTTCAGGCGGCCGCGGCTTCGGCCGGCTCGACGTGGCGGGCCTTGTCGATGGCGGCCTGTGCGACGTCGCGGCAGCGGAACTGCGCCACCACGTCGGCCAGGCGGCGGGCTTGGTCGCGCAGGCTTTCGGCCGCCGCGGCCGACTCCTCGACCAGTGCGGCGTTCTGCTGCGTCATCTGGTCGAGCTGGGTGACGGCGGTGTTCACCTGCACGATGCCGTCGCTCTGCTCGGAGGCTGCGGCCGTGATCTCGGCCATCATGTCGGTCACCCGCTGCACCGAGACCACGATCTCCTGCATCGTGGCGCCGGCGTCCTGCACCAGTTGTGCGCCGCCGTCCACCTTCTCGACCGACGCACCGATCAGCGTCTTGATCTCGCGGGCGGCCTGGGCGCTGCGCTGGGCCAGCGTGCGCACCTCACCGGCCACCACGGCAAAGCCACGGCCCTGTTCACCGGCACGGGCCGCCTCGACGGCGGCATTGAGCGCCAGGATGTTGGTCTGGAAGGCGATGCCGTCGATCACGCCGATGATGTCGGCGATCTTCTTCGACGACGCCGAGATCTCGTCCATGCTCGACACCACCTGGGCCACGAC
>CBFGPV010000144.1:0-11201 GCA_965650765.1 uncultured Burkholderiales bacterium
AGCCCGCCCCCCGAGGGGGTCAAGGAAACTTGGGGCGGCCCGGCGTTCCTTGTGATCAGGCCATCGTCGAGCCGTTGCTGCCGATGGAAGGCCCGCGTCAGCGCGACCGGCAAAGGCGGGTCGATCTGGCGGGCGACGCTGGCCGGCTCCCGACCACCCCTTCCGAGCGTTCCGCCACCGTGGCGGCGCCGCGCTTGCGTACCTGGAGCGGGACGCTGGTCGACAGCTTCACCTGGCCTTCTTCCCGCGCAAGTCGTTGATGGCGCGGGATGATTCATTTCCGGGAGCTGTCTCGTTGTCCTTGCGCCTTGACCGAGGGTAACCCCGGGCTGTTGCCTGCCACAGAACCGCTAATCTCTGTATACAGAATACGGTATGCCGAATACGGTGTGCTGATGACCGGTCTCATCCTTCAGCAAAGGCGCTCCATGAACATGCGTGACCCGCACAGCCCACCCGACGTGACGACCGAGAAGAAGCTGGTGCCTTATGGCGGCTACTACACCAACAAGGTTCCCGGGCATGACCCGGAGCTGACCGAGGTCGGGCCCGGCACCCCCACCGGGGAGTACATGCGCCGCTTCTGGCACCCGGTGTGCATGTCGATGGAGCTGACCGACACGCCTCGCTTCCTGATGATCCTGGGTGAGGAGCTTGTGGCTTTCCGTGATGGCAGTGGCCGGGTCGGGCTGCTGCATGCGCATTGCGTGCACCGCGGAGCCTCGCTCGAGTACGGCAAGATCGAGGCGCGCGGCATTTCATGCTGCTATCACGGCATGGTGTTCGACATCGACGGCACCTGCCTGCGTGTGCCCTTCCCGCAGGGCGAGGAAGAGGAGGGTGAACGCTACCGGTGTTCGATCCGGCAGGGGGCCTACAAGGCATTCGAGCGGCACGGCCTGGTGTTCGCCTACATGGGCCCGCCCGACGAAGAGCCGCCCTTTCCGGAGTGGGAGGGCAACTTCACGGTGGCCGAGGGCGACGAGCTGGTGCCTTACAGCAACTTCCAGCACTGCAACTGGCTGCAGGTGCAGGACAACGCCGCAGACAACTACCACACGATGGCCTTGCACGCGAAGCGGCAGGTGACCGGTGGCCACTATCAGGGTACGACTTTCGACGAGGTCGGCTCGGCCGCGATGGAAGTGCCGCCCGACATGCACTTCGTGCCGATCCACGGCGGCCGCGGCCTGGCCTGCGCAGGTGCGCGCCGCTCGGACGACGATCACATGTACATCCGCGTCCAGCATCAGGTGCTGCCCAATCTGAGCCTGCACGCCTACACCTCCGAAGACGGACGCCGCAAGAAGCTGTTCGGGCGTTTCCACATGATCCGCTGGACGGTGCCGGTGGACGACCTGAACAGCAAGATGATCGGCTGGCGGGTGATGGGCCCGGGCATCGACACGCGCGGCATCGGCGACAGGCGTCTGGTGGGGTATGAAACCATCGACTTCCTCGAAGGCCAGGTGGCCATGCGTCGCCCGGAGCGCTTTGGCCACTACAAGCTCGAAGACATGCCGCCCATCCCGGCGGACCACCGGGCACGCGCCCACTACAAGGACTGCCAGTACGCGCCCGGCGACTATGAAGCCATCGTCAGCCAGCGGCCGATCGCCGTGCACGCGCTGGAGCACCCCACGCGCTTCGATGCGGGCCTGTACATGTTTCGCAAGCTGCTGCGCGATGCCGTGCGCGGCAGCAACCCGCAGGCCGGGCCGCAGCAGTTTGCCCAGTGGCTGCGCGACTGTGGCGGCGCGCCCAACAGCTACTGCTCCGGCAATGTGTTCGACCTGCCGCTCGGCCGCACCGAGGAAGAGGAAGTGACGCTGCGGCGCCATCTGGCCCGCCAGGTGGTGCAGATCCTCACGGCGGCCGACACGATGACCGGCCCCGAGCGGGAGCGCTACGTGCGGGATTGCCTGGAGGGGCTGCAGCAGGAGGTGCTGGCACGGAGGCAGGCATGAATGCCGCGGTGGCACCGCAGGTGCTCGCACCGGGCGAGGCGGCCACACGGGCGCTCCAGGTGCGCGCGATCAGGCTGCAGGCCGAGGGCATCCTGAGCTTCGAGCTGGCCGATCGTGACGGCGCCGAGCTGCCCCCCGTGGCCGCAGGTGCGCATGTCGACGTGCACCTGCCCGGAGGGACCGTGCGCTCGTACTCGCTGGCCGGCGATCCGGGCGACCGCTCGCACTGGCTGCTGGGTGTGTTGCGAGAACGTGCGGGCCGCGGCGGCTCGCAGGCGATGCATGAGCGGGTGCGGGTGGCGGACATGCTGCAGGTCGGCCACCCCCGCCAGGCCTTTGCGCTGGTGCCCGGTGCCCGGCATTCGGTGCTGCTGGCCGGCGGCATCGGCATCACGCCGCTCAAGGCCATGGCCCATGAGCTGTGTCGTCAAGGCGCCTCGTTCGAGCTGCACTACTGCGCGCGCACGCCACGCCATGCCGCCTTCCTGAGCGAGCTGCGGGCCCTGCTGCCACCGGGCCGGCTGCACCTGCACTTCGACCACGGGGATCCGGCCCGGGGCCTGGACATCGCCGGCCTGCTGCGCGAGCCGGCCGCAGGCACACATCTGTACCACTGCGGCCCCGCCGGTTTCATGCAGGCCTGTGCAGATGCCAGCGCGCACTGGGCGGCCGGCACGGTGCACTGCGAGCATTTCAAGCCACCGGTGCCCGCCACAACCCCGGCGCCCTCGGGCGCGTTCGAGGTGCGGCTGGCCCGCCGAGGCGTCAGCCTGCAGGTGGCGGCCGAGCAGACCATCGTGCGTGCCATCGAGCTGGCGGGCTATCGCGTCCCGACGTCCTGCCTGTCGGGCCTGTGCGGCTCGTGCAAGGTGGGCGTGCTGGCGGGCGAGGTCGAGCACAACGACTACATCCTGTCAGATGACGAGCGAACGAAATGCATGACGGTCTGTGTCTCGCGCGCACGCAGCCCGGTGTTGGTGCTCGACCTCTGACGCCACCCATCCGACATCCGCTTCACCTTTTCACGGAGCCCCACCATGCTGGACAGAGTCACGAAACGATCGATCTACGAGCCCACCCAGAGCGGCCTGATCTTCCCCGAGCGGCCGACCTTCGATTCGGTCGAGGACGAACGCCTGCACCTCAAGCAGCGTCTGGTCGCGGCCTGCCGCGCCTTTGCCCTGGAAGGCTTCGACTACGGCTTTGCCGGCCACCTGACCATCCGCGACCCGGAGCATCCCGAGCTCTACTGGACCAACCCGATGTGCGTGCATTTCGCGCAGGTGAAGGTGTCGAACCTGATCCTGGCCGACCACAAGGGGCGTGTCGTCGAGGGCCGGCATGCGATCAACCGCGCGGGTTTCGTGCTGCATGCGGCGGTGCATGAGGCGCACGCGGACATCGTGGCGATGTGCCATGCGCACACTGTCTACGGCACGGCGTTTGCGGCACTCGGGCGCCCGCTCGAGCCGATCTCGCAGGATGCAGCAGCCTTTTTCGAGGACCATGTCGTGATCAAGGACGAAGCCGGCCAGGTGGCGGTGGAAGAGCGTGCCGGCCTGGCGGTGTGCGACTGGTTCAAGGACGTGAAGGCGGCGATCCACCAGAACCATGGCCTGCTGACGGCCAGCCGCCACAGCATCGAGGCTGCTGCGTTCTGGTTCATCGCACTGGAGCGCTGCTGCCGCCAGCAACTGCTGGTGGAGGCGAGCGGCCACAAGCCGGTGCTGGTGTCGCCCGAGCGCTCGCGCTACAGCCGCGAGCATGTGGGGTCGGAGTACATCGGCTGGCTGCACTTCCAGCCGATCTACGAGCACCTGGCCGTCACGCAACCGGACATGTTCACCTGAACGGTCGGGCCCGGGCAGGGCATCTGATAGGGTGATGGCTTGGCCTGAACCAGAGCGGCAGTGATGAATCTCGCAAAAATCGGCAACCGGACGGACTACGTGGATGAGGTCTACAAGGCCTTGCTCGACGCCATCAGCGACGGCACGCTCGCCCCGGGGGCACGCATCAAGCAGGAAGACCTGGCCGAGCAGATGAACGTGTCGCGCTCGCCCGTGCTGCAGGCGCTGCGCCTGCTCAAGAAAGAAGGCCTGCTCGAAGAGGCGCCGGGCCGCGGGCTGGTGGTCGCGCGGCTCGACCCGGTGCGCATCGGGCATCTTTACCTGGTGCGCGGCGCACTCGACGCCCTGGCCGCACGTCTGGCGGCGCAGCGGCGATCCGCGGTGCCGCAGTCGCTGATTGCCGCAGGCCGGGCCGCGGCGGCCGGCTCGGATGTGCGCGCGATGATCGAGGCCGACAGCGCCTTCCACCAGGCGATCTACGAGGCCTCGGGCAATCCGCTGATCATCGAGACGGCAGCCCTGCACTGGATCCACCTGCGCCGCGTGATGGGGGCGGTGCTGCAGCACAGCCACGGGCGCAGCACCATCTGGGATGAACACGCTGCCATCGCCGAGGCGATCGCGGTGGGTGACGGGGAGCGCGCGGCGCGCCTGTCCGAAGAGCACGCCACCATTGCGCGCGAGGCGCTGGTCGCCTCGCTGGCGCAGACGCTCAAGGCCACACCGCCGATCGCGGCCTGACCCCGGGGCGCCGATCGCTCAGGCGTCCTGTGCCACCGGCGTGTCGGACGGTGCCGGTCGGCGCCGTCCGCGGCGGCGCGCCAGCATGGTGCCACGGCAGCGGGTGGCCCGGCAGTGGCACGGGAAGTCCGCCGGGTCGCCGGGCCCGGCGTCGAGCGAATAGTCGATGAAGAGTTCCTCGCCGACGCGGATACGGCGCCGTGCCTCGATCACGATGAACAACTGCCCGTCAGGCGCCTCATGCTCGACCGCCTCGCAATTGGGTTCGCAGGCATGGTTGATGAACCGCGTGGCATTGCCGCCGTGGCGCCCGTCGATCGTGCTGCCATCGGACAGGCCGAACAGATAGGTCAGCGCGTTGTCGCAGTCGTCGATCGACTCGTCCGGGCCGATGCGCCGGCCGGTGTAGTGGCCGATGCGCTGGCCACGGGCCAGCGGGCGCACCGCAAACACGCCACGACCGTGGATGCTGCTGTGCCTGACCTCGGCCACGCCGGGAATGCCGGGTGTGGCTTCATCATCCGCGGACGATGGCAGGGCAGGGGCGTCGGGCATCGGCGCCGACCGGGGCGTGTCGCAGGGCAGGGCAGGCATGGGCCGGCATTGTGCTTCAAACCGCCGGCCCGCGGCAGCCCCCGGCCTCGGTGCACGCACTGCCGGGTGCGCGTGTTCAGCCAGCCACGGTCGAGCCTGGTGCCAGGCCCGCAGGCCGCCCGGGAGGCGCCGGCGTGCTAGCGGACTCCAGCGGCATGGGATCGGACAGCGCGAAAGCGTCGCCGTCACACGACGCAAAGTACACCCCCACCCTCAGGCCTCGCCCGCCGATGCCTTCGCCGAGCTCGAGCTGGGCGTCGTGCAGCCGCGCGATGCGCGCGACCAGCGACAGCCCGATGCCGCTGCCGCGTGCGGTGGTGCCCGGCACGCGGTAGAAGCGGTCGAAGATGCGCGCGTGTTCCTCGACGGGCACGCCCGGCCCGTTGTCGGCGACCGACAGGCAGGCCAGGGTGCGGCCGTTGTGTCGGACCGTCTCGCACCGCACCTCGCAGCGCCCGCCGTGCGGCGTGTAGCGCAAGGCGTTGTCGACCAGGTTGCGCACCAGGATGCCCAGCGCGTCGACATTGCCGCGCACCATGCACGGCTCGAGCTGCAGCACGATGCGGATGCGCTTTTCGGCGGCGGTGGTCTCGAAGTCGCGCACGACCCATTCCACCGGCTCGAACAGCGCCACCTCCTGCAGGTGGTGGCTGGTGGTCGACTCGATGCGCGCCAGGTCCAGCAGTTGCTCGGACAGGCGGGCACTGCGCTGCACGCCTTCGGCCAGGCGCTCGACCGCTGCACGCGCCTCGGCGGGGTCGGGGGAGCGCAGCGCGAGCTGGGCATGGCCCATCAGTGCCGCCAGCGGGGTGCGCAGTTCATGGGCCGCGTCCGAGATGAAGCGCTTTTCAGCCTCCATTGCGCTGGACATCTGCGCCAGCATGCCGTTGAAGGTCTCGACCAGCGGGGCCACTTCGGTGGGCAGGTCGCGTGTGGGCAAGGGGCTGAGCTCCAGACCCTGGCGCTGGGCCACCGCCTGCTGCACCCGGGTCACGCCCCGCAGTGACCAGCACAGCACGAACCAGGTGGCCACGGCCAGCAGCAGGAAGACCAGGCCCGCGGTGGCCATGCTCCAGAACACCCAGTGACTGAACTCGCCGCGCAGTTGCTCCTTCGAGCGGCCCACCTGCACCTGCAGTCGACCGGTCGCGTCCGACACGGCATACACCCGCCACGGCTGGCCGTCGATGTCGCTGACGGCAAAACCATCGGTGAAGTCGGATTTCATCGGCACCGTCGGGGCGCCCGGTGAGTGCAGCGCCAGGCGTGAGGGCCCCAGCCAGACCTGGAAGCTGAGCTTCTCGGCCTTGATGCCGTCCAGCGTATCGATCGAAAACGTGGGCGACTCCGGCAGCTGGCCCACCGTGGTCGGCATGGACAGCACGATCTGCGTGGCGATGTGGCGCAGCATCTCGTCCATCCAGCCGGCCTGCTGGTCATTGACACGTACCGCCAGCGAACACAACCACATCGACCAGAAGCACACGATGACGGTGAGGATCGCCACCAGCAGGCGCAGTCGCAAGGAACGCATCAGGCATCCTCCCCCAGCCGGTAGCCATGGCCGTGCACGGTGCAGATCACGCCGTCGCCGAGCTTGCGGCGCAACTGGTGCACGTAGACCGCGATGGTATTGCTCTCGATGGTGCTGCTGTGGCCATAGACGGCGTTCTCGAGCTGGTCACGCGTGACGACGTGGCCGCGCTTTTCCATCAGCGCGAGCAGGGTGCGGAACTCATGCACGCTGAGCGAGACCGGCCGGTCGCCCTGCGTGACGGTGCGCCGCGCAGGGTCGAGCGTGATGTCGCGAAAGCTGATCACCGGCGCCACGCGGCCCTGGCTGCGCCGCACCACCGCGCGCAGTCGCGCGGCCAGTTCGTCGACCTGCACGGGCTTGACGACATAGTCGTCGGCGCCCGCGTCCAGGCCCTGGATGCGGTCGCTGAGCTGGTCACGCGCGGTGACGATCAGCACCGGTGTGGCGTCATAGCGCGAGCGCATCGCCTGCAGCACGCTCAGGCCCGAACCCTGGGGCAGGCCCAGGTCGAGCAGCACCGCGTGGTAGCCGTGGTCGGACAGCGCCAGGCGTGCACCGGGTGCGTCGCCCACGCAGTCGACGGACCAGCCCTGCAGGGCCAGCCCCTTGGCGACGGCTTCAGAAAGAGATCGGTCGTCTTCGACCAGCAAAAGATGCACGGGGAGTCCTTGTCCTCGAATGACCGCAGTGTGCGCCAACCGCCATTAAAAACTTCTTAACCCCGTCTGACCAGAATCGCCTCATCGCATCCACGGTGTTCGAGGCCACGAGCCGACAGCACCGCCAACCAGGAGGTCACCGTGTCCCTCGTCCTGACGCCCCCCGCCCGCAACCTGTCCGTGCCAGCCGCCGCATGGGTCGACGAACCCGGACTGCACGACACGACGCCGCGCGATCTGCCCCCTGTGCGGCCGCTGACGGCAGCGCAGCCGCAGCCGGTGCCCGCCGCGCGGCTGCCGCAGCAGGCGCCCGGTGTGTTGTGGGCCTGCATGGGCGATGCGGAATCGATGCTCTGGGACGCGCCGGCCGGGCGTGTGGTCCGTCGCCAGTTCGGTGTGCCGCCGGGCGCACCCGGTGAGCCCGCGCTGTGCCGCATCGACGCGATGGTGGATGCCGGCGGCCTGCCGCTGGCCTGGTGGCAGCACCAGTGCGGACCGGCGCGCGACCCGGCTGCCCTGCCGCTGCCCTATGGCATCGCGCACCAGTCGTTCTACGCCGGCGATGCGGGTCGGGAGTCGGCCATGCCGTTTGCGCTGTATGCCGAGATGTTCGTCGACGAACTGGCCCACGCGGCGCGGCGCGACCCACTGGACTTCCGCCTGGCCCTGCTGGCACCCGCCAGCCGCCAGCGCCGCGTGCTGGAACGTGCCGCCCAGCTGGGCGGCTGGACCCTGGCGCTGCCCGACCAGCCGCCGTGTGGCGTGGCCCTCGTGCAGTGGGGCGGCCTGGTGGTGGCGATGGTCGGCCGGCTGCGCCAGGACGGGCACGGCGCGTCGCTGACGGCCGTGGTCGACGGGCGCATCGCAGGTGATGCCGATCGTGCCTTGCGTGCACTGGCGGCGCTCGGGACCCCGATGCTCAACGTCGAGTTCACCGGCAGCCATGACGGCATGGTGCGCGCCAGCGCGTCGGCCCTGCAGATGGCGGTGCTGGTGGCCTCGCTGGCGGCGGTGGCCAATGCGCGCGCGCAACGCCACGGGGAGGGCTGAGGGATGGACCGACTCGCTTCGATGCAGGCATTCGCCAAGGTGGTCGACGAAGGTGGGTTCGCTGCCGCGGCCCGGGCGCTCGACGTCTCGGCCTCGGCCGTCACTCGCCTGGTGGCCGACCTGGAGCGGCACCTTGGCGCACGACTGATCCAGCGCTCCACGCGACGCGTGGCGCTCACATCCACGGGGCAGGGCTACCTCGAGCGGGTGCGGCGCATCCTGGGCGCCGTGCAGGAGGCCGAGGCCGTGGTCAGCAGCATGGTGCGCGAGCCCGAGGGGCGTGTGCGGGTGGCGTTGCCCGGGGCCTGGGCGGCCCGGGTGGTGGCGCGCCCGCTGCACCGTCTGCGTGAAAAGCATCCCCGCGTGATGGTGGAACTGGCGGTGTCGGACACAGCCAGCGCGCTCGATGACGGATTTGATGTGGCGCTGGTGCTGGCCGGCCTGGAGCTGCCCGACAGCAATGCCGTGGCGCGGCGACTGGCCCGGTGCGAGACCATCCTGTGTGCATCGCCTGACTACCTGGCCCTGCGCGGTGCGCCGCAAGCACCGTCCGACCTGCGGGACCATGAGTGCCTGTTCGATCGCCGCCTGAGCCTGGGCCTTGCCTCACCCGGCAAGGGGGCGCAGGCGGTGGTCACCGTCGAGGGGAATGCCATGCTCGACGCCCGCCAGCCCGACACCGTCTACGCCGCAGCGACTGCGGGCCTGGGCATCGTTGCCCTGCCTCAACTGGTGGTGAGCGAAGCGCTTGCGCAAGGCCGACTGGTGAGGGTGCTGCCGCAGTGGCAGGCGGCCGCCTCGGCGCTGTACGCCGTGGTCGGCCAGCGGCGCTACCTGCCGGCCAGCAGCCGGGCCGTGCTGGACCACCTGGTCAGCGCGTTCGAGCCCGAGGCGCCAGCGACGTCCGCAGGTGGGCCCCGCACTGCGCGTCTGGAGGCCCGGCCGGGTGCGCTGAGTCAGGCATAGGATCTCGCTCAGTCGCTCAGTCGCTCAGTCGCTCAGTCGCTCAGTCGCTCAGGCGTACAGGTCCAGTCCACCAGCCGTGCTGCTGTGATGCAGGACGGTCTGGGTGCCGGCGGCCTCGACGGCATCGCCCTGGCCATGGCGCTGGCCCGGGCGGGTCTCGTTGCCGGCCTGGCCCGAAGCCTGGTGCGGTGACTGCTGAGACTGCTGCGACTGCTGGGACACCCCGCCACCCGTCAGCGTGAAGCCTGCGCTCTGCAGGGACGCGGCCAGGTCGGACAGGCTGTTCTCGATGGCGGCGCGGGTGGCGCTGGAAGCGGCCGCAAAGTCGACCTGGGCCTGTTGCCCGTTCAGGGCGATCTGCACGCTGACCGGGCCCATTTCGGCCGGATTCAGGTGCAGCTGTGCCTGCTGGATGCCCTCGCGCACGAAGTAGCTGATCTGGGTGGCCATGGCCTGCGGGAAGTCGGGCGAGTCGACCGGTGTACCCAGTGCATGGCTTGCCGCGTTCGCCGCGGCGGACGGTGCGGACGAGGTGCTTGACAGGGTCGGGCCGGAGGCCAGTGCAGCGCCGTGCACCGGCGTGGTCGACCCGGAAGCCGACGCGCCGGCTTCGGCCACCGCAGGCGCGGCCGCGCCGCTTGCCTGACGCAGTGTGGCGGCGCTTGCCTCGTCGCCCTGCATCTGCCCTTCGGCCAGGGCCTGCTGGAAGGTTTCGTGCATGGCCAGTGCGGTGTCGTCTGCCAGTTCGATGCTGCCCTGGGCTGCCGCGTCGGCAGCAGCCATGCCGCCGACTGCGCCCAGGTCGCCCGTGGACTCCCCTGCCGCGCCAGCGGACAGGTCCGCCGTATCGGTGGTGTCGTCCTCTGCCCGCGCATCGGCCAGCGCGGAAAGCGAGGACGCCAGCAGCGGTGTCAGCGCGGGGTCCGTCGCCAGCGCCGTCGGGTTCGGCAACAAGGGCGTATCGACGCCCGGTACCAGCGCCGCTTGTTCGGTGGCCTCGATGCCAGGCATCCCCTCTTCGCCCACAGCGTCGAACGCCAGGCTCGACGCGTGTGCCGGATCCTGTGCATCGGTCGGCTGGTGTTCCAGCAGCGCGCGCAGGCTGTCCAGCGCTGTGCGCTCTGTGCGCGTGCTGCCATCGCGGCGGCCTGCGGCTTCGTTGGCATCCGGATGCCGGGCCTGGGCCTCGGGGGCGGCTGCCTTGGGCGACGCGCTGGCGGCCGGCGGCTTCTGCGCGGGCGCGGGCTGGGGACGCGGCGCGGTGGCCTGTGGCGTGGGCCGCGGCGCGGTCGGGCGGTTGGCTTGCGGCGCCGGCGGCTGCTGAGTCGCACGCTGTTGCGTGGCCTGTTGCGCAGCCTGCTGCAGCAGGCCGGAGAAGCCCTGACGAGGATCCCCCTGGATCGGGCCGACGGGGCGCACCTCGCTCACCGGGTTGATCGCGGGCGGCTTGATCGAGGTCAGCAAGTTCAGAGCGTTGAGCATGGTGTCCTGGTGACGTTGGGTCATGGATCGGTGGGTCGTGCCGGCCTCAGGCCATCGCAAAGGCGTCGCCGCGGCGGTTCCAGGCCAGGCGGGCGGCCTGTTCATCGGTGGCCTTCTGCTCGCGACGGGCCTGCTGCGCCTGGGCCTGTTCCTCGCGGCGCTCGATCATCTTGCGGATCGCCGCCACGCGGGTCTCGCGTTCGAGCAGGGTCTGCCGTGCGGCCTCGACCTGGGCGCGCGTGCGTTGCATCACGGCGTCCTGCTGGTCGATGGCCATGTTCAGGCGGCCCATGAAGCCCTGGTAGCAGTGCAGGATCTCCATGCGGCCCTCACGCTTGAACTGCTCGCTCCAGCG
>CBFGPV010000145.1:0-11152 GCA_965650765.1 uncultured Burkholderiales bacterium
TCTTCGGGCAGGTCACCGGCCAGCTTCTTCTGCTCGGCCTCCTCGAACGAAAAGCCGTACTGGCGCGAGATCAGCTGGGTGAGCTGGGTGCCGCCAAACGCCTGATCGCGGTCGTACAGCATTTCATCCTCACGCAGGACCTTGAGGCTGGTGGTCTCGGCACCGATCTCGAACAGCGCCACCAGCGAGTCCTTGCCCTCGTTGGGCAGGGACGTGATGATCCGGCCGACCGCCAGGCGCGATGCATAGGACTCGATGTCGAGCACGACCGGCTTCAGGCCCGCCGCCTCGGCCAGGCCTTGACGGTCCTGGACGCGGTCCTTGCGGGACGCGGCGATCAGCACCTCGACGTCACCGACGGACGTGGGGCTGGGGCCGGCGATGCAGAAGTCGAGGCTGACCTCATCAAGCGAAAACGGGATGTACTGGTTGGCCTCGGACTCGACCTGCATCTCGAGTTCTTCCTCGCGCAGGCCGGCAGGCAGCATGATCTTCTTGGTGATCACCGATGACTGCGGCATGGCCATGGCCACGTTCTTGGTGCGGGTGCCGCTCTTGACGACCACCCGGCGCACCGCATCGGCGACCTCGTCGAACTTCTCGATCTGGCCGTCTGTGATCCAGCCTTTCTCGAAACTTTCCGTCGCAAAGCGTTCCACGGTGTATTCACCGGAGGCCGTCTGCCCGAGCTCGACAAGCTTCACACTGGACGAACTGATGTCCAGTCCGACAAGCGGCTGATGCTTGCGGCCTAACAAAACATCAAGGAAGCTCACGCCATCTCCCAACGCGCAAAGGTGTGCGCCGGATTGTTAATAAGTTACTTCAATGCTAGCAGTAAAGCCCTTGAGCAAGAAAGATTTTTTCACGGTTTGGGCGTTTGTTTACGTTGCCGAAAACCGACGCGGAAAGCCCGATTTGGGGTCAACCCTAGGCCACCCCGGGATATTGAAACAACCTGTGTCGAAACCCCTGCGGAGCGGGATCGGAAGCGGCGCGACCTGCTTCCTATAATGGGTCGACCAAGCCTGAGAACTCCATGACCGACGCTGACCGGAATACACCCCGATCCCCCCTGCGAGCCGCCTTGCCCGCCTGGGCCCGCTGGCCCGTGACCGTGATCGGCTGGGCCGTCGGCCTGGCGCTGGCCGGCACCGTTGCCGTTGCCATGCTGGTGGCCACGGCGTTGGCGGTGGCCTATCCGAACCTGCCGGAGCTCAGCGGGCTGATGGACTACCGCCCCAAGCTGCCGATGCGGGTGTATTCGGCCGACAACGTGCTGATCGGCGAGTTCGGCGAAGAGCGCCGCCGTTTCATGCCGGTGCAGCAGATCCCCAAGGTCATGAAGGAGGCCGTGCTGGCCATCGAGGACGCCCGCTTCTACGAGCACAGCGGTGTCGACTACGTCGGCGTGATCCGTGCCGGTCTGGCCAACTTCGGCGAGTCGCGCAGCCAGGGGGCCTCGACCATCACGATGCAGGTCGCGCGCAACTTCTACCTGTCGTCCGAGAAGACCTTCACCCGCAAGATCTACGAGATCCTGCTGGCGCTCAAGATCGAAAGCCTGCTCACCAAGGATCAGATCCTCGAGCTGTACATGAATCAGATCTTCCTGGGGCAACGGGCCTACGGCTTTGCCGCCGCCAGCGAAACCTACTTCGGCAAGCCGCTGAAGGACATCACGATCGCCGAGGCGGCGATGCTCGCCGGGCTGCCGAAGGCCCCGTCGGCCTACAACCCGATCGCCAACCCGAAGCGCGCGCAGATCCGCCAGCAGTACATCATCGACCGCATGCTCGAAAACGGGTTCATCACGCCCGAGCAGCACGAGGCGGCCAAGGCCCAGGTGCTGCGCTATCGCCAGAACGCCCCGCTGCCGGTGCATGCCGAGTACGTGGCCGAAAGTGTGCGCCAACTTGTTCACAGCCAGTACGGCGACGAGGCCTACACCCGGGGCCTGAATGTGCACACCTCGGTGCGCTCGGCCGAGCAGATGGTGGCCTACCGGGCGCTGCGCAAGGGCATCCTCGACTACGAGCGCCGCCAGTTCTACCGTGGACCCGAGGGCTACATCAACCTGCCAGACAACACCAAGGACCTCGATGCCCGGGTGGCCGAAGCCCTGGTCGACTACCCGGACAACGATGAAGTGCGCGCCGCTGTCGCGCTGGAGGCCGGTCCGAAGAAGGTCGTGGCCATGCTGCAGAGCGGCGAAACCATCACGGTGACCGGCAACGGGCTGAAGCCGGTGCAGTCGGGCCTGTCCGAGCGTGCCAACCCCAAGATCCAGATCCGCCCGGGTGCCGTGATCCGCATGGTGAAGGACGCCAAGGGCGACTGGGCGGTGACCCAGTTGCCGGAAGTCGAGGGTGCGCTGGTCTCGCTCGACCCGCGCACCGGCGAGATCCGCTCGATGGTGGGCGGGTTCGACTTCGCAAAGAACAAGTTCAACCACGTGACCCAGGCCTGGCGGCAGCCCGGTTCGAGCTTCAAGCCCTTCATCTACTCGGCTGCGCTCGAGAAGGGCTTCATGCCGGCCACGGTCGTGAACGACGCACCGCTGTTCTTCAACGCCGGCTCCACCGGCAGCCAGCCCTGGGAGCCCAAGAACTACGACGGCACCTTCGATGGCCCGATGTCGCTGCGCCGCGGCCTGGCGAAGTCGAAGAACATGATCTCAATTCGCATCCTGCAAGCCATAGACCCCAGCTATGGTCAGCAATGGGTGACGCGCTTCGGCTTCGACGCCGACAAACACCCGGCCTACCTGACGATGGCACTCGGCGCCGGTTCGGTGACGCCGATGCAGATGGCAACCGCCTACGCCGTGTTTGCCAATGGCGGCTACCGCGTCGAGCCCTACCTCGTGACACGCATCACCGACAGCAAGGGCAAGGTGCTGGTCGAGCCCAAGCCGGTCGAGCTCGACGAAAGCATGCGCGTGATCGACGCCCGCAATGCCTTCGTGATGACCAGCCTGCTGCAGGAAGTGACCCGCAGCGGCACGGCCGCACGGGCCCAGAGCACACTCAAGCGCCAGGACATCTATGGCAAGACCGGCACGACCAACGATGCAATGGACGCCTGGTTCGCGGGTTACCAGGCCGGCCTGGTGGGTGTCGTCTGGATCGGCTACGACACACCGCGCAAACTGGGTGATCGCGAGACCGGTGGCGGCCTGTCACTGCCGGTCTGGATCGACTACATGAGCCATGCGCTCAAGGAACTGCCGGTCAAGGAACCGGCTGTGCCCGAGGGGGTGGTGAACATCGCCGGCGAATGGTTCTACGACGAATACTCGCACGGTGGCGCCGTCAGCAGCCTCGGCCTGGAAGACAAGACGCCCGTGGCACCGTCCGAAGAAGAACGGCGCGGCATCCTTGACCTGTTCCGTAACTGACCGGAAGCAGGCCGTCGTTCAGGACACGCCGGCTGGGGCGAAACGCACCGGCCGGCCCGCCTGCTCGGTCGCGCAGCGCGACAGCGCGTCGAAGAGTTCTTCGGACGTGCGGGTGTCGAGCCAACGGCCGTCGACATGGCGGTAATGGTGGCCGCCGCTGCGCGCGGCCAGCCAGATCTCGTGCAAGGGCGGCTGGGTGTTGAGGATCAGCTTGCTGCCGTTGGGCAGTGTCATCTCGAGCAGGCCGCCGGTGCGGCTGCTGTCGATGTCGATCACGTCGTGCTGGAGCATGTCGTCCACCTGGGCCTCCACGCTGGCCAGCACCGCCTGGCTGAGCCGGTGGTAGTCGCTGTCGCTCAGGGCTGTGGGTTCAGGGGTCATCGCCGATAGAATCCGTGAATGTCGAAACGGGCCACGATTCTATTCCTCGCGCTTTGCCCGCTGCTGGGAGCAACCCTGGTCGCATGCGGGCAGAAGGGCGCGCTGTACCTGCCGACCGCCCCCGCGAAGGGCCAGTCTGCTCCCGCGCCGGTGGCGCCTGGCGCCTCGACCCCCACCGCTTCCCCTTCCGCCACACGATGAAACTGCCCGGTTCCCCTTTTCTGGCCTGGCGTGGCCAGGAGCTGTTCCTCGAGGACTGCTCGCTGAACGAACTTGCCGCCCGCTTCGGCACGCCCCTGTACGTGTATTCGCGCGGCGCCATGCTCGCCGCACTCGCCCCTTACCAGCGCGCGCTGGCCGGCCGCCGCCACCAGCTCTGCTACGCGATGAAAGCCAATTCGAACCTGGCCGTGCTGCAGACCTTCGCGCAGGCCGGTTGCGGCTTCGACATCGTCTCGGGCGGTGAGCTGGAACGCGTGCTTGCTGCGGGTGCCGACCCGGCAACGGTCGTGTTCTCCGGCGTGGGCAAGACCCGGCGC
Source organism: uncultured Burkholderiales bacterium (assembly GCA_965650765.1). GTDB lineage: Bacteria > Pseudomonadota > Gammaproteobacteria > Burkholderiales > Burkholderiaceae_C > Caldimonas. Next base: position 4,321 of record CBFGPV010000145.1, read on the forward strand.
GAGATGCGGCAGGCACTGGACGCCGGCGTGATGTGCTTCAACGTCGAGAGCGAGGCCGAACTCGAGGTGCTGTCGGCCGTGGCCAGCGCGGCCGGGCGCACCGCCCACGTCAGCCTGCGCGTCAACCCCGACGTCGACGCCGGCACCCACCCCTACATCTCCACCGGGCTGAAGGGCAACAAGTTCGGTGTGGCCCACGATCGGGCCGTCGACACCTACCTACGTGCAGCAGCCCTGCCCGGGCTGCAGGTCGTCGGCATCGACTGCCACATCGGCTCGCAGATCACCGAGATCGGGCCTTACCTGGACGCGCTGGACCGGGTGCTCGACCTCGTCGAGGCGGTCGAATCCCGCGGCCTGTCCATCGATCACATCGACATGGGTGGTGGCCTGGGGATCACCTACACCGACGAGCAACCGCCGGGTGCGGACGAGCTGATCGCACAGATGCTGGCACGCATCGACGCGCGCGGCCACGGTCACCGCAAGATCCTGCTGGAGCCGGGCCGCTCGCTGGTGGGCAATGCCGGGGTGCTGCTGACCGAGGTGCTCTACCTGAAGCCCGGCGCCGAAAAGAACTTCTGCATCGTCGATGCAGCCATGAACGACCTGATGCGCCCGGCCATGTACGAGGCCTGGATGGCCATGGCCCCCTGCGTGCAGCGCGACGAAGCGGCCGTGACGTATGACGTCGTCGGGCCGGTGTGTGAATCGGGCGACTGGCTCGGGCGTGACCGGAGCCTCGCGGTGCACCCCGGCGACCGCATTGCCGTGCTGTCGGCCGGTGCCTACGGCATGGCGATGGCCAGCAACTACAACACCCGGGCACGCGCCGCCGAGGTGATGGTCGATGGCCAGCGCGCCCACCTGATCCGCGAGCGCGAGTCGATCACCGACCTGCTGCGCAACGAACGCCTGATATCTGGCGCCTGATCGCCCCGCCAGGGCCTCAGCGCCGCAGGATCACCAGCCCCTTGAGGTATTCCCCCTCGGGGAAGTTGATCGTCATCGGGTGATCGGGTGCCGCACCGACATGGGCGTAGATGAAGCCGTCGACCTGGGCGTCCATGCCGGCGCCCGCCACGATCTTGTGGAACAACTCCGCGCCGATGCCCCCCGAACAGGAGTAGGTGAACAGCGCGCCGCCAGGCTCCAGCAGCTTGAAGGCGAGCCGGTTGATGTCCTTGTAGGCCCGCGCTGCGCGTTCGGCATGGGCCGCCGTCGGCGCGAACTTCGGCGGGTCGAGCACGATGGCGTCGAAGCTGCGGCCTTCCTTCAGGAAGCGCCGCAGGGTCTCGTTCACGTCGGCATCGAGGGCGGTGTGGCGTGCCGGGTCGAAGCCGTTGAGCCCGACATGGGCCTCGGCACGCACCAGTGCCGGGGCTGACGAATCGACACTGGTGACCTGCCCTGCCCCACCGGCCAGGGCCGCCACGCTGAACCCCCCGGTGTAGCAATAGCAGTTGAGTACGCGCTGGAAGCCGAAGTGCCGGACGGTGTCGGCAAACAGTTTGCGGTTGTCGCGCTGGTCGAGGTAGAAGCCTGTCTTGTGCCCTTCGGCCACGTCCAGCGTCAGCTGCCAGTCGTGTTCGCGGATGGTGATGCCGGTGGGTCCGCCCCCACGCAGCCAACCCGTGGCCGCGGGCAGGCCCTCGAGCTGACGCACACCGGAGTCGGACCGTTCGTAGATCCGCGACAGGCCGGTCGCGGCCAGCAGCGCATCGGCCAGCGTGTCCTTCCAGCGTTCGGTGCCGGCCGACAGGAACTGCGCGCTGAGCGTGTCGCCATACCGATCGACGATCAGACCCGGCAGGCCGTCGGCCTCGCCGTGGATCAGGCGCACGGCGTCGCTGGCAATCGGCAGGCGCTGGCGCATGGCCACGGCAGCCGCGATGCGCTCGGCAAAAAACGAGGCGTCGATGCGCTGGGCCTCGTCGAAGCTCCAGGCACGCACCCGGATCATCGACGTGGGGCTGAACGCCGCCCAGGCCAGGAAGCGGCCGTCACTGGCCTCGACACGGACGGTTTCGCCCGCATCGGCCTTGCCGCGGGCCACGCTGCCCTGGAAGACCCAGGGGTGACGGCGCAGCAGTGAACGCTCCTTGCCTTCGCGCAGTGTGATGGTCTTCATCGTGCTTTCGGGCCGTGCCGACCCGCCTGGTATCAAGTCATGTTGCCCAAAGAGGGTTCAGCCCCGGCGCCTGGCCCGGGGGTGTGCCGCGTCATACACCTTGGCCAGGTGCTGGAAGTCCAGCTTGGTGTAGACCTGCGTGGTGGTGATGCTGGCGTGACCGAGCAACTCCTGCACGGCTCGCAGATCGCCACTGGACTGCAGCACATGCGAAGCGAACGAATGGCGCAGCATGTGCGGATGCACATGGGTGGGCACGCCAGCCTGCAGCGCCCTGCGGCGCAGCCGCACGCGGATCTGCTGCGGCGACAACCGCGTGCCGCGTTCGCTCAGAAACAGCGCCGCCTCCGGTGCCTTCACATACTGGTCCCGGCAGGCCAGCCAGGCCTGCACCGAACGTTCGGCAGCACTGCCCAGCGGCACGGCGCGCCGCTTGCTGCCCTTGCCCAGCACATGGACCTCTCTGGATTCGAGATCGATCCAGCCGCGCGCCTGCGCACCGGGTACGGCATCCAGCCCCACCAGTTCGCTGATGCGCAGGCCGCAGCCGTAGAGCAGCTCGACGATGCAGTGGTCGCGCGCGTCGATGGCCGGCGAGCTGGTGCTGTCATGGTGCTCGGCCAGCCCCACCGACTGTTCGACCGACAGGGCCTTGGGCAAGGGCCGCGCCACCTTGGGCGCCCGTACCCCGTCCACCGGGTTGTGGCCCACGAGCCCCTGCCGGCCCATCCACTTGAACAGGCCGCGCCAGGCGCTGAGGGTGCGCGCGAGCGTGCGCCCGGACAGACCTCGGCTGTGCAGTGTGGCCGTCCAGCGGCGCACATGATGCATCTGCACCTGGGGCAGCTTCAGCCCGCCCTGCTCGACCAGGGACATCAGCAGGGTCAGGTCGTGCGCATAGGTGTCGAGCGTCAGTGCGGCCAGGCGGCGCTCCACCCGCAGGTGCTCCAGATAGGGCTCGACCGGGCTGTCCACCGCGACGCCGCCATCAGCCGGTGTGTTCACACCGTCTCAGCCTTCAGGCAGCAGCCGGGCCAGCCCGGCGCTGGCGATTTCGCCCACGCGCATCAGGAAGTCGGTGCCCATGTCGGCCGTGTAGCGGGTGGGGTCGGGCGAGCCGAGCACCAGCATGCCGAACGCCGGCGAACCCATGCCGTGGCGCAACGGAATCAGTGCGATCGACATCACGGTGCTGGGGTCGTCGAGCCATTGCACCGGCTCGAAACCGGAATTGATGCCGCAGTAGGGCGTGCTCAGGCTGGTGGCAAAGGAACGCGTGTCGTCCTTGACGCCCTGTGCGAAATCCCGGTCGGCATAGGCGCCCACCACACCCCACACCCGGATGCCGGCCTGCGGGATCAGGAACTGCGACATCAGCTCGGCCACCAGCGTGCCGGGCAGATCGGCCGGGTCGCTGGTGAGCATCATCGCGCGGGTCCACCGGTGCAGCTTGTCGGCAATCGCCATGTTCTCCTGGCCATAGCGGATCATCTCGACCAGACGATGCTCCAGGCCGCGCACCTTCTCGCGCATCATCTCCATCTGGCGCTCCTGCAGCGACACGGCCCGCTGGCCGTGCGGGCTGGTGAGCTGGATGGTGGCCAGCACCTGGGCGTGCCGCTCGAAGAACCCCGGCGTCTGCAGGAGGTAGTTCGCGATGTCGTCTTCCGTGATGCCTTCAATGCCCATGTTCATCCCTGCTGCCATTCGATTTCGCCTTCGAAGACCGTCGTGGCCGGCCCCGTCATCCATACCGGGGCGTCACCGCCCGCCCATTCGATCGTGAGGCGCCCACCCCGGGTGTCGACCTCGACGCGCGCGTCCAGCCAGCCCAGCCGGATGCCGCAGACCACCGCCGCGCAGGCCCCGGTGCCGCAGGCGAGGGTTTCGCCCGCGCCCCGCTCGAACACACGCAGGCGGATGTGGTCGCGTGCCACGACCTGCATGAACCCGGCGTTGACCCGGCGTGCAAAACGCGCATGCCGCTCGATCAGCGGCCCGAGTTGCGCAACCAGTGCGGTGTCCACGTCGTCCACACGCTGAACGGCGTGCGGATTGCCCATCGATGCCACGGCGACCTGCACAACAGCCTCGCCGAGGTCGAGTGGCCACAGTTCATACTGGCCCACCGCCTGCGCCACAAGGCCGGAGGCATCGAACGGGATGCGTTCGTGCGTGAAAACCGGCGCACCCATGTCGACCGTGACCCGACCGTCGTCCTGAAGGCGGGGTTCGATCACGCCGCTGAGCGTCTGCACACGGATGGAGCGCTTGTCGGTCAGGCCGTGGTCGAGCACGTAACGCGCAAAGCAGCGTGCACCGTTGCCGCACTGCTCGACCTCGCTGCCGTCGGCATTGACGATGCGGTAGCTGAAGTCGACACCGGGCGCCGGCGAGGGCCCGACGATCAGGATCTGGTCGGCACCCACACCGAAACGACGGTCGGCCAACGCCCGGTACTGCTCGGGGGTGAAGTCGACCGGCGCGCGCGTGGCATCGAGCACGACAAAGTCGTTGCCGGCCCCCTGCATCTTGGTGAAGCGCAATTTCATGCGCGGATTATCCCCCGGCCCGGGCGGCAGCGCACTCAAGGGTAGAGGCCCGGTTCGCCCGGCGGGCGGGTCTTGAAGCGCTTGTGCACCCACAGGTACTGGGCCGGCGTGCGGCGGATCTCGCCCTCGATCCAGGCATTCATGCGCCGCGTGTCGGCCATCACGTCGTCGGTGGGGTAGTCGGCCCAGGGTTCGTGGAAGCGCACCACATACCCCTGCCCGCCCGGCAGCATCTCGGCCACCACGGGCTGAACCACCATGTCGAGCGCCCGGGCCATGCGTGATGGCGCAAGCAGCGTGGCGGCCGGCACCCCGAAAAACGGCACGAAGTCGGCGTCCTTGGGGCCGAAGTCCATGTCCGGCAGGTTGAAGAAGGGCGTGCCCTGGCGGATGCACCGGATCAGCGGCTTGGCCGATTCCTTGCGCGAGAAGATCTGCGCCCGGCCAAAGCGCATGCGCCCCTTGCGCATCGCTGCATCGAGCACCTTGTTGCTCTGCGCCTGGTAGATCGACGCGCCGGTCTTGTGCACATGCAGCTGGATCGCCACGCCGGCCACGTCCAGGCCCATGAAGTGCGGCGCCAGCCACATCACGGGACGCTCGCTGCGATCGGCCAGGCCGACGTCACCCTCGACCCGGATCAGGCGGCGCAGCCGCGCCTCGCTGGCAAACCACAGCAGCCCGCGCTCGAGCAGGCTGCGACCCAGCCATTCGAAGTGCTCACGGGCCAGATCATGGCGCTGCGCTGGCGAAAGCTCAGGCAGGCACAGCTCGAGGTTGCGCAACGCGACCCGGCGACGCGCGCCGGCCAGCGCAAACAGCACCCGGCCGAAGCCCCGGCCGATGCCGGCCTGCCAGCCCAGCGGCAACCAGTGCAACAACCACAGCAGGCCGATCAGCAGGCGTGCTGCCATCGTCACGCGGCCCCTGGCGCGTCATGGCGCGGTTGCTTGTAGCGGTTGTAGCCCCACAGGTACTGTCCGGGGCATTGCAGGATCAGGTGTTCCATCGCGCGGTTGATGCAGGCGGCCGCCGATTCTGCCTCATCGGGCAAAGGCTCGGCGAGGGGCGCAACATGCACACGATAGCCTTGTCCGGCAGGCAGCCGCTCCCCGAAAGCCAGGATCACGGCCGCGCCGGTCTGGGCCACCAGCCGGGCCGCCAGGGTCATCGTATAGGCCGGATGACCGAAAAAAGGTGCCCACACGCCCATGCCCTGTGGCGGCACCTGGTCGGGCAGCAGGCCCACGGTCTGCCCCGCCCGCAGCGCCCGGATCAGCTGCCGCACGCCCGCCAGCGTGGCCGGCGCCGTGGCCAGCCCGGGCCGCTGGCGGGCCCGCTCGATCAAGGGTCGCAGCCAGGCCTTGCGCGCCGGCCGATAGAGCACGGTGATGGGGCTGCGCGCGCCAAAATGCTCGGCGTAGGCCTGGGCTGCGACCTCGAAGCTGCCCAGGTGGGGGGTCAGGAACACGATGCCCTGTCCGCGGGCATGGGCCGCCTCGATGCATTCGGCGCCCAGCCACTGCACCCGCGCACCGAGCGGACGATCAAGGGGCCGCATCCACAGCCAGGGCAGTTCGCCCACCATGCGGCCGGCCTGCCCGATGCCGTGCCTTGCGAGTGCCCACGGCACCCCGGCGCGCGCCGAGTTCTCGCGAAAGCGACGTCGGTACGACGACGACAGCAGGTAGCTCAACCAGCCCAGCCCGGCGCCCAGCGCGTGCAAAAGCCATAGCGGGCAGCGGGACAGGATGCGAAACAGGGTCGACATTGCTCTCTATAATCAGCGCATCGCCGGGTTAAGGAACAACTTGCGGGGCGATGCAGGGGGCAAGCATACCCAGCCGCCTGCCGGGTCGTTGGCCGACAGGCTGGCGACTCCACAAATTCCGCTAAAGCGTTCGCCGCTCCTCCAGACACCCTCGGGCCGGCCAACGCGACCGGGAGTGCTATCAAACTTGGAGGCCCGCAGTGGCGAACGACTTTCTCTTCACATCCGAATCCGTCTCCGAAGGCCACCCCGACAAGGTGGCCGACCAGATTTCGGACGCCATCCTCGACGCGATCTTCACCCAGGACCCTCGCTCCCGCGTGGCCGCCGAGACGCTGTGCAACACCGGCCTGGTGGTGCTGGCCGGCGAGATCACGA
>CBFGPV010000146.1:0-11115 GCA_965650765.1 uncultured Burkholderiales bacterium
GCCAAGGTGTGGGAATGGAAGGAGGAGTCCGGCTCCACCATCACCCGCCAGATGCGCCGCATGGGCGACTCGGTCTCGTGGGAGCACGAGTACTTCACGATGGACGAGAAGCTGTCGCGTGTGGTGACCGACACCTTCGTGAAGCTGTATGAACAGGGCCTGATCTACCGCGGCAAGCGCCTGGTCAACTGGGACCCGGTGCTCAAGTCCGCCGTGTCCGACCTCGAGGTCGAAAGCGAGGAAGAAGACGGCTCGCTGTGGCACATCCGCTACCCGGTGGTGGGCAGCGACGAGAGCCTGGTGGTCGCCACCACCCGCCCCGAAACCATGCTGGGCGACACCGCCGTGATGGTCCATCCGGACGACGAGCGCTACCAGCACCTGATCGGCCGGCAGGTGCAGCTGCCGCTGACCGGACGCACCATTCCCGTGATCGCCGACGATTACGTCGACCGCGAGTTCGGCACGGGGGTGGTCAAGGTCACGCCCGCCCACGACTTCAACGACCATGCCGTGGGCGTGCGCCACGGCCTGCCGGTCATCACCATCTTCACGCTCGAAGCCACCACCAACGACGAGGTGCCCGAGGCCTACCGCGGCCTGGACCGCTTCGTGGCCCGCAAGAAGGTCGTGGCCGACCTCGAAGCCCAGGGCCTGCTGGTCGAGGTGCGCAAGCACAAGCTCATGGTGCCGCGCTGTGCGCGCACCGGCCAGGTGGTCGAGCCCATGCTGACCGACCAGTGGTTCGTCGCCATGAGCAAGCCCGGGCCCGACGGCAAGTCGATCGCGCAGAAGGCCACCGAGGTGGTCGCCGACGGCTCGGTGAAGTTCGTGCCCGAGCAGTGGGTCAACACCTACAACCAGTGGATGAAGAACATCCAGGACTGGTGCATCTCGCGCCAGCTGTGGTGGGGCCACCAGATTCCGGCGTGGTACGGCAGCGGCGGCGAGCTGTTCGTCGCGCGCAGCGAGGACGACGCACGCGCCCAGGCCCGGGCGGCAGGCTACGAGGGCGAACTCACCCGCGACGAGGACGTGCTCGACACCTGGTATTCCTCGGCCCTGGTGCCCTTCTCGTCGCTGGGCTGGCCCGAGCCGACGAAGGAGCTCGATCTCTTCCTGCCGTCGTCGGTGCTGGTCACGGGCTTCGACATCATCTTCTTCTGGGTGGCCCGGATGATCATGATGACGGTGCACTTCACCGGCAAGGTGCCCTTCCACCATGTCTACATCCACGGCCTGGTGCGCGATGCGCAGGGCAAGAAGATGAGCAAGTCCGAAGGCAACGTGCTCGACCCGGTCGACCTGATCGACGGCATCGCGCTGGAGCCGCTGCTGGACAAGCGCAGCACCGGCCTGCGCAAGCCCGAGACCGCGCCGAAGGTGCGCGAGGCCACGAAGAAGGAATTCCCCGAGGGCATTCCGGGCTACGGGGCCGACGCCCTGCGCTTCACCTTTGCCGCGCTGGCCTCGCTGGGGCGCAACATCAACTTCGACAGCAAGCGCTGCGAAGGCTATCGCAACTTCTGCAACAAGCTCTGGAATGCCACCCGCTTCGTGCTGATGAACTGCGAAGGCCAGGACTGCGGGCTGCGCGAGCACACGAAGGAGGAGTGCCAGCCCGGCGGTGCCTTCGAGGGTTACCTGCGCTTCAGCCCGGCCGACCGCTGGATCACGAGCGAACTGCAACGTGTCGAGGCCGCCGTCGAACAGGGCTTTGCCGAATACCGGCTCGACAACGTCGCCAACGCGATCTACCAGTTCGTCTGGGACCAGTACTGCGACTGGTACCTCGAGATTGCCAAGGTGCAGATCCAGGTGGGCGGCGAGGCCGAGCAGCGCGCCACGCGCCGCACCCTGATCCGCGTGCTCGAGACGGTGCTGCGCCTGCTGCACCCGATCACGCCCTTCATCACCGAGGAGCTCTGGCAGAAGGTGGCGCCGGTGGCCGGCCGCAAGGCGGCAGACTCCGACGACTCCATCGTGCTGGCCCCCTACCCGAAGGCCCAGCCCGAGCGCATCGACCCCACGGCCGACGCCTGGGTCGAGCGCCTGAAGGCCCTGACCGGCACCTGCCGCAACCTGCGCGGCGAGATGAACCTGTCACCGGCTGAGCGGGTGCCCCTGTATGTGTTCGGCGACGACGGGCTGGTGGGAGAAGCCGCCCCGCTGCTCAAGGCGCTGGCCAAGCTGAGCGAGGTGAAGGTGTTCACCGACGAAGCCGCCTTTGCCGAAGCCACCCGCATGGCCCCGGTGGCCGTGGCCGGCACCACCCGACTGGCGCTGCACGTCGAGATCGACGTCGCCGCCGAGCAGGAGCGGCTGGGCAAGGAGGTCAAGCGCCTCGAAGGAGAAATCGCCAAGGCCCATGCCAAGCTCGGCAACGAGAGCTTCGTGGCCCGTGCACCGGCCGCCGTGGTCGACCAGGAAAAGCAGCGCCTGGCCGACTTCACCGCCACACTCGACAAGGTGCGCGACCAGTTGGCCCGCCTGGGCTGACCGACCCGCTCACGCCCTCGCGCGCCGCCCCACCACCCACATCAAGGAGGATCCCGACGCCATGATTTCCAAAGCCGTCTTTCCCGTTGCCGGCCTGGGCACCCGCTTCCTGCCGGCCACCAAGGCCCAGCCCAAGGAAATGCTGCCGGTGGTCGACAAGCCGCTGATCCAGTATGCGGTGGAGGAGGCCTATGCCGCGGGCATCCGGGAGATGATCTTCGTGACCGGGCGCACCAAACGCCCGATCGAAGACCATTTCGACATGGCCTACGAGCTGGAGACCGAACTCGAGGCCGCCGGCAAGCGCGAGCTGCTGTCCATCGTGCAGTCGATCAAGCCCGAGGACATGGAATGCGTGTTCGTGCGCCAGCCCAAGATGCTGGGCCTGGGCCATGCGGTGATGTGCGCCGAGCGCCTGGTCAACGACCACCCGTTTGCGGTCATTCTGGCCGACGACCTGATGGTCGGTGAACCGCCCATCATGAAGCAGATGGTCCAGCAGTTCGAGGAATGGCGCGCCACCATCATCGCCGTCCAGGAAGTGCCGGCCGAGCAGACCCGCCGCTACGGCATCGTGGCCGGCACCGCCGTCAACGACCGCATGATGGACGTCACCCACATCGTCGAGAAGCCCGCGCCCGAAGACGCGCCTTCGCGCCTGGGCGTGGCCGGCCGCTACATCCTGACCCCCGGCATCTTCGAGGAGATCCGTCGGCAACCCCGCGGCGTGGGCGGCGAGATCCAGCTCACCGACGGCATCGCCGGCCTGCTGCGGCGCGAGAAGGTCTTTGCCTACCGCTATGAAGGCGTGCGCTACGACTGCGGCAGCAAGGAAGGTTTTCTCGAAGCCACCGTGCAGCTGGCGCTGCAGCATCCGCAACTGGGCGATACCTTCCGGGAGTACCTGAAGGGGCTGGCGCTGTAGCCACCCACCGCAGAGCGGGCGCCATGACCTCCGAGGTCATGGCCCTGCGAACGCGGCTGCGCTATCGTCGCAGCCCATGAACCTGACGACCGCCCTTCCATTCGGCCAGTTGCTGCGCCAGTGGCGCCAGCAGCGGCGCATGAGTCAGCTCGACCTCGCGCTCGATGCCGACATCTCCGCACGCCACCTGAGCTTCCTCGAGACCGGGCGCGCCCAGCCCAGCCGCGAGATGCTGCTGCGCCTGAGCGAGCGACTCAATGTACCGCTGCGTGAGCGCAACCAGATGCTCATGGCCGCGGGGTTCGCCCCGATGTTCCCCGAGCGCCCGCTCGCAGACGCTTCCATGGCCCCGGCCCGCCTTGCGATCGAACATGTGCTGGCCGGCCATGGCCCCTACCCAGCGCTGGCGGTCGACCGGCACTGGACGCTGGTGATGTCCAACGACGCGGTGAAACCCTTCCTCGCGACCGTGGACACCGAACTGCTGCAAGGGCCGGTGAACGTGCTCAGGCTCAGCCTGCATCCCAAGGGACTGGCCCCGCGCATCGTGAACCTGCCTCAGTGGCGCTCCCACCTGCTGGCGCGGTTGCATCACCAGATCGAGGCCAGTGGTGACCCCGTGCTGACCGCCTTGCTGGACGAGTTGCAGGCCTATCCCATGCCTGCGGCGCCACGCGCACGCACACCCGCCTCGGCCGAACTCGACCTGGGGGGTGTGGCCATTCCGCTGCAGTACGAGTCAGACCACGGTGTGCTGTCCCTGATCAGCACCACCACGGTGTTCGGCACGCCGGTGGACCTGACACTGGCCGAACTGGCGCTGGAGACCTTCTTCCCGGCCGATGCCTTCACGGCCCAGGTGCTGCAGTCGCTGGCGAAGGGCCACTGAGCCCAGGGCGGCGGCCTCGCCCCGGGGCCACCTTCTTCACCGCGGGTCTGCCTCAGGGCACGCAGGAGGGCGCGCTCAGCAGGCGTTCGAGCTGCGTGCGGATCTGGGCCACCGTTGGAGGATGCTCGAAATAGGTGGTATGGAATGACGGCGACGCATCATGCGACGTCGGCAGCCCTGCCAGTGCCGAACGTTTGGGCACAACACCGTCACCGTCCGCCTCCAGGCCGGCCCATTCCTCGATCACATGCGCGAAGAAGTTCTCGACGCGGTGGGTGGACGCTGCCGGGCTCCATTCGGAACCCCAGGTGATGAGCCCATCGGGCAACCCTCGGCCGCGCGCCATGCGGGCCACGCCGGCCGGTTCGACATCCTTGAATCCGGGCGGGATGTCATAGGCCAGCGCCCGCTCCAGCAGCATCAGGTCGGTGAGCTGCTCCGGGGTCAGCACCCCCTTGGCCGCATTGGTGAACAGCCCCAGCAGATGCGCCACGCCGGACCAGCGCTTGCCGATATGGCGAAACACCGGCGTGCCTTCATGCGGCCCGCCTGCCGTGAGGCCATGGAACTCCCAGCCCGGCCAGCGCTGACGCAGGTTGTCGAGCGCAAAACGCACCACGTTGCCGCCGCGCGAATGTGACAGCATGACCAGTCGCCCGGTGCTTGCGCCCCCGATGACCTTGCGTTCGAGCGCATCGATCAGCTGGTTGATGTTGCGATTCACACGCACGAAGGTGTCATGCTCGAAGCGCCACACACAGCGGTCGTCCAGCAGCGGCATGCCCACCCAGGGACCGGTGGCCGTACCCGTGGCCGCTGCGTCGGCATTCGGATCAAGCCACGCGCCAAAGCCGCCACGCACCGAGCTCAGGCCCCCATGCACCAGCACAAGGTGGCCATCGGGCACGAGTTCACCGGGCGCATGGGTCACGGCGGGCGGTGAGGCAGGCGCGAGCCAGGCGCCGGCTCGCGCGGCGGCATTGAGCTGATCGTCCGGCGTGGCCGGTTGCCCGAGGGCTTTGGCCCAATAGGCCTCATCGGTGATCAGGCGCTGCGCAAAGGTCGGGTCGCGGTCGGCCGTACCCTGGATCAGACCCAGCCAGCGCAGCAGACGCACGGCATGGCGCTGCAACCAGGCCATCGACCAGCTTTCCTGCAGTTCGAAGGTGACCACCGGCACAGCCACCAGCAGCCCCACACCGGCACGCAGCGTACGGCGGATCAGCGGCGCCTCGGCATCGTTGATGGGCACCAGCCAGGTGGACTCCTCACCCCTGATGCGCACCAGTTCGTCGGAGAACGCGATGCCGTCCCCGCGGAAACTGCAAGGCGCCCACGGTGGGGCATCGCTCGCTGTCGTGTCCCCATCGCCTGCTGCCGCGGCACGTCCGCCCCAGTAGATGCGGGTCTCGATCTCGAGCTGCACCACCACCTGCCTGCCGCGCCAAGCCGGTGGCATGTGCTGCGCCAGCTCGGCCACCAGGGTGGCCTCGGACTCGGCCAGCGGCACACGCATGTTCAGCGGTGTGTCCCGCCGGCGCACGATGGGGTGGAGCCAGTAGATCTCTGGCTGCCAGACATACAGGCGGCCATCCGCATGCGTGGCCTGCGGACCGGCGCGGCCCTTGCCGGCCCAATGGTTGAAATGGTCGGTCCCCGGCAGCCCTTGCAGCTGGGTGCTCAGCCGAGCCTCTTCGCGCAACTGTCGTTCGATGCCGGCCACGAAAGGTGCCAGGGCGTCGCTGTACCAGGCCGATCGTCGCTCTTCAAAGCGTTCGAGCACCTGCGTGGCCGTGATCTGACCGTGTACGGTGTCGATCATCGGTCGCGGTCCCCGCGGCGGCGCCGGGCGGGCCGGCGCAGGTTCGTCAGGGACGAAGGCGTTGCCGAGTCCAGGGCCCTGCGCCTGTGGTGGTTCGACGTGCTCGTCGCCGTCGACATGGAACTCGATGTGCAGTGATGTCGGCATGGAGTGGTTCACCTTCCGCGCACGCCCAGCTTGAACGCGATCATCGCGCGCAGCTTGTTGGGTACGACCGGCTTGATCAGGAGATGGAAGTCGTGTTCGTGCGCCTCTTCTTCGAGCGACACGGTCGTGCTGCCGGTGACGACGATGGCCGGCAACGCCTTGCCGAAGCGCTCGCGCAAGGCCCGGATGGCGTCGATGCCGGTCGTGCGGTGGTCGATGCGGTAGTCGACGATCAGCAGGTCGGGCAGCAGACCCTGCTGGCTGGCCTGCTCGGCCCAGCCCTGGCTGGCCGCCACGCTGTCGAACGCAGCCACCGTGGCGCCCCAGCCCTTGAGCATCACCTCCAGGCCGTCGCGCACCGCGGGTTCGTCCTCCACCACCACGATGAGCTTGCGGTCCAGCGTGATGCCCAGCGGTGCCTTGCTGACCGAGGCCTCGCTGGGCCGCACGGCTCTGCCCATCGGCACCATCAGGGTGAACACCGTGCCATGGCCGAGACGCGAGCGCAGTGACAGCGGTGTGCCCATCAGGTCGGCGAGACGACGCACGATCGCCAGGCCCAGGCCCAGGCCCTTGCGATGATGCGCCGGCAGCGGTTGATCAGGCTGGACCTGGTAGAACTCTTCGAAGATCCGGGCCTGCTCGCTTTCGGCAATGCCGGCGCCGGAATCCCACACCTGGAGCATCAGCTTGTCACCGCGCTGCCGGCAGCTCACGAGCACCCCGCCGTCCTCGGTGTAGCGAATGGCGTTCGAGATCAGATTGCGCAGGATGCGCTCGACCAGCACCGGGTCGGCATAGGCGAACCACTGTTCGCCGCGCAGCTTGAGCTGGAGGCCTTTCTCGAAGGCCGTGGGTTCGTAATGCAGCCGCAGGCGGGCAAACATCTCGCGCATGCCGAAGTTCTGCGGCACCACATCGACAGCGCCGGTGTCGATCTTGGTGATGTCGAGCAGCTCACTGAACAAGCCCTCCAGCGCATCGACAGAACTGTTGATGCTGTTGACGAGCTTGATGACTTCCTCGTCGCGCGACTTGTTGCGCAAGGCCTCTGCGAACAGCCCCATGGCGTGAAGCGGTTGACGCAGATCGTGGCTGGCGGCCGCGAAGAACTGCGTCTTGGCACGGTTGGCCACTTCTGCATCCTGACGGGCCGCCTCGGCGACCAGCATCTGCCGGCGCAGTTGGTCAGCCAGCAGCTCGGTGCGGATCTTCAGGTCGACCAGGTTGTCGTAGACCTTCTTGTAGTTGCGCGCCATCAGCGCCGACATCGCGAAGAACAGCAGGATCAACAAGCCCAGCTCAATGCCAGCCATGCCCTGTCCGTAGGCCAGGCGCGCGCTGGTGGGCAGCAGGCTGGCTCCGGCAAACGCCAGGAAGACGCGCGTCTGATTGGCCAGCAGCTGGATCGAACCCAAGGTGTACCCATACACGTTGAGGACCAGGCCCACCTGCTGCAGCGTGCCACCGTAGGGATAGAACACCCACACCGCCAGGCCCCAGAACATGCCGGTCACCACGGTGAGCAGGTTCCAGGTCTTGCGCCAGGCCAGCAGGGCCTCAAGCCCCTGCTCGTCGGCCCGTGCAAACCGCTTGTAGAGCACCCACCGCGTGCCCATCAGGGCCGCAAACGGCACACACCAAGACATGAACGCCTTGACAGGGGCCATGCCCCAGAAGAGCGTGATCAGGATGAGCACGCCGACAAGATTGCCGACGATGGAGGCGGGCGTCTGCTGGAACAGGCTGCGCACGTCGTCGCGCAGCCTGTCCTGTTCATGCTTGACGCGTTCTGCTGCGGACTCTTCGAGGGAAATGGAAGGTGGGCTGCTCACGTGTTCATTGCTCCTGCACGACGGGTGACTTGACCGGGACCTTGACGGGCCGGGTCACCGGCGCGAACACCTTCTGGTGTTCTCGCCAGGCCGGCAGGACATGACCGAACTCGTCGGTCACCATGGTGGGGCTGCAGATCTCGATGCGCTGCGCTTCGGAATCGAAGTCATCCGCAGCGAAGGGCACGACCTCGGGCGGCAGCGTATCAGTGCCGGCCATGAAGGTGCGCCCCGGGACCGGATCGAACCGGGTGGCCCACATGTCGCCTACATCGAGCGCCGCCGCCGTCCAGGAGCCGCGACGCAGCAGCTTGGGCAGGTCGTCGGCCAGCTTGGCCAGCCGGTGCCCGGGTGCGTAGATGCGCTCCATCGTGTCGCGGTAGGTGTCGAGGAACGGCTGAAGCTCGGCGCGCTGAGGCTGCAGCACCAGAGTGTACGCACTGAAGTCGTACAGGTTGGCATTCGGCAGGAACATCGGGCGCGCGCTGCCGGCCATGCGATCGAAGAAGGGCGTACCCGGAATGGGCGTTTCGAAGGACACGAAGCTGGGCACGTGCAGGCCACAGGCGTCGAGGTGGTCCGGCAGGGACCGGATGTAGTCCAGATCGTCATGCACCGGGCTCACGATGAGGCCGGCGATCACGAGGATGCCTTCCTCACGGCTTTGCGCGATGGCCTCCGCGATCTTGCCGATGTTGTTCTGCGGCTTCTGGATGTCGGCCAGGGTCGCGGGATTGAAGGTCTCCAGCCCGACGAACACAGCGCGACAGCCGCATTCATACATGAGCTTGAGCAGCTCTCGGTTCGCGATCACGTTGAAGGTCAGGCAGGCCCCCCAGCGCACGTCCAGCGGCTTGAGGGCCAGGCACAGCTGGCGGAACCACTTGAGGTTGCCAGCCAGGTTGTTGTCATAGAAGACGATCAGCCGCTGCTTCCAGCCCGGCACGCGGGCGGCCTGCAGCGCCTGCTGGCCGGCCACGATATCGCGCACGACGGACTCCACCGGCCGGATCGCATGGCGCGTGCCCACGGCCGTGAGTGCGCAGAAATCGCAGGCATAGGGGCAGCCGCGGGTGGCTTCGACCGACAGCGGGAACATCTGCTTGTCGGCCACCGGCGCGATGTGCGGCACCGGCACCAGGTCTGCAAAGTACCCGGCGGAGCGGTACACCGGAGCCAGGCGATTGGCTCGTGCGTCCGCGACCACACGGCCCACCGTGTCTTCGGGGTCGCCGATCACCACGGCATCAAAGTAAGGCTGGCACAACTGGGGATAGGTGCCGGCCATGCCGCCGCCGAGCACCGTCTTGGCGCCACGGCGCCGGAAGTAGTGCGAGATCTGGCGGGCACGGTCCCAGTCGGCATGCACGCATGACAGGAAGACCAGGTCGTAGCTGCGGGACCAGTCCGGGTCGTCCCAGGTGTCGTTGATGATGTCGACTTCGCACCAGTCGGGCAGCAGCCCGGCGATCAGCGGCCCGATCTGGGGCTGCAGCCCGCCGCGGTGATGAGCGCCTTTTCGGTGGTAGTCGGTGAAGACGGAGATGATGGCAACACGCATGACGAACCTGAAGCAAGTACGCGTGTCGTGTCAGCGCTGCGTCGCCCGCCAGGTCGAGAACCCCCCATGCTGCTGCGTCATCTGGCTGACCGCCAGCACGGCCTGTGTGCGTGAGTTCACCCCCAGGGCACGCAGCACGGCCGCGACGTGGTCCTTGACGGTTTCGACCGACAGGCCCAGTTCGCGGGCGATGAGCTTGTTGGGCTTGCCCTGAAGCAGCAGCGCGAGCACATCGGTCTGGCGTGGTGTGAGTCCCAGTGACGCCAGCGAGGGCTGGGTCTGGAAGTCGCTTTGCGAGGCCTGCGTGCCGACCACGTCGAGCGATTCGCTCCCGTGATGTGTGCCCTGCCCGCTGCCTGCGCTGCCGTCCGAGCCCATGGACATGGGCGGTACGTAGATGCCACCGGACATCACCATGCGCAGCGCGTCGAACAGGGTCTCGTTGCTCGCGCGCTTGGGCACGAAGCCCATCGCACCCATGTCGATCGAGCGGATCACGTCGCTGGCCCGGTCGGAGGCGGAGATCACCACCACCGGCAGGGCCGGGTAGGCCTGGCGGAACTCGGACAACAGGTCGAAGCCGCTGGTGTCGCCCAGTTGAAGGTCGAGCAGCACCAGGTCGTAGTTGGCGTCGGCTTTCAGTGCCTCGCGTGCTGCCCGGCCACTGCCCACCCCCACCACCTGCACACCGTCACCCAGACCCTGGATGACCGTCTGCAGGGCAGACAGGATCAAGGGATGGTCGTCCACCAGGAGCACTCGCATGGTTTTCCCCCGACGCCAGCAGGCGCACATGTTGTTTCAGTTGGGCACGAATGCTAAAGGAGCACCGGCCCTCCCGGGCACCCTGGTTTCACTGTCCCCCCAAAAGAGGGACGGATTCACGGATAGCGTCGCGTGATGGATTCGGCCACGCACACGGGCTTGGACTGCCCCTCGCATTCGACCGTCACCTCGATCGTGATCTGCGCACCGCCCTGGTCGATGGGCTGGAAGTCAAGCAGCTTGAAGTGCGCGCGCAGGCGGCTGCCCACCGGCACGGGTGCCGGAAAGCGCACCTTGTTGAGGCCGTAGTTGACCCCCATGCGGGTCTGGCGCACCTCGAAGCCGGACTCGAAAAACGTCGGCAGCAGGCTCAGGGTCAGGAAACCATGCGCGATAGGCGCACCGAACGGGCCTTGGGCGGCGCGTTCAGGGTCGGTGTGGATCCACTGGTGATCGCCGGTGGCTTCGGCGAACAGGTTGACGCGCTCCTGTTCGATGCTCACCCAGTCGCTGGTGCCGAGCATCTGTCCCACAAGCGGTTGCAGCTCGGAAAGTGTCTCGAATACCCTCATGTCCCCTCTCGGTCTGATGTGTCGGGCCAGGCCCGGTGTGGTTGGGTGTACGGGTGCAGCCCCCTCTCCCCAGCCCTCTCCCCCGTGTCCGGGGGCGAGG
>CBFGPV010000147.1:0-11072 GCA_965650765.1 uncultured Burkholderiales bacterium
CTGCGCCCCGCCCGCCCCCCGAGGGGGTCAAGGAAACTTGGGGCGGCCCGGCGTTTCCTTGAGAGCGCCCCCAGGGCCGGGCTGCGCCCAGCGCTGGATCAGGGCGCGCGCGTGGCTTGCCAGGCGGGCAGCCGCCAGTCGAAAGCCACCGCGGCCAGACGCAGTCCGCAGGCCACCACGGCCCCGCCAAGCAGGGCCATCCAGGGGGGCAGTGCCAGCATCTGGGCCCCCACGACAATCCAGCCGCCGATGAAGGCGCAGATCGCATAGGGGCGGTGGTCATTGAAGGCCCGCGGGATCTCGTTGCAGACGATGTCGCGCAGCACACCGCCAAAGACGGCCGTCATCAGCCCGAACAGCACCGCCACGATGGCTGGCATGCCGCTGTCCAGCGCGATCTGTGTACCGCTGGCTGAGAACAGACCCAGCCCGACCGCATCGGGCCATTGCATTGCACGTTCGGTGGGCTCGAGGTGACGGGCCCGCATGAACAGCATCGCGGCCATGCACAACACGAGCAGACCCCACAGCCAGCCGGCATGTTCGACCCAGAACAGCGGGCGCCGGTCGAGCAGGACGTCACGCACCGTGCCGCCACCGAAGGCGGCCAGCCCGCCCACCACGCAGATGCCCACCGCATCGAGCCGCTTGCGTGCGCCCTCGATGACGCCGGACAAGGCAAAGGCCACCGTGGCGGCCGCCTCGGCAACCACCTGAACCTGACTGAGAACCCACGGGGTCGTGCCGGACATGCGTGCTGTGCCAGAACCGTTGAGCCGGATTGTAGGCAGCGTGGGGCGCCGCCTCGGCGACACGGCGTGCGCGCAGCGGTTCAGGCGTAGACCGCGACCACCTGGTAGCCCAGCGCGGCCAGTTCGCCCGATGGCGTCCACAGCTTGGATGACTCATTGATGTAACCGCCGCCGGCCGCGTGCGTGTCCTTGTCGACACGCCACCATGCCTGCGGATCGGTATCGGTGTGTGCCCCGGCCTGGGGTCGCAACTCCAGGGACCATGAAACCGAACTTGCCGGCGTGGGCTGGCGCACGCGACCGATGGCGGGCGTGGGCGCGGCGTCGGCCAGCATCACGGTCATCAGTTCATCGTCGACCCCGTGCGGCTGCACCAGCCGCAGGTGAATGCGCGAATGCCAGGCCGAGCCGCCACCATAAGGCAGGTCGCCCTCGGCCCAGCGCATGTCAAGGTGCTGCACGAAGTTGGGCGCCACGCCCGGCACGAAAGGCCGCCATGCCGAGTCCTCGGGCGTGAGACTCACCTCAGGGCGGCGTGGGCGCAGTTCGTCCAGGGACGATACGCGCGCCGCACCGAACACACCGACCAGCAGCGCGCTCACGTCGCCGTCGCGCATCACGCTGGCCTGCACCTGGCGCACATTGCGCCCGGCCCGGATCACCTGAACGCGCACCTCGACCGGGCCCGCGTCGATCGGCCCGATGAAGTTGGTCTGCAGTGCACGCAGTGGCCAGTCCGCGCCTGCGAGATCGCGCATGGCCTGCACGCCGAGTACGGCGATCAGGCCACCGAACGAGGTGCGCCCCTGCAGCCAGTCCGGGGTGACGTGAAAGCCGACCCGGTCATCTTGCCGTTGGCGCAGCGCCAGGACCTGCGCCAGGGAGGTGAGTTCGTTCATGGGTCGAAGTGGCCGAAGCCGTTGGATGGGTTGACCCATTATCGAACGATCGTGCTTTTTTTGCACCCGGTTTATTGGATCTCCACCTCGCGGCCTTCCCGGGCGGACTGCAGGCCGGCTTCGATCAGCGTCATCACGCGCAGGGCCTCATGCGCGGGGACCGGATTCGGGCCCTGGCCCTGCAGGGCATCCCGCACCGCGGCGTAGTAAGCCAGGTAGTCGCCGCGCAGCGTGGGCCAGGGTTGCGGCACGGGCGTGCCGGACGGGGCGGTGGTGAGCGTGCCCACGCGGGGGTCGATGCCGAACAGGTCCGACAGGCCCTGCATGCCGTGACGGGGGCGCGCGCCAGCCTTGAGGGCGTCTTCCTGGGTGTCGAGCCCATGTTTCACATAGCTGCCCGCCGTGCCGTGCACGGCAAAACGGGGGCCGGGTGAGGCGACCAGGGCGCTGGCATGCAGGATCACCCGCAGAGCCTCGTTGCGCTGGCCGTAACGCAAGCGCGCCTGGAACCAGTCGTCCGCCTGGGCGCCGTCGCGCTGGCGGGCCAGGTCCAGCGAGACCGCGGCCGGGGTGCCGAACAGCATCAGCGCCTGATCGAGCAGGTGGGGCCCCAGGTCGTACCACAGGCCGGTGCCGGCGCCGGCCTGTTCGCGCCAGCGGGCGCGGACCTCCGGGCGATAGCGGTCGAAATGCGACTCGAAGTGCACGATGCGCCCAAGCTGGCCTGAGTGCATCACCTGCTGCAGTGTCAGGAAGTCGGCGTCCCAGCGGCGGTTGTGGAAGACCGACAGCAGGCGGCCCCGCTCGCGGGCCAGCGCCTCCAGCTCGCGACCCTCGTCGAGCGTGACGGTGAAGGGTTTGTCCACCACGACATGCTTGCCGTGCAGCAAGGCGGCCCGTGCGATCGCATGGTGGGTGTCGTTCGGGGTGGGCACGACGACCAGATCGACATCGCTGCGTGCCAGCACCTCGTCGACCGTTCCAACCACCGCCACCTCGGGCCAGTCCGCCCACACCGGGGCCGGGTCACGCCCGGTGCACACGACCTGCAGGGTCAGGCCCGGAACGCCGGCCACCAGCGGCGCGTGGAAGGTCTTGCTGGCATAGCCATAGCCGATGAGGGCAACGCGGATCGGATTCATGGTGGCGGAGGCGAGTGGTGTCGACCCTCATTGTCCGCTGGCGGGCGCTGACGTTGTTGCACCGTACTGATCGAAGTCCGGGCGTGCGAGCGCCACGAGCATGGCCACGCCCGTATAGAGGCCCACGAGGTGTGTGATCTCGATGAGCGTGGCGTCGTCGTGGTGGGTGCGCAGCCGGGCATACAACTCATCGTCGACGTCCAGACGGAGCACCAGCGCGTCCACCAGATCCAGCACGGCGTGTTCTGCCGCAGACCACAGTTGCGGATCGATCGTGTGACGACGCAGATCCTGGATCTGCGCGACGCTCAGGCCCATGCGCCCGGCGATCGTCTGCTCATGAAGGTTGGCTTCGTAGGCCGCGCCCGTGGCTTGGCACGTGCGCAGCACGATGCACTCGCGCAGCGCTGGCGGCAATGTCTTGCGGTCGAACAGGCCCGTCGGCCCCAGCAGGCCGCTGTCCACCAGTGCGATGAAGAGGCCCGGATTGCGGGCCACGGTGGCAAACAGGCGGGGCGCCGGCATGCCCGGTGGCAACAGCCGGTCCAGGCGGGCCTGGATCTCGGGCGGATAGGGGGTTGGCAGCGGGGCGATACGGGGTGAAGTCGGCATGAAAGCTCCTTAGCTACAAAAATAGTAGCAATCGGATGATGCCATAAGCTACGGAATTTGTAGCAAACTGCCGGCAGCGCTTTTTACCCACGGTCAGCCCCGACTGCCTGTTCGACCATGCACCACACCACCGAGCCCATCGTCGCCAAGGACGCCATCAATGCCGCCATCGAGCTGTTTCACCGCCGTTGGGTGTTGCGGATCCTGTGGGAGCTGCGCAGCGGACCGATGACCTTCCGCGCACTCCAGGTGGCCTGCAACGAGGTCTCGCCCACTGTGCTCAATCTGCGCCTCAAGGAGCTGCGTGCGGCCCGGCTGGTCGTTCACGCCTCAGGGCAGGGCTATCAGCTGGACCACCACGGGCAGTCGCTGCTTGACGCCATGCAACCGCTGATGCGATGGTCTGTGGGCTGGTGGAAGGACACGACGACCGCCGATGGGGCGGCTGCTCAGGAGTGAAGGTACTGGGGCCTTGCGGACCCTGGTCGGCCTCAGGGCGCCGGGCGGCGTACCATCTGCGCCCATGTCCACCGCTCGCCGAACCCTTGCCGACTGGCTCGCCCATTGCGAGCGCATCCATCCTGTCACCATCGACATGACGCTCGAACGCGTCGCGTCGGTTGCCCGTCGCATGGCGTTGCAGATGCCCTGTCCGGTGTTCACCGTGGCCGGCACGAACGGAAAGGGCTCGACCTGCGCCATGCTGGAAGCCATCGGGCTGCAGGCAGGCTACCGCACCGGGGTCTATACCTCGCCGCATCTGGTGCGCTTCGAGGAGCGCTGCCGGCTCCAGGGTGAGCCGGTGCGGGCCGACGCCCTGTTGCCGCATTTCGAGCGGGTCGAGGCGGCACGAGGCGACACCTCGATCACCTATTTCGAATTCACGACGCTGGCCATCCTGAGCCTGCTGGCCGACAGTGCGCTGGACATGATCGTGCTGGAGGTCGGCCTGGGCGGGCGCCTGGATGCCGTCAACGTCATCGACACCGATTGCGCCATCGTCACCAGCATCGACATCGACCACACCGAATACCTCGGGCCCGACCGAGAGTCCATCGGCCGCGAAAAGGCGGGCATCTTCCGCGCCGGCCGGCCGGCCATCGTCAGTGATCCGATGGCACCGCAGTCCGTGCGGGCCCATGCCGAAGCCCTCGGCGCCGACCTGTGGGTCTTCGGTCGCGATTTCAACTATTCGGGGGATCGTCAGCAGTGGTCCTGGGCCGGCCGCACGAAGCGCTTCAATGGCATGGCCTACCCGGCCCTGCGCGGGGCCAACCAGCTGCTCAATGCGTCCGGCGTGCTGGCCGCATTCGAAGCCGTGCGTGATCGCCTGCCGATCACCGCCCAGGCGGTGCGCAACGGGCTGGCCATGGTGGAGCTGCCGGGGCGATTCCAGATCGTGCCGGGCCAGCCCACGCTGGTGCTCGACGTGGCGCACAACCCGCATGCCGTGGCCGCGCTGGCCGAAAACCTCGACCAGATGGGGTTCTTCCCGCGCACGCACGCTGTTTTCGGTGCCATGGCCGACAAGGACGCCGCCGGCATCCTGGCGCGCATCGCCCCATTGGTCGACGCCTGGTATTTCACCGACCTGCCCACACCCAGGGCGGCCAGTGCGGCGCAGTTGGCGGCGCTGTGGCGCACGCTGCCGTCATTGCCCGGTCCGGCCCGCCCGCCCGTTCCATGCAGCGAGCACGCAGACCCGATGCAAGCTTTGCATGCTGCCCTGAGCGCCTGTGACCCCACTGATAGAATCGTGGTGTTCGGCTCGTTCTTCACCGTCGGGGGCGTACTGCAAGACGGGGTGCCCCGGCTCTCCGCGAAACACCTCGGTTGAGTTCTGCCCGTGCGGCGCCATCTTGTGTCCTGTCCCACCAGCTCTCCGACGCATGGGTCTGTCCTCATTTCTGAAGCGGTTCAAGCAAGCCCCGGGCGCATCCGGTGCCACGGCGAATGCCGACGAGTCCGTCGAGCAGGCGCGTGCACGGGCCCGGCATCGGTTGATCGGCGCCGTGGTGCTTGTGGGCATCGGGGTCATCGGTTTCCCGCTGCTGTTTGAGACCCAGCCACGCCCCATTCCTGTCGATCTGCCGATCGAGATTCCTCGACGTGACGGCGCGGCACCCCTGCCGATGCCGCCCCGCCCGGTGACTCAGGCGCCTGCGCCTGCCGCAGCCGACGGCGATGCGCCAGCGGTGGCCGAACGCCCTGCAGCGCAGCCTGCTCCCGCGGCCGGTGGTGCGAGCGCCGGTGGCAGTGCCGCAGGGGCGGCGACTGCCACGCCCGCTCCCCCTGCGACCCCCCGCACCGTCACCGAGACACCGCCAACCCCGGCGACTCAGCCCGACGAACCCGCCCGTCCCGCCACGGTTGCCCGCCCGGCCACCCCCCCGGAACCAGCTCGACCTGCCGAACCCGCGCGTGCGACCGAGCCTTCCCGGCCTGCCGCCGCAACGGCCGCGACAACGCCCGCTGCACCAGCCGCCGCACCGTCCCCAGCCGCCGCCGAGGCCGCCCGCGCCCGTGCGCTGCTTGAAGGCCGGCCCGCCGCGGTGGCCTCGTCTGCCAGCGCGGCCACGGCCGATGCCGCTGCGGGCAAGCGGTTTGTCGTCCAGGCCGGGGCCTATCTTGACCCGGCGGATGCCAGCGCTGCCCGCCAGAAGGTCGAGAAGCTCGGCTTGAAGACCTACACCCAGGTGGTCGATTCGGCCACGGGCAAACGCATCCGTGTGAGAGTGGGGCCGTTCGCCTCGCGCGAGGAGGCCGACCGGGCCGCGGCCCGACTCAAGGCGACCGGCCTGCCGATCGCCGTGCTGGTGCTGTGAATGGATGCCGGCCTGACCCTCGGCTGGGTGGACATCGCCCTGCTGGCCGTGCTGCTGCTCTCGGTGGTGCTGGGCATCGTGCGGGGGTTCGTGTTCGAGTTGCTGGCCATCGCGGGCTGGGTGGTGGCCTTTTTCGTGGCGCAGTGGGCGGCGCCGCAGTGGTCCGGTCACCTGCCGGTGGGCGAACCGGGTTCCACCGTCAACCACCTGAGTGCGTTTGCGCTGCTGTTCGTGGCGGCGCTGTTCATCTGGAGCCTGCTGGCCTGGCTGGTCAAGCGCCTGATCCGTGCGTCGGCACTCAGTGCCGTCGATCGGGTGCTGGGAGCGGCTTTCGGGATGGTGCGCGGCGTGCTCATCGCGCTGGTGGCGGCCGTGCTGGTGCTATGGACCCCCATGGCACGCAGCGAGGCCTGGCAGCGCTCGCATGGTGCGGCGGTGCTGCAATCGATGATCCTGGGCCTCAAGCCGCTGATGCCCACCGAGCTGGCACAACGCCTGCCCGGCTGAAGACGGCAATTTCGTTGGAAGGTTAAACATGTGTGGCATTGTGGGCGTCATCTCGAAGTCGCCGGTCAACCAGCTGATCTATGACGCGCTGCTGCTGCTGCAGCATCGTGGCCAGGATGCCGCAGGCATCGTGACCGCACTGGGCACCAAGGTGTTCATGCACAAGGCGCGCGGCATGGTGCGAGACGTCTTCCGCACGCGCAACATGCGGGCCCTGCCGGGCACCGTCGGCCTCGGGCAGGTGCGCTATCCCACGGCGGGCAATGCCTACAACGAAGAAGAGGCCCAGCCGTTCTACGTCAACGCGCCGTTCGGACTGGTGCTGGTGCACAACGGCAACCTGACGAATGCCCATGCACTGAAGAGCGAACTGTTCGAGATCGACCGCCGGCACATCAACACCGAGAGCGATTCCGAAGTCCTGCTCAACGTGCTCGCGCATGAACTCGAGCTGGCCGCCCGCGACCTGCCGCTGTCGCCCGACGAGGTCTTCAAGGCCGTGCGCGCGGTGCACAAGCGCATCAAGGGCTCGTATGCCGTCGTGTGCCTGATCGCCGGGTACGGGCTGCTGGCTTTCCGTGACCCCTATGGCATCCGTCCCCTGTGCTACGGTGAATCAACGACGCCCGACGGCCCGGAGGTCGTGGTGGCCAGCGAGTCGGTGGCACTCGAAGGCACGGGACACCGGTTCGTGCGCGACGTGGCGCCGGGCGAGGCCATCTTCGTCGACCTCGACGGGCGCGTGCACGCTCAGCAATGCGCCGAGTCGCCGTCGCTGAACCCCTGCGTGTTCGAGTTCGTCTATCTGGCCCGTCCGGACTCCGTCATCGACGGCGTGTCGGTCTACCAGGCGCGTCTGAACATGGGCGAGACCCTGGCGCAGCGACTGATCTCGACGATGCCGCCCAGCGAGATCGACGTGGTGATCCCGATCCCCGAGTCCAGCCGGCCCTCGGCCATGCAGCTGGCGCAGAAGATCGGCAAGCCCTACCGCGAGGGTTTCGTGAAGAACCGCTATGTGGGCCGGACCTTCATCATGCCGGGCCAGGGCGTGCGCAAGAAGTCGGTGCGCCAGAAGCTCAACGCCATTGCCCAGGAGTTCAAGGGGCGCAACGTGCTGCTGGTCGACGACTCGATCGTGCGCGGCACCACCTCCAAGGAAATCGTGCAGATGGCCCGTGAAGCCGGCGCCCGCAAGGTCTACATGGCCTCGGCCGCACCGCCGGTGCGCTTCCCCAATGTGTACGGCATCGACATGCCGACCAAGGAAGAGCTGATCGCCCACGACCGCAGCATGGAAGAGATCCGCCAGTTCATCGGCGCCGATGCGCTGATCTACCAGGACGTGGCGGCCATGAAAAAGGCGGTGGGCTCGCTCAACCCGCAGCTCGACGGCTTCGAGGCCTCATGCTTTGACGGCACCTACATCACCGGCGACGTCAGCGCCGACGACTTTGCCGCCATCAAGAACCAGCGGGCCACCCAGGGCGACGAGGAAGACGCACAGCGCAGCCGCCTGGCCCTGCAAAGCGCCGGTGAGCACTGAAAGGCAGGGGCCACCGCCATGACCGACAAGAAGATCCCACGAGTCGACCTGCCCGAAGGGGTGCACCTCGATACGCTCGCCGTGCGCGAGGGCCTGCCCCCGTCGCCATGGGGCGAGAACTCCGAGGCGCTCTACCTCACCAGCAGTTTCGTGCACCCCGACGCGGCCACGGCCGCAGCGCGGTTTGCCAACGAGGAAGAGGCCTTCGTCTACTCCCGTTTCGGCAACCCCACCGTCATGATGATGGAGCGCAGGCTCGCAGCCATGGAAGGCGCCGAGGCCTGTGTGGCCACCTCCAGCGGCATGAGCGCGATCATGCTGCTCATCATGGGGCTGCTGAAGGCCGGAGACCATGTAGTGTGTTCGCGCAGCGTCTTCGGCTCGACCATCAAGCTGATCGGCGGCGAGCTCTCCCGCTTCGGCATCGAGTCCACCTTCGTGTCGCAGACCGACATCGACGAATGGAAGGCTGCGGTGCGCCCGACGACGCGGCTGCTGTTTGCCGAAACGCCGACCAATCCACTGACCGAAACCTGTGACGTGCGCGCGCTGGCCGACATCGCCCATGCCGCGGGGGCGTGGCTGGCCGTCGACAACTGCTTCTGCTCGCCGGCACTGCAGCAGCCGATCCGCCTGGGTGCCGACTTCGTCATCCATTCGGGCACCAAGTACCTGGACGGGCAGGGCCGCGTGATTGCCGGCGCGGTCTGCGGGCCGGCGCAACTCGTCAACGACAAGCTCGTGTCCTTCCTGCGCAGTGCGGGCATGAGCCTGTCGCCGTTCAACGCCTGGGTGGTGCTCAAGGGCCTGGAAACGCTGTCGATCCGGATGCAGGCGCAGAGCGCCCGCGCGCTTGAGATGGCGCAGTGGCTCGAAGCCCATCCGCAGGTCGAGCGTGTGTACTACCCCGGGCTGAAGTCCCACCCACAGCATGAGCTGGCGATGCGCCAGCAAGGCGGCAGCGGCGGGGCCGTGGTGTCCTTCATCGTGAAGAGTCCGACGCAAGGTGCTGCCGCCGCCGCGCGCGCAGCGGCCTTTCACGTGATCGACAACACGCGCATCTGCTCGATCACGGCCAACCTGGGCGACACCAAGACCACGATCACGCACCCGGCCAGCACTTCCCATGGCCGGCTCACCGAGGATCAGCGCCTGGCCGCCGGCATCACGCAGGGCATGATCCGCCTGGCCGTGGGGCTGGATGACGTGCGCGACCTGCAGGCCGACCTGGCGCGCGGCCTCGACAGCCTACCTTCCGATACCGCAGCAGCATGACCCAAGTCCGCACCCGATTCGCGCCGTCTCCGACCGGCTTCATTCACCTTGGCAACATCCGTTCGGCGCTGTATCCCTGGGCGTTTGCGCGTGCGAACCAGGGCGTGTTCATCCTGCGCATCGAGGACACCGACCTCGAGCGCTCCTCCCAGGAGGCGGTGGACGTCATCCTCGAGGGCATGCAATGGCTCGGCCTGGACCACGATGAAGGCCCGTTCTATCAGATGCAGCGCATGGACCGCTACAAGGCCGTGCTCGCACAGATGCTCGACCAGGGGCTGGCCTACCGGTGCTACACCTCGCAGGCCGAGCTGGATGCCCTGCGTGAACGCCAGATGGCGGCAAAGCAGAAGCCGCGTTACGACGGCACCTGGCGCCCCGAGCCCGGCAAGACGCTGCCACCGGTTCCCGAGGGGGTGCAGCCGGTCATCCGCTTTCGCAACCCGGTGGGTGGTGTGGTGGCCTGGGACGACAAGGTCAAGGGTCGCATCGAGATCAGCAACGATGAGCTGGACGACCTCGTGATCGCGCGCCCGGATGGCACGCCCACCTACAACTTCTGCGTGGTGGTCGACGACATCGACATGGCCATCACCCATGTGATCCGGGGCGACGACCACGTCAACAATACGCCGCGCCAGATCAACATCTTCCGGGCGCTCGGCAAGGAGCCCCCGGTGTACGCCCACCTGCCCACGGTCCTGAACGAGCAGGGCGAGAAGATGAGCAAGCGCAATGGCGCCAAGCCGGTGACGCAGTACCGCGACGAAGGCTACCTGGCCGACGGGGTGGTGAACTACCTCGCACGTCTTGGCTGGAGCCATGGCGACGACGAGATCTTCTCGCGCGAGCAATTCGTGCAGTGGTTCAACCTGGACCACCTGGGCAAGAGCGCCAGCCAGTTCGACGAGGCCAAGCTGCGCTGGGTGAACGCGCAGCACCTCAAGGCCATGGACGATCGTGCGCTGGCTTCATTGGTGGCGGTGCAGATGCAGCGCCACGACATGGTGCCGCCGCCGGACGATCTGCTGGCGCGCATGTGTGGCCTGTTCAAGGACCGGTGCGCCACCACGGTGGAGCTGGCCCAGTGGCTGCGCATGTACGCCGGGCCGGTGCAGCCGTCCGCCGAAGACGCAGCGTTGCTGACCGACGGCGTGCGTGCCGCCGTCCACGCTCTGGCCGCGCGCCTGGAAAGCGTGGACTGGGCCCGGGCTGCGATTCAGCAGGCCATCAAGGACACCATCGCCGAACACGGCCTGAAGATGCCGCAACTGGCGATTCCCGTGCGCGTGCTCGTGTGCGGGCGCGCCCAGACGCCGTCGATCGATGCGGTGCTGGAGCTGTTCGACAAAAAAATTGTCATCGACCGCTTGCGCGCCTTTTGAAAGGCGGTATATACTCTCGTTCTCGCTTGAACAGCGCGGTACCTGAAGTCAACAAGCAGTATCAGTTGGCAAAAACGGGGGTATAGCTCAGCTGGGAGAGCGCTTGCATGGCATGCAAGAGGTCAGCGG
>CBFGPV010000148.1:0-10699 GCA_965650765.1 uncultured Burkholderiales bacterium
GGACGGCCACCAGTGGGAGGTGTTCTGGATGGACGAGGCCGCGGCGCCGCAGCAG
Organism: uncultured Burkholderiales bacterium; assembly: GCA_965650765.1. Lineage (GTDB taxonomy): Bacteria > Pseudomonadota > Gammaproteobacteria > Burkholderiales > Burkholderiaceae_C > Caldimonas. The sequence goes on from CBFGPV010000148.1 coordinate 56, forward strand.
TTCTGAGCGCCCCTGCGGCACACTGCCCTCATGCACTCCCGTGTCCACCAGTCCATCGCCGCCGTCTGGCGCATCGAGTCGGCCCGCATCATCGCCGCGGTGGCGCGGATGGTGCGCGACATCGGCCTGGCCGAAGACCTGGCGCAGGACGCCCTGGTGGCGGCGCTGGAACACTGGCCGGTGCAGGGGCTGCCGGACAACCCGGGCGCCTGGCTGATGACCACGGCCCGGCGTCGCGCACTGGACCATCTGCGACACCGGCAGATGGCCGCCGCGCGGCACGAGGACATCGCCCACGACCTGGAGGCGCTCGACGCGCTGTCGGTGCCCGACTTTGTCGATGCGCTCGATGCGGCACGCCAGGACGACATCGGCGACGACCTGCTGCGCCTGATCTTCACCGCCTGCCACCCGCTGCTGTCCACCGAGTCGCGCGTGGCCCTCACGCTCAAGCTGCTGGGCGGCCTGAGCACCCACGAGATCGCGCGGGCCTACCTGGTGCCCGAGGCCACGCTGGCCCAGCGCATCGTGCGGGCCAAGCGCACCCTCAGCGAGGCGCGCGTGCCCTTCGAGGTGCCCCATGGTGCGGCGCGCGATGAGCGGCTGGCCTCGGTGCTCGAGGTGGTCTACCTGATCTTCAACGAGGGCTACACCGCCACCAGCGGGTCGGACTGGCTGCGGCCCGCGCTGTGCGACGAGGCGCTGCGCCTGGGCCGCATGCTGGCCGAACTGGCGCCCGACCAGCCCGAGGTGCACGGGCTGGTGGCGCTGATGGAGCTGCAGGCCTCGCGCACGGCCGCCCGCACCGATGGGGAGGGCCGCCCGGTGCTGCTGGGCGACCAGGACCGCAGCCGCTGGGACCCGCTGCTGATCCGCCGCGGGCTGGCCGCGCTGGCGCGTGCGCAGTCGCTGGGCACGCCGGCCGGGCCCTACCAGCTGCAGGCGGCCATCGCGTCCTGCCATGCCACCGCAGCGCAGGCCAGTCAGACCGACTGGGGGCGCATCGCCGCGCTGTATGCCGAGCTGGTGCGGGTGATGCCCTCCCCGGTCGTCGAGCTCAACCGCGCGATCGCGGTGGCGATGCACGAAGGCCCGGCCGCAGGCCTGGCCATCATCGACACCTTGCAGCAGGACAAGGCGCTGCAGCGCTACCAGTGGCTGCACAGCGCGCGCGGCGACCTGCTGGCCCGGCTGGGCCGTGCCGCCGAGGCGCGTGAAGCCTTCGAGCAGGCCGCGGCCCTGACCGCAAACGAGCGCGAGAAGACCTTGCTGCTCGAACGTGCGGCCGCGCTCGCGTCGGCGTGATCAGTCCGCCTTGATGCCGGCCTTGGCAATCAGCGGGCCCCACTTCTGGCGCTCGCTGCGCGCAAAGTCGGCAAGCCGCGCTGGCGTGCCGCCCGCCGGTTCATGGCCCAGGTCCAGCAAGCGCTGGCGCACCTCGGGCTGGGCCAGGATCTTGACCAGCGCGGCATTCAGCGCCTTAAGCGCCGCCGGCGGTGTGCCGCGCGGTGCATACAGGCCATTCCAGGCCACGACCTGAAAGCCTTCGACCCCTTGCTCGGACACCGGCTTGACCCCGGGCAGCAAGGCGGTCTCACCCAGCGAGGTCACGCCCAGGGCCTTGAGCCGGCCGCTGGTGATGAACGAGCGCGAGGCACTGACCGTGTCGATCGCCACCGGCACCTGCCCGCCGATGAGTTCGGTCATCGAGGTGCTCGACCCCTTGTAGCGGATGCCGCGGATGTCGACGCCACTTTGCTGCTTGAGCAGCTCCAGCACCAGCAGGGCGGTGGTGCTGGGCAGCGCGGCGTCCAGCGTGTCCGGCTTGGCACGGGCACTGGCCACCAGGTCGCTGACGCTGTTCAGCGGCGAGGCCGACGGGGCCAGCACGACCATCGGGAACGAGCTGACGAGCATCACCGGATCGAAGTCGGCCTCGGGGTCGAACGGCATCTTCGGATACAGGAACGGGTTCAGCACATGCGTGCCGTTGGTGCCCATCAGCAGCGTGTAGCCGTCGGCCGGTGCACGCGCCGCCTCGGCCGTGCCGATGTTGCCGCCGGCGCCGGGCTTGTTCTCGACCACGAAGGTCTGGCCCAGGGCCTTGCCCAGGTGTTCGGCGAGGTAGCGCGTGGCCACGTCGGTGCCCTGGCCCGGCTGGTAGGGCACGATGATCTTCACCGTCTTGGCGGGGTAGGCCTGGGCCACCGCAGGCGGGGTGACGAACAGGGCGGGCAACAAGGCGGCCGCGATCGCGGCGAGTCGGGTTCGTGCTTTCACTTTTGTCTCCTGGTGGTGGTCTGGTCGATGTCGGGAAGTGAAACGTGAACGGGCGGGGTGCTCAGGGCAGCACCCCACCCTCGCGAAGCTGCGCGATGCGGCCGGGGCTCAGGCCGGCCTCGTGCAGCACCTCGTCGGTGTGTTGCGCAAATCGCGGCGGCACGCCGTCGGGGCGGCCCGGTGTGCGCGACAGCCGCGTGGCCACACCGATGCCGCGGTAACCCTCGCACTCGACGTGCATGCGGCGATGCCCCGCATGGGCCTGGGCAAATGCCTCGGGCACGGTGTGGACCGGCCCCACCGGCACGCCCTGGCGCATCAGCGTTTCGCACACCGCCGCACGCGGCAGCCCGGCCAGCGCGGCCTGGATCGCATCGCGCAGGGCCTCGCGGTGCTGCAGCCGCATCGCATTGGTGGCAAACCGTTCGTCGTCCTGCAAGGCGGGCAGGCCCACGTGCTCGCAGAAACGGCGGAACTGCCGGTCATTCAGGATGCCGAGGAAGATCGGGCCGTCCCGGCAGTCGAACTTGTCGTACGGCGCGATGTTGGGATGGGCACTGCCCAGCAGCTCGGGCGTGCGGCCCGAGTGCATCCAGTTGGCGGCATGTGGCACCAGCAGGCTCAGCGCGGTGTCGAACAGCGTGGCCTCCACCCGCTGACCGTGGCCGGTGCGCGCGCGGTCGACCAGCGCCAGCAGGATGCCCGACAGCGCGGTGTAGCCGGTCAGGTGGTCGACCACCGGCAGGCCCATGCGAGTGGGGCCCGAGGCGGCATCGCCGTTGACGCTCATCAGCCCGCACATGGCCTGCAGGATGGCGTCATAGCCGGGCAGGCCGCCCAGCGGGCCGTCTGCGCCAAAACCCGAGATGGCGCAATACACCAGGCGCGGAAAGCGCGCCGCCAGCACCGTCTCGTAGTCCAGCCCCCAGCGGGCCATCGTGCCGGGGATGAAGTTCTCGACCAGCACGTCGGCCCCGTGCAGCAACTCGAGCAACGTGGCCTGGCCCTCGCTGCGCGAGAGGTCCAGCGCGATGGCGCGCTTGCCGCGGTTGACGGCCGTGAAATAGGCCGCGTCACCCTGCGCATCGAAAGGCGGCCCCAGGGTGCGGGTTTCGTCGCCGGCCGGTGGCTCCACCTTGATCACGTCGGCCCCGTGATCGGCCAGCATCTGGGTGCACAGCGGCCCGGCCAGCACGCGTGAGAGGTCGATCACCTTCACGCCGGCCAGCGCGCCGGACGGCGGCTGGCCGCAGCCGCGTGGGGTGGAGGAGGCCCGCTCGGGCATCAGGCTAGCCATGGTCTGGTGCGATGCAGTGGCCGGCACGACGCCTCAGCCGCGCGAGGGCAGTTCGACCACACCCGAGCCGACCACCGACAGCTCGTCATCCTGGTTGCGCGCTTCCTGCTCGATCTCGACCAGGTGGCGCCCGCCTTCGACGAACTTGCGCTTGACCGACCCCTTGATGAACAGCATGTCGCCCTCGGGGTTGTGGCGGCGGATCTTGCAGCCGGCCTTGCGCAGGAAGCCGTCGTCGCCCATCCAGTTGGTGAGGTGGTGGGTGAGCCAGGACGTGCGCTCGGGGCCGTAGTCGTAGGCGCCCGGGGCACCGACCTCGAGCGCGAAGTCTTCTTCCCAGTGCACACGCTCGGGCACGTCGGGAATGCCGAAGCGGTTGGTGATGCCCACGCCCGGGTGGGCATCGATCAGCTTCCAGGCCAGCTTGTTGGCGCGGATGTACAGGCCGCCCCAGCCCTGCGCATAGGCGATGAAGCCGGTCACCGTCATCGGCCCCTTGAACATCACCGGCAGGGCCTCGCCCTCGCTCACGTCCTCCCAGTAGCGCGGTGTGGCGCCGCGCACGGCCTCGGTCTCGTACAGCCTGTAGGCCTCGCGGATCTCCTCGGGGCTGTAGCGGCGCGGTGCACGCTCGCGCACTTCCTTGTACTTGCTGCCCTGCTCGCGGGCGTGATCGCGTTCGGTCCGGAAGCACCAGCTGTCGGCCTCGGCGACCTTGTCGCCCTGCTGGTTGAAGAAGTCGACGTGGTAGATCTGCTGCACCGCGCGACCGGCAAAGCGCGTCTGGTGTTCGACCAGGTCCTTCAGGTAGGCCTCGGTCGAGATGGTGTCGTTGCGACGCACCGGCTTGTGCCAGGTCCAGTCGGCACCGGACCACATCGCATGCACGCCGGGCAGCCCGCCGACATAGCCCGAGACGATGCGGCTGGTGGCAAACAGGAAGCTGGGCAGCGCGATGATGCCGCCGTACTGCGTGCGGGCCGCGTACTCGGGGTCGCACCACAGCGGGTTGTCGTCACCGATGCCGTGCGCGTAGTGGCGGATGTTGTCGCGGGTGGCCTCGTAGCACCAGGGCTCGGCCGTGTTGGTGATCTTCAGGCCGATGCGCTCGCGCAGTTCGTCCAGGCCGCTCTGGGTGATCTTCGGGAAGGTGCGTTCGTTCGGGGTCGACATGGGGTCTCCTGCAGTTCGGTTCAGGTTCGGGATGGGGTTCAGGAATGCACGACGGACGTCGCGCTGGTCGGGGTCGGGGCCGTCTCCTGCTCGCGCAGCTTGCGGCGATGGATCTTTCCGGCCGGGGTCTTGGGCAGCTCGGCGACGAAGGCCACCTGGCGCGGGTATTCGTGCTGGCTCAACCGGGTGCGCACGGCGTCCTGGATCTCCTGCACGAAACGCTCGTCACCGGGCCGTTCGGACACGACAAAGGCCTTGACCACCTGGCCGCGCAGCGCATCGGGCACACCGATGGCGGCGGCCTCGCGCACGTCGGGGTGCTTGAGGATGGCGTCCTCGACCTCGACAGCACCGATGGTCCAGCCGGCCGAGATGATCACGTCGTCGGCCCGGCCGCCGTGCCAGAAGTAGCCGTCCTCGTCGATGCGGCCCAGGTCCTTGGTGGCCACCCAGGTGCCGCCTCGCCACAGCTTGAGTTCACCGGTCACGCCCGGCGCGCAAGGGGCACCGTGCGGGTCCTGGACCTCGACCTTCAGGCCGGGCACGGGCTTGCCGAGTGAACCGGGCTTGACCGGGAAGTCTGGCGCCCCGGGGTAGTTCACCAGGCACACGCCGATCTCGGTCGTGCCGTACATGCTGCACACCGGGTGGCCGAAGGTGGCCTCGGCAAAGGCCGCGGTCTCGCTGTCGATCGGCTCGCCGGTGAACGAGAGCTTGTCCAGCGTGTAGGTGTAGTGCCCCGCCGCACCGCTGTTGCGCATCATCCGGTAGTGCGTGGCCGCGGCCGACAGGTTGGTGAAGCGGTGGTCGTGCAGCGCCTTCAGCAAACGCTCGGCGTTGAACTTGCCGGCATAGGCGCCGATGGTCACGCCCAGGGCCAGCGGCGCCAGCGTGCCGTGCCACAGGCCGTGGCCCCAGGCCGGCGAGGACGGGCACATGTAGCGCTCGCCAGGCCGGATGCCCGTGCCGTACAGCGCAGCCAGCATCAGCGTGACGATCGCACGGTGGGTGTGCTTCACCGCATCGGGCAGCTCGCGGGTGGTGCCCGAGGTGTACTGGAAGATCGCCAGGTCGTCGGCGCGGGTGCGGCAGGTGTAGGTCGACGGATAGCCGCTCAGCGAATCGACGAAATCGTCGCCCGCCACCACCACCTGAAGCTGCGGGCTGGCCGGCACGAGCGGCGCCTTTTCGGCATGCGTGACCAGCATGCGCGGTTCGCAGTCCTGCACGCGCAGGCGGATGCCGTCGGGGCCGAACAGCGTGAACAGCGGCACCGCGATGGCGCCCATCTTCATCGCGCCGAACATCGCGACATAGAACTCGCGTGAGGGCTCCAGCATCACCGCCACCCGGTCGCCCGGCCGGATGCCGCGCTCGACCAGGAAGTGCGCAAAACGCGACGACTCCTGCGCGAGCTGGCGAAAGCCCAGTTGCACGTCGCTGCCATCGGCGCGCACCAGGATCACCGCGGTGCGCTCGTTTCCGGCATGGCGATCGATGCACTCGTGGGCAATGTTCATGTGCTCGCGGGTGCCGTCGAACAGCTCCCACAGCTTGTCGCTCGTGCAGTGCGCCTGGGCATCGGCGTAGGACACGTAATCGGTCAGTTGGGTCATGGCGTGTGGGTCGTTGAAGTCCTGCAATCAGTGGATTCAACTTTGCGCGCCGCCTCGCAAATTGTCAATAGCGTTCATGAATTGTCTATATACAATCGCAAGACGGGCGGAATCCGACTGAACGCGCACTGCGCGCCGCGGCCGGCACATGCCGGAAGCGCCGTATGCTTGTCCCTGTACAACGGAGAGCCAGATGCCCCCCACACCTTCCGATGCGCCCGAGGCCAAGGCCGGCCCGCGTGTGCGCCCCGTGCCGGCGGTGACCCGCGCGATCGCCATCCTTCGCCTGCTGGGCAAGAGTTCCGGTCCGATGACGCTCAAGGCCATCTCGCAGGAACTCGACATGGTCACCAGCACCTGCCTGCACATCCTGCGGGTGCTGGTCGACGAAGGCCTGATCAAGGTGGACCCCGCCACCAAGCGCTACGGCCTGGGCGTGGGCATGCTGGCGCTGGCGCGCAGCGTGATCGACAGCAGCCCGTTCCCGACCCTGGTGCAGCCGGTGCTCGACCGCCTGGCCAGCACCTGGAACGTCACCGCCATCGGCGTGGAGGTGACCGGCATCGAGCACATGGTCGTGCTGGCGCTGTCGCGCTCGCGCACACCGTTTCGCCTGCATGTGGATGTCGGCAGCCGCTTTCCGGCCCTGATCAGTGCCACCGGCCGGCTGGTGGCGGCCTACAGCGAGTTGTCGGAGGCCGAGGTGGAGCGGCGCTTCAAGGCCCTGCGATGGGACCAGCCGCCCGACATCGAGGCCTGGCGCAAGGAGGTGCAGGCAGTGCGTCGCAAGGGCTACAGCATGGACCGCGGCAACTACATCAGCGGCATCACGGTGATCGCGGTGCCGGTGTTCGACGCCCAGGGTCGCATGAGCCATTCGCTGGTGGCCGCCGGTGTGGCCGACCAGATCGACGGCAGCAAGAGCCAGGCCCTGGCCAAGGACCTGCAGGCCGAGGCGCAGACGCTGTCCGAACTGCTCGCCGCGCGGACCTGAACCATGGACCCGACACCTTCACACGACCGCCTTGTTGCCAGCGGCTGGCGCGAACGCACGCTGCCCGGTTTCATCGGCCTGATCGGCCCGTTGTGGACTCGCCGTGAAGACGCCGGCTGGGCTTACGGACTGCTCACCACCGAGGCCCACCTCAACCCGGCCGGTGTGGTCCACGGTGGCCTGACCACCTCGCTGATCGACCATGCCCTCAGTGCACTGGCCTGGGAAGCCGTCGGGCGACAGGCCTGTGTGACGGTGCAGCTGGACACCCAGTTCCTTGCCGCCGTGCAGGCGGGGCAGTTCCTCGAGGCGCGAGGGCATGTGGTGCGCGCCACCTCCAGCCTGGTGTTCATGCAGGGCAGGCTCAGTGTGGACGGTGAACCGGTGCTCGGCGCATCGGCCGTCATGAAGGTGCTGTCGCCCCGCCGTGGCGACGGCGGGTGAGCGAGCCGGCCACAGCCCATCCGGGCGCAGGCGCATCGTGACGATCATGGCCACGGCGATCAGCAGCGGCCGCAGGATGCCGGCATCCAGTCGTCCGTCGGTCATCGCCTGCAAGGGCCCGACCACGTACCGCAACGCCTCGGGCAGCGCCGCCAGCAACACCGCTCCCACGATCACACCCGGCACATGACCCATGCCGCCGAACACCACCATGGCCACGAGCATCACCGACTCGTGCAGGCTGAACGCCTCGGGTGACACGAAACCCTGGAAGCTGCCGAACAGCACGCCGGCCACGCCGCCAAAGCTGGCCCCGATGCCAAAGGCCAGCAGCTTCATGCGATGCGTGTCGATGCCCATGGCGGTGGCGGCCACCTCGTCGTCACGAATCGCTGCCCAGGCGCGACCCACCCGCGAATGCTGCAGGCGATGGCAGATGCCGACGGTGGCCAGCACCAGCAGCAGGAACAGGTAGTAGTGCAGCGTGACCGAGGACAGCGTGACGGGCCCCAGTTGCCACGGCCGGCCCAGGTCCAGGCCGAACATCACCAGCGTGTCGAGACGCGCCAGGCCCTTGGCGCCATCGGTGATGTTGACCGGATGACCCAGGTTCACGATGAGCAGCCGGATGATCTCGCCAAAACCCAGCGTCACCACGGCCAGGTAATCGCCACGCAGGCGCAGCGTGGGCGCACCGAGCAGCACGCCCAGGCCGGCGGCCGCGGCTGCGGCCAGCGGGACGACCACCCACCACGGCGCATGCAGGCCCGCGGGTGCCCACAACGCGATCCCGGCGAACTGTTCGCTCAGGTGCGGTGAGGCGAGCAGCGCGAACAGATAGGCCCCCACCGCATAAAACGCGACATAGCCCAGATCGAGCAGGCCCGCAAAACCGACCACGACATTCAGCCCCAGCGCCAGCATCACGTACAGCAGGCTCACGTCGACCACACGCACCCAGTGGTCCCCCAGGGGCTGCAGCAGCAGGGGCAGACTCAGCAGCAGGGCCAGGTTCAGCGGGCGGCGCGCGGCGGGGTCGAACCCGCGCAGAGGGGGAAGGGCAAGGCGCATGGGCAGCAGGGCATCCACAGGATGAGCAGGAGGGTGGCTCAGGCTACACAGGCATCAATGCCTGAAAAAGTGGCGCATCGTCCTGACATTCAGGAGAATCTGTCCGCAATGGAATCGCACCAGCCAAGACCACCATGGACAAGCTCACCGGCCTGCTGGCCTTTGTGAAAACGGCCGACCTCGGCAGCTTCGTGGCGGCCGGGCGTGCGCTGGAAGTGTCGGCATCGGCCGTCGGCAAGAGCGTGGCCCGGCTGGAGCACGAGGTCGGCGTGCAACTGCTGCAACGCAGCACCCGGCGCATGCAGCTCACGGCCGAGGGGCGCCTGTTCCACGAGCGCTGTCGGCGCATCCTCGACGATCTCGACGACGCCCACGCCATGTTGTCCCGATCCCGCGAAGCACCGCGGGGCCGGCTGCGCGTGAGCGCGCCCATCGTGGGCCATCACTTCCTGCTGCCGCTGATCCCCGGCTTCGTGGCACGCCACCCCGAGGTCGAGCTCGACATCAACTTCAGCGACCGGGCCGTGGACCTGATCGACGACGGCATCGACGTGGCCATCCGCAGCGGTGAGCTGCCGGATTCCCGCCTCGTTTCACGGCCGCTGCAGCGCTTTCAGCTGCTGCTGTGCGCCTCGCCCGAGTACCTCGCGCGCCATGGCACGCCTGGCAGCGCTGGCGAGCTGGCGCAACACCGCGCCGTGCGATTCCGCCATCCCGACACCGGCAAGCTGCTGGACTGGCCACTGGCCCCCGCTCCGCAGGGCAGCCATCGGCACCCGCGCACCGTGCTGGCCTGCAACCACATGGAAGCCGTGGTCGGCGCCACGCTGCGCGGCCTGGGCATCGCCTGCATGCCGGACTTCCTCGCGGCCGATCTGCTGGCCGCGGGCCGGCTATGCAGCGTGCTCGCCGATGAGATGGCGCCGCCCGGGCAATTCAGTGCGATCTGGCCCGCAAGCCGGCACCTGTCGCCCAAGGTCCGCGCCTTCGTGGACCACCTTGTCGACCACCTGGTCGCGCCCCTGCCCGGTCAACGCACCCCGGCGCCGGCCTCGCCCCCCAGCCCGCGCACACGCCGGCGCAGCCGGTGACAATGACCCCTTCGCCGCCGCGTGCCGCCACCATGCCCCTGGACCGTCTGGACATCCGCATCCTCAACCTGCTGCAGGCCGACGCCACCTTGCCGCTGCGTGAGCTGGCCGAACGCGTGAACAGCTCGCCGGCGACCTGCCAGCGCCGCATCGCCCATCTGCGCGAGAGCGGTGTGCTGCTGGGCCAGGTGGCGCTGGTCGACCGGCAGCGCGTGGGGCGCGCGCTCACGGTGTTCGTGTCGGTCGAACTGGACAAGCAGAACGATGCGCTGCTGCGCAGCTTCGAGCAGCGGGTGGCCGGGCTCGATGAGGTGGTGGCCTGCTATGAGGTCTCGGGCGAGTTCGACTTCCTGCTGATCGTCAGCACCACGTCGATGGAGCGCTACCACACCTTCACGCGCGAGGTCTTCTCGTCGGCAAACAACGTGCGCAACTTCAAGAGCGTGTTTGCGATGAACTGCTCGAAGTTCGAGACCCGCGTGCCGCTGGACGTACCGGACGCACCGAACGCCCCAGACCGATAGACCGGCCTGCTCGCCAGGAAACGCCGGGCCGCCCCAAGTTTCCTTGACCCCCGCGGGGGGCGGGCTGGGCGCAGCCCGGCCCTGGGGGCGCTCTCACGCAAACGCCGGGCCGCCCCAAGTTTCCTTGACCCCCGCGGGGGGCAGGCTGGGCGCA
>CBFGPV010000149.1:0-10667 GCA_965650765.1 uncultured Burkholderiales bacterium
TGGCCCGCACAACTCAGCTCGGCGGCCACGCTGATGCGTCCGGTGCCCTTGCGCTGCAGCATGCGCTCGAATCGCTGCCAGTCGGCCGGATCGCCCAGTGCGGCACGGGCCTCGAACTCACCCGCCATCGGTGCCAGGTAATCCATGGTGTTGCGCTGGATGACCAGGCGCCCGGTCAGGCCGGCCCCCCGCAAGCGCACATGCAGCAGCGACCAGGCAGCCAGGATGCCCAACGCCGACGCGCTGCCGCCGAACACCGTCTCGCGGTGGTTGATGTTCGGCGCCAGCGGCGCGCGCAGCACCACGGCCTCTGGCGTGGCCTGCATCACCTGCACCTGCATGGCCGCCGACAGCGGGATGTGCTGGTGCAGGTACTGCTGCAGGTCGGGCGTGCCCCCACCGGCCGTTGCTGTGGCCGTCATCGTGGCCGTCACCGTGGCCGTCACCGTGGCCAGGCCCGAGACGTCGGCCGCAGCCGGCGCCGGCGTTCGCGGCATCACGCCGTAGGTGCGCATGGCGCTGTCGCGCTGGGCGGCCTCGGTGGTGCCGGGCACCATGCGGTAGCTGGGCGCCAGGATGGATTCGACCTCGGTGACCGTCAGCACCATCACCGCACGGATCGGAAAGACGCCTTGCGTGATGGCCACCAGCGGTGCAGCCAGCTCGGCAAAACCTGCCTCGTCGGGCAACACGACCTCGGCCGTGCCGCGCAGCTTGCAGCCCTTCTGGCTGAAGACGTCGATGAAGCTCAGGCAGGCCTGTGCGTTGACGCCCAGATTGCGCACGCTGCCCGGCGAGGCGATGTGCGCGATCAGCACGGTGTTGCGGCCGTGGGCGGTGAACACTTCCTTTGGCGACACGTTGGGTCGGCCACGGGCATCAACGGTCGCCAGCCAGCACAGCACGCTGCGCTGCATCAGGTCGAGCACCTCGTCGCTCAGCATCGGGTCACCTGCACGTGCATCGCCGTGAACACCACGACTGTCAGCGGCCGCCCGCCATCTCGAGGCAGACCTTCTGCACCGTGTCGATCAGCTCCCGGTCTGAATCCGTGAGCGAGTTGGCCGCATTCACGCGCTTGACACCTTCGGTGCCCAGGTCGGACACCGCCTTCTCGGCCGAACAGCCGCAGAAGGTCTCCAGGCGGTCGGCCGGCAGCACCTTCTGTTCGGTGCCCTTGGCCACGCAGGACTGATGGAAGACCTGGCGCGCCTGCGCCATCATGCGGGTGTCGGACTGTCGCGAGGGCCAGATGGCAATGACGATGAACGCGGCGATGGCGGCCAGCAGCAGCTTGAAGGTCAGGCTCATGGAAAGAGGCTAAGGGTGGACGTTGTGGGTTCGAGCGGTCTGTTCGGGGCCTGTCGAGCGCCCCGGCGCCGATGGTAGCCGGGCGGCGCCGGCCGGCAAAGGCCGGTCATCGCCGGTGCATTCACCGCCTGTCGGCGACGCTGCGCAGCATCTGCACATAGCGCGGATGCGAACCGATGGTGTTGTGGCCCGTGCCGTCGATCACCTCCAGGCGCAGGGTGTCGGTGCGAAAGTGCCGCAGCAGGGTTTCGGTGTGGCTGCGCGGGATGACCTCGTCATGTTCGGCGGCCAGCACCAGGGTCGGCGCGCGCACCCGCGGCGCATGCCGCCATGACTCGAACCGGTCCTTCAGGAGCCAGCGCACCGGCACAAAGGGAAACTGCCGCGCTGCCAGCGCCTCGATGCTGTCGTACGGGGTGACCAGCACGAGCTGTTCGACCGGCCGCTGCGCCGCCACCTGCACGGCCACCCCGCTGCCCAGGCTGCGGCCGATCACCGTGACACCGGGATGCTGCGACTGCAAACGGTCGAACAGCGCCAGCGCGTCGGACACCAGGGCCTGCTCGCTGGGCACCCCGGCACTGCCCCCGTAACCCCGGTAGTGCATCAGGTACAGCGCGTGGTCGGGAAAGGCCTGTTCCAGATCGGGCAGGCTCCAGGTCACGTCCTCGGCATTGCCGCCGAGGTACAGCACGGCCCGCGCGCCCTCGCGTGCACGTGTAGTCACCCGCACGTCTCCGGCGTCGGTCGGCAGCGTGATGACCGCGGCCCGGCTGCCCGGGTCGCGCGGCTGCGGGTGGTAGATCAGCGCACGCTGGAACACATACAGCACGGCGCACAGGCCGGCGTACAGCAGCAGCCCCAGGCCCAGCATGCGCAGCAGCCAGCGGCTCACACCGGCAGCCATCGCCACCAGAACGGCTGGCGTTCGTCGCGGGCCCCCATCTGCTGAAGGCGGTCCACAAACCGCGTGCGTCCATGGCGGCGGGCAGCCTGCAGCGGCGTCAGGCCGTCGAACTCGGAGCGCAGCCCGGGGTCAGCGCCGTGATCGAGCAGGTACTGGGCAATGCCGTCATGACCGTGGATCAGGCTGGCCACCAGCGGCGTGCACATGATCTCGGGGTGCTGGTGGTTGGGGTTCACCCCGGCGTCGATGTGATAGCGCACCAGCGCTTCGTTGCCGGCCACGGCCGCCGCATAGAGGTCTTTCCAGTCACCTGCCGACATCGCTGGTCTCCCGTTGATGGAGCAGCAATGTACTGCAGGCCATGGTGAACCAGACCCAGGGTGCACCCGGGGGCGCTCAGTCGGCCTCAGTCTGCCTCCAGGTAGTTGCGTTCACACATCAGCGGCGCCTGCTCGAACAGGCCCATGGCCGTCTTCATGCGCAGGAAGCCGAACTTCCGGTAGAACGACTCCTTGCCCGGCACCGAATACAGCAGGATCTTGCGATGACCCTGCGACAGCTCGACCAGCCGGGCCACGATGCGCTTGCCCAGCCCGGTGCCCTGGTGGCTCGGCAACACCGCCACGTCGCAGATGTAGGCACAGTCGGCGCCGTCGGCCAGGGCACGGCCCACACCGACCAGGCGGCCACCGTCGCGCACGAACACCCGGAACATGCTGTTCGAAAAGGCCGTCTGCAGTCGCTGCGGGTCCTTGGTGCCCAGCGGAGCCTGGCGGTACAGCTCGGCCAGTTCCTGCCAGTCGACGGAATCGGTCGTGTCGGTCCAGTCCAGTGCCATCACATGCCCTCTGCTTTCGATCTGCACCACGGGTTGATGCGTGAGGTGCAGTGTGCCTCAGCGCCCGCCCGGCAGATCCTGCGCCAGGCACACGCGGGCGTATTCACCGTCAAGGTTCGCAAGCGACATCGCATGCACCTCGTCTGCGGTGCGGTGTCGCCCGTGGAAGTCACGCTTGTCGAAGGTGAAGGTGGCATCGGCCACCACGGTGACCCCGAAGCCGAGGTTGCCTGCCGCCCGCGCGGTGCATTCGACCGAGATGTTCGTGCTCACGCCCACGATCACCAGATCACGCTCGCCACGCGCATGCAGCCAGCGCTCCAGGCCGGTGTGGACGAACGCATCGGGCACATGCTTGTCGACCACGTGCTCATGCGGCAAGGGCGCCAGTGCAGGCTGGAACTCGACCCCGGGCTGACCGGGCCAGAACGGCGAACCCGGGCTACGCGACAGGTGCCGCACATGCACGACCGGATCGCCGGCCTCGCGCCAGCGCGCCAGCAGGCCGGCCATCACGGCCTCGGCCCCAGGGTTGTTGCGCACGCCCGGCTCGGGCCAGGTCATGCCCATCTGCATGTCGATGATCAGGAGGGTGGTCATGAATTGACTCGCATGTTGCATGGTGTGCCGATGGCCGTGCGCACCACCCGCTGCGGGCTGTACGGTCAGAGCATCCTGACCTGCTTCAGATACTGTTCGACCTCGCGGTAAGTGCCATCGTCCCCTGCATACTTGACGACATTGCGCACGGTGCGCAGCCAGTCCACCGTCGACGGCCGAGTCTGGGACAGCGCTGCATCGAAGTCTGCCTGGGAGATTGCACGCTCCTTGTCTTCCGCAAGCGAGTCAGTCAGCGCCGATTCCTTCGTCAACTCGATCAGGCCATCGATGTCAGCCCCGGAGTAGTTGACTGTCGCCGCCGCGACGGCGTCGAGGTCAACGTTCTCGATGGGCACGTCCATCAGCTTCAATCGCAGCATCTCGCGCCGCGCTGGCAGGTCGGGCGGTGCCACAAAGATCTGCCTGGAGAACCTGCCGGGGCGCTTCATGGCCTCATCGACGTCCCACGGCATGTTCGTGGCTGCCAGCATCAGCACGCCCTTGTTGTCACGCCCGACGCCGTCGAGCTGAGCGAGGAACTCGTTGACCACCGTGCGCGTGCTGCTCGACGTGGCCTTCGCGCGCGAGAAGGCCAGGGCATCGAGTTCGTCAAAGAAGAGCACGGCCGGCGTCTGTGCCCGCGCCTTGTCGAACATCGCGGCCAGGTTGCGCTCGCTCTCGCCCACCCACATGTTCAGCACGTCAGAGATGCCCACGGGAATGAACTCCGCCTGGCATTCATTGGCGATCGCCCGTGCAATCATTGTCTTGCCGCAGCCCGGTGGGCCATACAGGAGAATGCCGCCGCCACTCTGCATCTTGAAGCGCGAGAACAGGCCCGGTTTGAGATAGGGCTCGATGATCTTGACGCGAATGGTCTTCTTCAGGGCCTCCATGCCTACGATGCTCGAGAAGCGGACCCGCTCGGCGCTGACCCCCTGGATCGGCAGCACCGCCGCTGCACGCGGCGCCCCCACCAGTTGCAGGCGTGCCGGCGCGGGCGCCATCGGTTGTGCCGCAATGCCCTCGAGCGCGTCGATGACTTCAAACCCCTCCAGGCCTCGGGCCTCCTGATAGCGCTGCTGCGCCTGGGCGTGATCCTCCCGGCCCAGCAGGGCGCGCGCCTCGATCAGTGCGCCGGTGGCGCGCCCCGGACATTGCTGCCTCAGGAGCCGGGCCTGCGCCAGGACGTCGTCCCAGCACTGCAGGCTCAGCAGCAGCCTGGCGTATCGCTCCCGGGCCTCATGGTCGAAGGGCTGCGTCAGCAGGTGCTGCTCCAGTGCCATGCGGTCGGTGGTGTCCAGGCTCGTGTCAATCATCATGTTCCCTTCAACATCAAGCGCCGCAGCACGGGGGGCCAGGCCCAGCTGTAGACGATAAATCCCAGCCACGTCAGGCCGAAGGTGCCGGCATGGGCAGGTGCCAGACGGTCCATCAGCTGGGCCGCAATCAGCACGCCGATCCACAGCCCTGCCGACCCGGCCCAGCCCCACCGCTGCATCGGCCACAGCGGCAGCAACGTCCAGTGCGTGTCATAGCGCAATGCCCTGACCAGCGCGGCCAGCTCATGGTCGTCAGGCTGCAGACGCAACAACTCACGGGCCACGCCCAGCGCTTCGCGGGGGCGCCGTGCATGCGCAAGCGACGCCACCATGAGGCGCATGGTGCGCGCATCGTCGGGGTGCCGTGTCAGGAGACGAATCGCCGCAGCGCTGTCGCGAGGGGCGCGGCCCAGCGCGATGTCGCACAGCGCCCGCGCATGCAGCGCTTCTTCGCTGTTCGGCGCCAGTCGCACCGCCTCGTCGGCCAGGCGGCTTGCCTTGCCGATGAGCAAGGCCCTGAGCATGAGTCGGGAATAGTAGGCGTAGTACGTCGGCGATTGCGGCGACTCCCGCAGCAGGTCGAGGATCAGCCGCTCGGCCTGGGCAAGCTGGCCATCGTCCATCTCGATCACGAACATGAGGATTCGAGCACCGGCATGCGACGGGTTGCCCGACAGCAGTTGTTCCAGCAGGGCACGTGCGGCCTCGGTGCGCTTGTCCATCGCCTCGATCCGCGCCGCCTGGAACAGCAGACCCTCATGCTCAGGATGAAGCTGCACGCCGCGCGCGACAACGGCTCGAGCCGCATCGACGCGGCGGCGATCAAGCAGTGCCTCGGCCTGGGCCTGCAGCGTTTCGGGGCTTTCGCCGTGTGCCAGTTCGGTCGCGGCAGCACTCATTCGATCACCTCCGCGATTCCGGCGCCTGCGGCCAGCCCCATGAGGATCAGCCCCAACCCCGGCGCGAACCCGTTCGGCCGCTCCAGCCCCATCAGTTCCGCCGCACGTTGTTCACGGCGGTGTGCCAGGCACACCCAGCCGAAGACAATCAGCGCGAACAGGCGGCTGGCGATGCGGCCGAAGCGCCCGCCAAATTCCTGTTGCACGGCGTCGATCCAGGGCAGGCCAACGAGTCCATGCGTGAGCAGCCACATCAGCGCGATATCGCCCACCACGAAGGCAGCCAGCCAGGGGCCATCAGACGTCAGACGCCCGATTCGCCGCGCATTGAGCGCCCCGTAGCCGCAGGCGGCCAGAGGCCCACCGAAAAACGCGGCGAGAAATCCGGTCTTTGACGAGTACGGCGCCCGCTCCACCTGCACGCCGCCCAGACTCGGCATCAGCAGATCCCGATCGACCATGGCTGCCCCCCTGAGGCAATGTGTTGTTGATGTCGGGCGCGAAATCTAGCACGCGTGCCAGCCGCCTCGGGTAGCCAACAGCGCGGCGCTCCCGGCCGTGAAGCAACTCGACGCAGTACTTACGCCTTGATTCACGCAGGGCGTCGCCGGATTCAACGTCAGGGCCTGCCTTGTCCGGGATGTCTGCGCCACGGGTCCCTTGCGGGATAGTCCGACTGCCCCGCCCCGCGCAGGGCGCCCACACTGCAGGTTCATTCACATCTCAAGGAGTACGTCGCATGTCGTCATCGCTGCATCGCCGTCAGGTCCTGGCCGCCCTCGCCGCTGCCGGTGCCAGCCCCTGGGCCTGGGCCCAGGGCGGGGCCTGGCCCACCAAGCCGGTGCGCATCGTCGTGCCGTTCGCGCCGGCCGGCACCACCGACATCCTGGCGCGTGCGCTCGCGCCCGAGCTGAGTCGCGCCTTCGGCCAGCAGTTCGTGATCGACAACAAGCCGGGCGCGGGTGGCAATGTCGGCGCGGCCGACGTGGCGCGCTCGCCCAATGATGGCTACCACTTCCTGATGGGCACGGTGGGCACGCACGGCATCAACCAGTCGCTGTACCCCAAGCTGCCCTATGACCCGATCAAGGACTTCGCCCCGGTCACGCTGGTGGCCGGCGTGCCCAACGTGCTGGTGATGAACCCCGCCAAGGCCGAGGCGCTGAAGATCAACACCGTGGCCGATCTGATTGCCTATGCTCGCGCGAACCCCGGCAAACTGAACATGGCCTCCAGCGGCAACGGCACGTCCATCCATCTGGCGGGCGAGCTGTTCAAGACGATGACCGGGACCTACATGGTGCACTTCCCGTACCGTGGGTCCGGCCCCGCGCTGCTGGACCTGGTGGGCGGCACGATGGACCTGATGTTCGACAACCTGCCCTCGGCCATGCCCCAGATCAAGGCCGGCAAGCTCAAGGCGCTGGCGGTCACCAGCGCACGCCGCTCCGAGGCGCTGCCGGACCTGCCCACGATCGAGCAGGCGGGCGTGAAGGGTTATGAGGCCAGCTCGTGGTTCGGCCTGCTGGCGCCGGCGGGCACGCCGGCGGACATCGTCAACCGGGTGCAGCAGGAAACCGCCAAGGCCCTGGCCAGCCCGGCGCTGAAGGACCGCCTGGTGGCACAGGGCGCCATTCCCAGCGGCAACACCCCGGCCGAGTTCGCCCGGCTGATCGACAGCGAAACCCGCAAATGGGCCGCGGTGGTGAAGGCGTCCGGCGCCAAGGTGGACTGAGACCGACAAGCCGCGTAGGACGATGCCGATGCGTGCGTAGGTGCCGGCCGCGTCAGGGGCCCGGGCGTGAAACCCGGGCCGGTTCGTGTGTTCACATCGGTTGTGGGCACATGTTGCTGCCCTTCAACCTGAAGGAGTTCACCATGAACCGAACCACCCTGTCCCTGCGCACCGTTGCTGCCGCCGCCGCCCTGACCCTGGCCGCCTGGACCACCCAGGCCCAGGAAGCCAACAGCTGGGACCTGCCACCGGTCGACAAGACCGTGGTGCTGCAGCCCACCACGCCCGGCAACCTGCAGGGCGACCAGATGCACACACCCGCCGCGGTGGGCGCCCCCCAGTGGGCGGACTTCGGCGAAGCCACAATCTTCGAGGACATGCCCTACCACGGTGAGCCGCACAGCCAGATGAGCCGTGACGAGGTGCTTGCCGAGCGCGATCTCGCCATCGAGCGTGGCCTGATCGCCAGCGGTGAGGCCGGCGCCACCGCCGACGTGCTGGAGCGCCGCGCGCTCTACAACGAACTGCAGACGATCGAGCACGAGGCCCGCCTGGCCGCGATCGAAGCCGATCGTCAGGCCAGCGCCGACCAGGTGATCATGACCGAGGACCTGGTCATGGAGGTGTCGCAGCTCCAGCCCTCGGGCTACTACGTGATCACGGCCACCGACACCGGCCGCATGGAGATGCGCCCCTATTCCTTCGATGAGCGCGACGTCTACATCGAACGGGGCGCGGCCGATGGCTCGGCCAACGGCCCGACCTACCTGCGATGAGGCTCACGGGCCGCCCTGCCCGGGGGCGGCCCGGGGTTGCCCGATCTGACGGGGTTCCCCACGGGTCAAGCGTTTCCATCAAGGCGGTCGGGTGAGGATCGGTCGAGTTTGACCCCCGTCCCGAGTTGCGATCCAGAGAGGCGTTTGACTCCTGGTACGACACGACAAGCGAATGGGAGGACGGACTCGATCACAACTGGCCCGGCAACGCTACGCCGGCTCTGCAGGCGTGGTTCAAAGACATGACTCAGGTCTTTTCACAGATGAATGGCCCTCATGCACCCGATCTTGCAGACACGGCGAGATGGGAGAAGGTCGCCGACCATTGCATCGCAAAAGACATGATCCATGTCGGCTTTGCGTGGTCGCACGCCGAAGAGGCGAATGAACTGAGCAAAGCGCTTGCTGAGAAGCACGGGTTGGCGTTCCTCGACGCCAGTGGGGACGAAGGCGCCACTTGGTTTCCGAACTCTCAAAGTAACGCCGGGCCGCCCCAAGTTTCCTTGACCCCCGCGGGGGGCGGGCTGGGCGCAGCACGGCCCTGGGAGCACTCAGAAGGCAAGCTTGAGGTTGTTCACGTGCACGGCGGCGAGTGAAGGCTTTAAGGCAACTCCCCTCAAGTGCTTGATTTGCAAGAATTCCTTGGGCTGGCTGATCGGCCGGCACCGATTGCATACCCAAGCAAGGCGGCCCGCTGAGACAGGGCGCGCCGTACCCGTTCACGGCATCGCTCGTCGTCGTCCTGGCCTTGGACGGTGTACGCCTCGCTCGTGGTGAACATGCCGCAGATCAGACAGGCCGGATTGTGTGCGGCCGCGACGTCGGCCCTGGGCTTGTCCATGCGTGAACACGTTCTCGCCAGATGTGCGTGTCGGCGCGGGCGGGAGTCTATGGGCCTGCGCTACCGCGCTTGCTGATTCAGTCGGCCCATCGCACAAGCGCCGTCTGTTCCCTGGGATGATGCCTGGCAAAGCCACGGCTCAGGCAGACAACACACATGAGTCATTGCAGTGCGCAAAGCAGGCGGTGACGCAGATTGCAGCTTGACCTTCCATCCGCGGTTGCTTGCCCTGCATAATGCGTGTTATTGGCTGCGACCGACAGACGACAGACATCTGGTGGCTGCTGCTGACGGTGCGGCCTGGCGCAGGGGGAGATTGCCTTGTGGGGATCGAGGACGTGCCCCCGCGGAATCTAATTCGCGTTACGCTGCACAACCGATGCCTCTCCGCTTCCTCCTCTCCGCACTCCTGCTCGCTGGCGCTGCAGACGTTTCGGCTAGCAATGCCCCGAGCTGCGCCCCGAGCGCCGAAGATGCTGCACTGCAATTCGTCGCAGCGGGCATACACGACCCTCTACGCACTGCCGCGCTGATTCGAGACCGGAGCCTTCGCCAGCTCCGTCTACGGCTAGAGCAACTGGCGGACTCACGCTACTCACCGGACTCGGACGGCTTTCGCACTAGAGCCTTTGGTACTGACTGGAACCCTGATCGCTTCTCGAGGGAGGCCGACGCAAGTGTGGTTGCCCAGTTCCTTTCGGGTGGGCAGGAAGCACGCAAAGACTGGGTGCTTTCGAACTTGCGCGTTATCGGTTCGAGGGCGGATCCGATCCAGGGTCACCAGATCGAGGTCACTTATGAAATTGCCACGTCTCGCGGTAAGTTTGAACAAAGGCGGGAGTTCACCGCATACCAGTCAGATTCATGCTGGAAGTTGGATGTCCCCGTTGAAGCTTGGGCACGCATTGAACACATTTCAAAGATCCTGAAAGAGGGCCGCGCGCCGCTCCGTCCAACCGTGAAGGCCGGGCCATCAGCACTTCGCCTTCAGGTGGCTGAGGCCAGCGCCACGCAGTTTTTTGGTGCGCGAGAGCTGCCGCTTCGGGGCGAGGCAAGACGGGTCTGGATGGCATCGAAACCTCTCGCGACCGAGTCGAACGTGGTTGTTGCCCGCGCCGCCTGGGACTGCGAGCAAGGTCTTGGCCCAGAGGCACCGGCAGTCTTGATACAGTTCGACACCGACGGGGCCCGCCGTATTGAGCACTGGACACGGGCAAATCTTGGCAAGATGCTGGCTGTCGCGATCGACGACCAAGTCGTAGTATTCGCCAGAGTGGCAGCACCACTAAAAGATAGGCTGAGCGTATGCCTCACCGGCTCTAAGCTCGAAGACGCTGAGGTACTTGGTGCTCGGCTAATGGGCACTGCAAGATGAGCGGTGCAGCCTAAGGCTACGCTGATCAAGTCCACCGCAGACCAAGTCCACCGAAGACGCCTT
>CBFGPV010000150.1:0-10426 GCA_965650765.1 uncultured Burkholderiales bacterium
CTGCTGGCCGACCGCCTGTTCGAGGTGCTGCTGCTGCAGATGCTGCGCTGGCTGCTCGACCACCCCGGCGAGGCCGGGCTGCAAGGCGGCCTGCTGGCCGGCCTGGCCCACCCCCGACTGGCCCGCGCACTGACCCGGCTGCATGAGCAGCCCGGTCAGGCCTGGTCACTGGAGGCCCTGGCGCGGGAGGCCGGCATGTCGCGCAGCGCGTTTGCGGCCACCTTCAAGGCCACCGTCGGGCTGTCGCCCGGTGATCACCTGCTGCGCTGGCGCGTGTCGATCGCACAGTCGATGCTGCGCGACGGCCGCTCGGTCAAGCAGGCCAGCGATGCCCTGGGCTATGCCAGTGCCGCCGCGTTCTCTCGGGCGTTCACGCAGACGGTGGGGGTGTCGCCTCGGGCGTGGTTGCAGGGGCAAGGTGTGTCATGACCACCTTGGCGCAGGGATTCCGTTTGTGCGTCAATGAGAGCGCGGCCCTGAAGCTAACTCCGCATGTCGGCCAGGCAGTCGTACTGCGCGCTGAGCCAGCCACTGCGGCACCTTGGCACGTGCACATCGCTGCAGTGCGCACAGCAAGGCGTGATCGGGCGCGGGCACCGCCCAGCGAACCTGCAGGTCCTGGATCATGCGGGCGAGCAGCGCGGCGGCCATCTCGGCATCGGCCAGTGCGCGGTGCGCGGTGCCGGTGCGTGGCAGCCCGAGGTGGTCCATGATGCGGCCCAGGCTGTGGCTGCGTGCCTCGGGGTACAGGCGCCTGGACAGCAGCACGGTGCAGGCGAATCGGTGCGGCGCCGGCAGGCCGGCATGTGCCAGCTCGGCGCACCAGAACTTGTGGTCAAAGGCGGCGTTGTGCGCCACCAGGGGAGCGTCACCCACAAATCGTGCGGCCTCACGCATCACGTCCTGCGCCGCCGGTGCACTCTGCACCATGGCATTGGTGATGCCGGTCAGCTGCGTGATGAAGGGTGGAATCCAGGCGCCGGTGTGCATCAGGCTCTGAAACCGGTCGACCACCTGGCCGCCGCGCATGAGCACGATGGCAATCTCGGTCGCGCGCGCACCGTGCGCGGGCGTCATGCCGGTGGTCTCGAAGTCGATCACGGCGATCGGGTGCGTGGTGTCGGGCGTGGCGGACATGAGGCCATTGTCCACGCCTGCGGGTGCCCGGCCGGCACCCTCCCTCAGCGACGCAACTTGCCGTCCACCCCGATCACGGTGATCTCGACATAACGTGAGCCGATGCGCTGCTGCGGGCCGTAGCTGACGGTGATGCCGCCAAGGTCGAAGTCCTTCAGCGACTCCAGCGCCGTCATCAGGCGTTCACGCGTCGGGTTGGGGCCGGCGCGGCGCAGGCCTTCGACCAGCACCTTGGCACCGAGGTATTCCTCGAAGTTGGTGTAGTTCACAGCCTCATCGGGCGCATGCTTGCGCAGTGCGCGGTGGAATTCGCGCACGACCGGCAGGTTGGGCTGGTAGGGGAAGGGCACGACCTGGCTGATGCCCAGGCCGCGGGCTTCCTTCAGGCCGGCCAGCTTCACCAGTTCGGCCGGGTCGACCACCGAGATGTTGAACAGCAGGCCGCCGCCGCCGGCCGTGCGGTACTGCTTGATGAAGGCGGCCGCAGGCTTGTTGACGGCGATCATGATGACGGCCTGGGCCTCTGCAGCCAGGGTGGGCGTCACGGCCTTGTCGACGTCGGTGGTGTTGCGCTCGTAGGCCGCGGCCGCGGCCAGTTGCAGCCCGCGACGCTGCAGGGCGGCCTGCACACCCTGCAGCCCCGAGGTGCCGAACGCATCGTTCTGGTAGAAAACCGCCACGCGGCGGATGCCCAGGGTCTCGACCTGGCGCACCATGTGTTCGGCTTCGTCCACGTAGCCGGCCCGCACATGAAAGATCCACGGGTTGTAGGGTTGGCGCAGGATGTCGCCGCCCGTGTAGGGCGCCACCACCGGCATGCGCCCTTCGGCCAGCACCTTGTCGGCCAGCAACTGGCCGATGTTGGCGGTGCCGGCCAGCCCGAACAGTGCCACGACCTCCGGCCGGGCCGTGAGTTCGCGGGTCAGGCGCACCGTGTCCTCGACGCGGTAGCCGTCGTCCATCACCACCGTGCGGATGCGCGCGCCGTGCACACCGCCCGCCTCGTTGACCGCATCGAAGTAGACCTGTCCGCCCAGCACCATCTGGCGCCCGGTGCTGGCCAGCACGCCCGACAGCGGGGCGATCTGCCCGATCACGACCTCCTTGGCCGTGGCCGTGAGCGACAGGCCCAGGGCCACACAGGCCAGGGCCCGAAGCACGATGCACGAGATTCGAAAGGGGGACATGGCGCACTCCTGCGGCTGGTGTGCGCCGATGCTAGGAGGCTTGTGAAACATCTGGTTTCAGTAGTGCCACGCTAGCGTGTGCCTACCTAAGGGAAGGTCTGGAGCAGGCCGGCGGGCGGGCTGTGACGGGTGTCACGCGGGGCCGGTTGACAGAGGGGACGGGCCTGGCGGCGGGTCGTGAGCCCTGGGTTTTCCTTATGTAGTGCTACGACTATCGCGGCCGACGCGTGCTTCCTAGAGTCCGCTTCCGTGACCCGGGTCTGAACCGGGTTGCCTCGCACGTTCCGGCCATCGCCGGCGTGACTCAACACGGAACCGGAGACCCAGACGATGAAGACGCACAACCTGCGCGGGATGACTTCCCTGACCCCCCTTGTGGCCGCGGCCCTGCTGGCTGGCTGCGGTGGTGGTGGCGGGGAGGAGGCCAATGAGTTGCCACAGGGGGTCGCGCAGGTCAGTGCGGTGGCCTATCGCGCCACGACACCGGGTGCGGGCAACACGGCAGCCGGCCAGGACCTGCTCACCGCCGGCCTGGGCCGAACCGGTCTGGGCAGCGCCGCCGTGCCGGCGATGGCCGACCCCCTGAACCCCACGGCGCTCGAGTTGCGTCGCAATGCGATCCATGCGAACTACCGCGCCATCCTGGACCCGAGCGTCGCCGGGGGCTACGGTCGGCTGTACGGGCCCAACATCGACGTGCAGGGCGCTGACACGCTGGGCGAGGGCATGGTGCCTGGGGTGGAATACCTCGGCGTGCTGGATGACGGCAGCGGGACCAAGCAGGTCGCGATGGTGGTGCAGATCCCCGACAGCTTCGACAAGGACCGCCCCTGTGTGGTCGTGGGCCCGTCCTCGGGCTCGCGTGGCGTGTACGGCTCCATCGGCTCGACGGCCGAATGGGGCCTCAAGCGTGGCTGCGCGGTGGCGCTCACCGATGCCGGCAAGGGCATGGGCCTGCACGACCTGAAGACCAACACCGTCAACCGGGTGGACGGGACACGCGCCGAGCGCAGCGCCGCAGGCACGCTGTCGCACTTTGCGGCACAACTGAGCGATGCTGCACGCGCCGCCTTCGTGGCCGCCTTGTCCGACCGCCTGGCGCTCAAGCACGTCCATTCGCAGCGCAACCCCGAGCGCGAATGGGGCCATGACACGCTGATGGCCGTGCGCTATGCGCTGTATGCCCTGAACCAGGAGTTTGCCGATCCGGTCAAGGCTGGTTCGAGCGAGCGCGAGATCCGCTATACGCCGGCCAACACGTTGGTGATCGCCGGGTCGGTGTCCAACGGCGGCGCGGCCGTGCTGCAGGCCGCCGAGCAGGACACCGAAGGCCTGATCGACGGTGTGGTGGCCAGCGAGCCCAGCGCCCAGCCGGCTGCCACGCAGGCGTTCGGCATTGCCTTCGATGGCGTGCCTGTCGGTGGGCAGATCGGTCGGCCGCTGCTGGACTACTTCACCTACGGCAACCTGTATCAGCCGTGTGCGGTGCTCGCGGCCGACGCGGCACTGGCCGAGCCGTCGATCTTCAACTACATGGGGCTGACGGCCATGACCACGCGGGCCGAGAACCGTTGCACGGCCCTGGCCGCACGCGGCCTGGTCACGGGTGACAACACCGCGCAGCGCGCCGCGGACGCCTTGAACCGCCTGCGGGCCTATGGCTGGAGCGTCGAGCACGACACGATGCACAACGCCCACTACGGCCTGGGCAACTCGGCCATCATCGCGATGATGTACACCAACGCCATGGGCCGCTTCTCGGTGGCGGACAACCTGTGCGGCATGAGCCTGGCGCAGGTTGATGCCACCGGCAATCCGGTGCCGGCCACCGCGGCAGTTGTGGCCAGCAGCTTTGCCATCGGCAATGGCACGGCCAACGGTGCACCGGCCAGCGTGGTGCACAACGAGTCGGTCGGGGGCGCGAAGTCCTGGGCCTGGGCGGTATCGCCGAGCAGCGGCACGGCCGACTTTGCGCTTGATGCAGCACTGTGCCAGCGCGCACTGGTGACGGGCGTCGATCCGGTGACGGGGGCGGCGCTCACGGCGCAGACGGTGCCCACGCTGGCACAGAGCCAGGCCGTGCAGGCCGGCATGCGCGAGGTGCTGCTGAACGGCCGCCTGCAGGGCAAACCCACGGTGATCGTGAGCGGCCGCAACGACGCGCTGGTGCCGGTGAACCACTCCTCACGGGCCTATGCAGCGTTCAATCGTGCGGTCGAGGGCACGGCATCTCGCCTGGTGTATGTGGAGGTCACCAACGCGCAGCACTTCGATGCCTTCCTGCCGCTGTCCGGCTTCGACAACCGCTACGTGCCGCTGCATCCCTACTTCAATGCCGCGATGGATGCGATGTACGCCCACCTGCGTTCCGGTGCGGCGCTGCCGGCCAGCCAGGTGGTGCGGGCCACACCGCGCGGCGGGGCACCGGGCGCCGCGCCTGCGCTTGCGGCAGCGAACCTGCCGCCCATGCTGACCACGCCGGCTGCGGGCGATGTGATCGGCTACAGCGGCACGACACTGCAGGTGCCGCGCTGAAGTTGATGGGCGGGCCACCCGGCCCGGCCCACCATGCTGCGCCGGCTCAGCGCTCGCTGACCAGGCGCAGCAGCATTTCCCCCGGCGTGCTCACGCGCAGCTTGCGCATCAGGCGGGCGCGGTGCGCGTCCACCGTGCGCGGGCTGATGCCCAGCTCGCGTGCGATCTGCTTGCTCGACTGGCCCTGCGCCAGCAGCTGCACGATCTGCCGCTCGCGCCCCGTCAACGGGGCCGTCACCGGGCGGCGCTCGGAGATGTCCTCGAACATCCACACCGCACAGGCGAACGGGTCGTCCTGGTACATCGGACGGCCCACCACATGGCACCAGAAGACCTCGCCATTGGCGCGTTTCATGATGCGTTCGTCGTAGTAGAGCCCCTTGTCGCGCATCACCGGCAGGCCCCGCTGGCCGATCTGGACGAACTCTTCCTGTGACGGATACAGCACGGCCATCGACTGCCCGGCCAGGGTTTCGGCCGCGTAGCCGAACATCTCGCCGAAGGCGCGGTTGCAGCGCTGGATCACACGGTTCCTCGACACGCACAGGCCCACCGGCGCCAGGTCGAAGGCGAGGCTGAGGTCATCGTGTGTCAGGAGGGGTTGGTCGGGTGGTGTGGGGTGCATGGTGTGGGGCTCGGGGGCAACCCGTAGGTAGGGCCACTGCGGCGTAGGCGTACGGATAGCCGGCCCGCAGGCCCGACTCTAGAGTCGGAAAGCAGGTCAAGGCAACTGGAGGAAGTCCGGTGGCCGGCCTCGACTTCCTCACTTCCACCTGGAGACATTTCCGCATGAACAGGACGCTCATCGCAGGCGCCGCCGCCGCATGCTGCTGGCTCGGCAGCGCGCAGGCTCAGATTTCCAACGACACGGTCAAGATCGGCGTGCTCACCGACATGTCCGGTGTCTACTCCGACCTGGGCGGTCAGGGCTCGCTGGTGGCCGCCCAGATGGCCGTGGACGACTTCCTGGCCGCGCGCAAGCCGGCCTACAAGGTCGAGGTGGTGGCCGCTGACCATCAGAACAAGGCCGATGTGGGCGCGAGCAAGGCGCGCGAATGGTATGACCGTGACGGTGTTGACATGGTGACCGACGGCCTGAACTCGGCCGTGGCGCTGTCGGTGGCCAAGCTCACGGCCGAGAAGAACCGCATCTTCCTGAACGTGGGCGCCGGCACGACGCGCCTGACCAATGAAGACTGCAACCCCAACACCGTGCATTAGGGTCTGTTCACACCACCAATGCCAGATGCGTTGCCCCCACACGGGCGGCGAGCAAGGCGCGTCGCGCAGCCCAGGCTGGACGCCTGGGCAAGCGGCGCAACGCGGCGCGCGGCCCGTGTGGGGGCAACCCGAAGGGAACGCATCAGGACGGGCGCATGGCGGCGTTGCACTCCTAGACCAGGCGTCCAGCCTGGGCGTCGTCGCGCGCCTTGCCCTGCGCCCGTCCTGATGCGTTCGCACTGGCATTGGTGGTGTGAACAGACCCTTGGCCTACGACACCTATGCGCTGGCGGTCGGCACGGCGCGTGCGGCGGTGCAGCAAGGCGGCGACAGCTGGTTCTTCCTGACCGCCGACTACGCCTTCGGGCAGTCGATGGAAAAGGACGCGGCCGAGGTGATCAAGGCCACCGGCGGCAAGGTCGTGGGTTCGGTGCGCCACCCGCTCAATGCCTCGGACTTCTCGTCCTTCCTGCTGCAGGCGCAGGCGTCCAAGGCCAAGATCATCGGCCTGGCCAATGCCGGTGGCGACACCATCAACGCGATCAAGGCCGCGGCCGAGTTCGGCATCACGCAGAAGCAGACCCTCGCCCCGCTGCTGATCTTCATCAACGACGTGCATGCGATGGGCCTGAAGGCCGCGCAGGGCATGCTGGTGACCGAGGCCTTCTACTGGAACCTGAACGTCGAGACCTCCGACTGGAGCAAGCGCTACTTCGCCAAGATGAAGCGCATGCCCAGCATGCTGCACGCTGGCGTCTACTCGGCCGTGACGCACTACCTGCGCGCGGTGGCCGCCACTGGCACCGACGAGACCGGCGCCGTGATGCAGCGCATGAAGGCCACGCCGGTCAACGACTTCTTCGCGCGCGGCGGGCGCATCCGTGAAGACGGACGCATGGTCCATGACATGTACCTGCTGCAGGTGAAGTCGCCGGAGCAGTCCAAGGCGCCCTGGGACTACTACGCCGTCAAGGCCGTGATCAAGGGTGACCAGGCGTTCCAGCCGCTGGCCCTGAGCCGCTGCCCGCTGATCAAGAAGCAGTG
This sequence comes from uncultured Burkholderiales bacterium, assembly GCA_965650765.1. Classification (GTDB taxonomy): domain Bacteria; phylum Pseudomonadota; class Gammaproteobacteria; order Burkholderiales; family Burkholderiaceae_C; genus Caldimonas. The sequence continues at coordinate 7,125 of CBFGPV010000150.1, forward strand.
ACCGTGTAGCCCGCAGGTGCTGGCGGCCTGGTGCCGGCAGCGCCTGCGGTCGATGAGCGGATGATCAGAAGCGGTAGGACATGCGCAGGGCGCCCCAGTGGCGCCCTGCGACCATGATGGGGGCGGACACGTCCTTCATGATGAGGTACTGGCCGCCACCCGCGTCGCGGCGGTAGGTCTGCAGCAGGAAGGGCCGCTGATTGCGGGCCGCGGCCAGACCGGTGCGATCGTCGAAGATGCGGCGGTTGCGGCAGTTGGCGCTGTTCCAGACCGGGTCACCGCGGCGTTGCGGCTGGTTGTAGCGGCGGTTGTGGGTGGGCGCATGGCCGTTGCGATCGACGGCAATGCAGGCCACCACCTGATCGGTGAGCGTGGACAGCGGCTCGATCACCGGCTGCAACCACGGCCCCACCCGCCCGGTGGAGGCGGTCAGGTACTGCAGCGGATCACTGTGGGCGATGGCGCGGTAGTGGGTGTCGAAGAGTTCCGGCTCGCTGATGGCGCCTTCCTGCAGCACACGCTCGAACAGGCTGGCGATGCGTCGGGCACCGTCCTGCACGGCGCGGATGTAAGGCGTGTCGGCCGTGTCGATGCCCGAGGCGGCCATCTGTTCGATCAGCTGCTCGGATACCCCGAGGAAGCGGTCGCTGCAGTCGAGCGAAGTGCGCAGGCCCTGCATCGTGCGTTTCACCTCGCCTTCGAGCACATGGACGGTGCCGCCCAGGGCCTCGCAGGTCTGCATGCTCTGCTGCGCTGCATCGCCAATGTGGTTGAACTCCCCGTCCACGCGCAGGAAGGCCGCATGCACGGCGCCGCCCGGTGCCTCGGTGCTGCCTTCGCGCAGTTCACGGCTCACCGCTGCAATGCGTGCGTCCAGGGCACTGACGGTGCGCGTGATCGCCTTGGAGCTGGTCTCGACCTGGTTGGCGAGGTCTTTCACCGCATCGGCCACCACACCGAAACCGCGCCCGGCCTCGCCGGCACGCTTGGCCTCCACCGACGCGTTGAAGGCCACCAGGCGCGTCTGCATCGCGATCCGCGTGATCTCGCCGACGGCGTCCGACACCTCGCGCAGCGTGTCGACCACCCCGCTGACTTCCAGGCCTGCACCGCGCAGGCTGCCACGGGCATGGTCCATTGCGCTGCGGCTTTGTTCGACCGCCTGCGTGATGGCACGCTGCGCGCGCTCCACGTCGCCGAGCTGCTGCAGCAAGGTCTGGGCCGCCTCGGCCTGCTTCGATGCCGCACCCTGCATGTCTTCGATGACATCGCGCACTTCGGCCGCATCGCGCCCGATGTTCGACAAGGTGCCCGACAGCGCGGCCACCATCTCGGACCCCTCGGTGCGTGCACGGTCGGCCGGGGCGGCCGGGGCCGGGGGCATTGCCCCCGCTCGGTTGCGAAACAGCATCAGCGGCTTTCGTGGGGGGTCGCAGGCGTCGCCCCGGCGGACGATGGTGGCTGGGCTGCCCGCTCGGCGAGCCGGCGTGCATGCCATGCCGACAGCTCACCGATCAGGCCGCGGCGAAACGCCAGCACGCACACGACAAAGATCGCACCGATCACCACCGTGACCCAGGAGCCCACGCGATCGGCCAGGAAGTTCTGCAGCCCGACGATCGTGAAGGCACCGATCACCGGCCCGACAAAGGTGCCCATGCCGCCCAGCAGGGTCATCAGCACCACCTCGCCTGACATCGACCAGTGCACGTCCGACAAGGTGGCAAAGCCCATCACCAGCGTCTTCAGGCCGCCGGCAAAACCGGCGATCGCGGTGGACAGCACAAACGCGAGCAGCTTGTAGCGATCGACGTCGTAGCCCAGCGAGATGGCCCGCGGCTCGTTCTCGCGGATGGCCTTGAGCACTTGGCCGTAAGGGGAATGCACCACCCGCACGATGAACAGGAACACCAGCACGAAGGCGGTGAGCACCACGAAGTACAAGGTCAGGTCATCGGACAGCGGCAGCAGCCCCAGCAGCGTGCCGCGGCCCACCCCCTGCAGACCGTCCTCGCCGCCGGTGTAGGGCGACTGCAGGCAGATGAAGTAGACCATCTGTGCCATCGCCAGCGTGATCATCGCGAAGTAGATGCCCTGGCGCCGGATGGCGATCAGCCCCACCACCAGGCCCAGCAGCGCGGCCATCGCGGTGCCGGCCAGCAGCCCGAACTCGGGCGACCAGCCTGCCGAACGGATCAGCCAGCCGGTGACGTAGGCGGCACTGCCCATGAAGGCCGCATGCCCGAACGACAGCAGCCCGGTGAAGCCGAGCAGCAGGTTGAAGGCGCAGGCAAACATCGCAAAGCACAGCGCCTTCATCAGGAAGACCGGGTACACGCCCAGGAACGGGGCGGCCACCAGCAGGGCCAGCCCCAGGGCCCAGACCGGCTGCGCGCGAAACTTGTTGTGGGGGGATGACACGTCACTTCTCCTTGCCGAACAGGCCTGCGGGGCGAACCATCAGCACGATGGCCATGATCACGAAGACCACGATGCTCGAGGCCTCCGGGTAGAACACCTTGGTCAGGCCTTCGACCAGGCCCAGCATCAGGCCGGTGAGGATCGACCCCAGGGCGGACCCCATGCCGCCGATCACGACCACGGCAAACACGACGATGATGAGGTTCGAGCCCATGAGCGGATTGACCTGGATGACCGGTGCGGCCAGCACCCCGGCCAGCGCGGCACCTGCGGCGTAGGTGAGGGTCACCATGCGCGGCACGTTGATGCCGAAGGCCTGCACCAGCGCCGGGTTCTCGGTGCCGGCCCGCAGCGTGGCACCCAGGCGTGTCTTCTCGAACAGGAACCAGGTGCCCAGGCACACCACCAGCGACGCGACGACCACGAAGGCGCGGTAGTTCGGCAGGAACATGAAACCGAGAGGCGTGGCCCCCTGCAGCAGTTCGGGCACCGGATAGGACTCCCCGGACACGCCGTACTGATGACGGAACAGTCCCTCCAGGATCAGCGCGATGCCGAAGGTCAGCAGCAGGCCGTAGAGGTGGTCCAGCTTGTACAGGTGCTTGAGCAGCGTGCGTTCGATCAGCACGCCCACGGCACCCACCACCAGCGGCGCCAGCACCAGGGCCACCCAGAAGTTCAGCCCGAAGTGCTCCAGCGCGATCCACGCCACGTAGGCCCCCAGCATGTAGAGCGCGCCGTGCACGAAGTTCACGATGCCCAGCAGGCCGAAGATGACCGCCAGGCCCAGGCTGAGCATGGCGCAGGGTCTGTTCACATCGCCAATGCACTGGCATTGGCGATGTGAACAGACCCTGAACGGAGCCGTTGACCAGGCCCAG
>CBFGPV010000151.1:0-10405 GCA_965650765.1 uncultured Burkholderiales bacterium
TCCCAGCCGCCGCCCAGCGCCTTGAACAGCGCCACCGAGGCCGACAGCTGGGCCTGCCGATTGGCGACGGTCTGCAGGCGCGCCAGGTTGGCGGTGCGCTGGGCGTCGAGCAGCTCGAGGTAGGCCGAATAGCCCGCGTCGTAGCGCTGGCGGGCGACTTGCAGGGCGCTGAGGTTGGCCCGTTCGCTTGCCTCGACGTCGGCCTGCGACTCGCGTGCGGCACGCAGGTTGGCCAGCGCATCCGTCACATCCTTGAACGCCGACTGCACCGCGCCCTGGTAGGCCGCAACGGCCTCGCGCTGGCGCGCCTGGGCCTGGTCGGTCTGGGCGATGCGCCGGCCGGCGTCGAAGATCGGCAGGTCCAGCCCGAACCCCAGCGACCAGATGCGGGCGCCGCTCTTGAACAGGTCGGACAGCTCGGCGCTCTGGCCGCCGAACGAGCCGGTCAGCGAAATCGACGGGAACATCGCCGCCTTGGCCACGCCGATCTGGGCATTGGCCGACACCAGCAACTGCTCGGCCTGACGCACGTCCGGGCGGCGCTCCAGCAGCGACGAAGGCAGCCCGGCCGGCGGCACCGGCGGCAGCGGCAGACTGCCCAGCGGGCTTTCAGGCAGGCTCAGCCCCGGCTGGCCGACCAGCAGGGCGAGCTGCGACTGCGTCAGCGCGCGCTGGCGTTCCAGGTCACGCAACTGCAGCGCGGCGTCGGCACGCAGCGCCTCGGCCTGCTCGACCTCCAGCCGGCCCGCCGCCCCGCCCTGCAGCCGCACCCGCAGCAAGCGGGCGCTGTCCTCGCGCGACTTGAGCGTGTCGCGCGTGAGCACGATCTGCTCGTCCAGCGTGCGCAGCAGGAAGTAGCTGTCGACGACCCGGCCGGTCACCGTCTGGTGGACCACCTCGCGCGCGTAGTCGGTGGCCAGCGCCTGGGCCCGGGCCGCTTCGGAGGCACGGCGCAGCCGGCCCCAGAAGTCGAGCTCGAACGCCGTCGAAGCCGCGAGGCGGAAGTTGCTGGCCGTGCCGCCGCCGGGCTGGCTGCTCAGCTCGCTACTGCGGCTGCGCGCGGCCGTCCCGCCCAGATCGACCTGCGGCCAGCGCACGGCATCGGCCTCGCGCAACAGGGCCTCGGCCTGTTCGACACGGGCCACGGCCTGCTGCACATCGGTGTTGCGCAGCCGCGCATCGGCCACCAGGGCATCGAGCCGGGCATCACCGAACAGCGTCCACCAGCGGGACGACACCGCTGCCGGTGCCCCCGCGGTCGCCACGGCAGCCGCGTCAGGCGTGTGCTGCGCGGGCAGATTCACCTCGGGGCGGCGGTAGTCCGGCCCCACGGCACAACCGGCCAGCACCGCGGCGGCCAGCACGCTCAGCGACAGTCGCACGGCCCGTGCATTCAGTTGGCTAGTCATGGTCTTTTCAGTCGACGTCATACCGCGGCCTCCTCGGTGGAGCCGGGCGCATGGCTGTGCTGCGGGCGCGCCTTGCGCGCCAGCAAGGCAAAGAACAAGGGCACGAAGATCGGTGCGACAAAGGTCGCGATGATCATCCCGCCGAACACCCCCGTGCCCATGGACTGGCGCGCGGCCGCGCCGGCCCCGGTGGCCAGCACCAGCGGCACCACCCCCAGCACAAAGGCCAGCGAGGTCATCACGATGGGCCGGAAGCGCAGCCGTGCAGCCTCCCGCGCGGCCTGCACGGCGGTCTTGCCCTGCTCCATGCCCTGCATCGCGAACTCGGCGATCAGGATGGCGTTTTTCGCCGCCAGCCCGATCAGCACCACCAGGCCGATCTGGAAGTAGATGTCGTTCTGCATCCCCCTCAGCCACACGGCCAGCAGGGCCCCGGTCAGTGCAAACGGCACCGCCAGCACCACGGCCATCGGCACGCCCCAGCGCTCGTACAGCGCCGACAGGATCAGGTACACCATCACCAGCGCAAAGCCGAAGGCGAACACCGAGGCGCTGCCGGTGCGCTTTTCCTGGAAGGCCTGGCCGGTCCACTCGTAGCTGTAGCCGGGCGGCAGCGTCTGGCGGGCCACCTCCTCGACGGCCCGGATCGCCTCGCCCGAGCTGTAGCCGGGTTTGGCGCTGCCCATCACCTTGGCGGCGAGGTAGGCGTTGTAGCGCTCGAGCTGCTCGGCACCCACCACCGTGTCGACCTGGATCAGCGCCTTCAGCGGGATCATCTGCCCGGTGGTCTGCGAACGCACGAACAGGCGTCCGAGGTCGTCCGGCTTGGAGCGGAACGGTGCATCGGCCTGCATCGTCACCCGGTAGGTCCGGCCCGAGCGGTTGAAGTCGTTGATGTAGAGCGAGCCCATCTGCGCCTGCAGCGCGGCGAACACCTCGTTGACCGGCACGCCCAGCGACAGCGCCTTCTCGCGGTCGACCTCGACCTTGAGCTGCGGCACGGTCGGCCGGTAGAAGGTCTGCACGCCGGCCAGCACCGGGTGCTGGTTCAACGCCGCCATGAAGTCCTGCGTGACCTGGGCCAGGCGTTGCGGATCGGACTCGGTGCGGCCCTGCACATAGACCTCGAAGCCGCCGGCCTGCCCCAGCCCCTGGATGCCCGGCGGGTTGAACGCAAAGGCAATGCCGTCATTGAGCGCAAAGCCCATGCCGCTGACCTGCTGCGCAAGCGCCTGGGTCGACTGGTTGCGTTCGCTCCAGTCCTTCATCGGGATGAAGATCGTGGCCGCATTGCTCTTGGCGCCGCCACCGATCAGGTCGAAGCCGTTGATGATGAAAAAGCTGTCGATGCCGGTGTTCTGCGCGTTCATCTGGCGCAACTGCTCGGTGGTGCGCGAGGTGCGCTCCAGCGTGGCGCCATCGGGCAGCACCACCGCGGCGATGATGTAGCCCTGGTCTTCTTCGGGCACGAAGCTGCCCGGCACGCGCCACATCAGGTAGCCGGCACCGCCGATCATCATCGCAAAGGCCAGGCCGGCGACGATGCGGCGCTTGAGGGCAAAGTCCACCCCGCCGAGAAAGCGGTGGGTCAGCCAGTCGAACCCGCGGTTGAACGGTGCAAAGAACCGTTCGCCCCGGGTGGTGCCGTCATGGTGGGGCTTGAGCAGCAGCGCGCACAGTGCGGGCGTCAGCGTCAGTGCCACCACACCCGACAGCACCACGGCAATCGCCACCGTCACCGCAAACTGGCGGTACAGCTGGCCGGCGATGCCGCCCATGAAGGCCACCGGAATGAACACCGCGCACAGCACCAGCACGATACCCACCACCGCGCCGGACACCTCGCGCATGGCTTCGACGGAGGCAGCCATCGGGCTCATCCGTTCTTCGCGCATCAGGCGCTCGACGTTCTCGAGCACGACGATGGCGTCGTCCACGACGATGCCGATGGCCAGCACCATGGCGAACAGGGTCAGCGTGTTGATCGAAAAGCCGAACAGCCACAGGCCGGCAAAGGTGCCGATCAGCGACACCGGCACCGCCAGCATCGGGATCAGGGTGGCACGCCAGGTCTGCAGGAACACGAACACCACCAGCAGCACGATCACCGCCGCCTCGAGCACCGTCTTGACCACCTCACCGATCGAGGCCGAGACGAAGCGGGTGGTGTCGTACGGGATCAGGTAGTCGACGTCGTCCGGGAAACGCTCGTTCTTGAGCTCGACCATCTTGGCCTTCACCGCATCGCCCACGTCCAGCGCATTGGCGCCCGACTGCAGGAACACACCGATGGCGATGGCCGGCTGGCCGTTGACGCTGCTGGACTGGTCGTAGCTCTGGGCACCCAGCTCGATGCGTGCCACGTCCTTCAGGCGCAGCACGCCCCCGGGCCCGCTGGAGCGCACGACGATCTGGCCGAACTCCTCCGGTGCCACCAGGCGGCCCCGGGCCGTGACGGTGTAGACGAGCTCCTGGCCCTTGGGTGCCGGTTCGGCGCCGATCTTGCCGGCGGCGTACTGGGCGTTCTGGGCATTGATCGCGGCCGCGATCTCGGCGGTGGTCACCCCCAGCTGCGCCATGCGGTCGGGGTTCAGCCAGATCCGCATGGAGTAGTCGCGCGCACCGAACACCAGCACGTCGGCCGTGCCCTGGATGCGCTTGAGCTCGTCGAGGATGTTCTGTGTCGCGTAGTTCGACAGGAACAGCTCGTCGTGAGTGCTCTTGGGCGAGTTCAGTGCAATGACCAGCAGGAAGTTCTCGCTGCGCTTGGCCACCACCACACCGTTGCGGCGCACTTCATCGGGCAGGCGCGGCGTGGCCAGCTGCACCCGGTTGTTGATGTTGAAGGTCGCCTTGTCGATGTCGGTGCCGACCTCGAAGGTGGCGGTGATCGTCACCGTGCCGTTGGACGAGGAGTTCGAGCCGAAGTACAGCAGGTTCTCGACGCCCGAGAGCTGCTCCTCGATCGGCGCGGCCACCGTCTTGGCCAGGGTTTCGGCCGACGCGCCGGGATAGGTGGCGGTGATCGTGACCGTGGGCGGTGCGATCTCGGGATACTGCGCGATCGGCAGGATCTTCAGCGACACCAGTCCGGCCAGCACGATGATGATGGACAGGACGGCGGCAAAGATCGGCCGTTCGATGAAAAACTTGGACGACATGCGTCGGACTCCTTACTGCGCGGCCGAGGCGGCCGGGGCAGCGGACGCTGCGGCTTCAGCCGGCGCAGGAGCGGCGGCCGAGCCTGCAGCGGCCGGCGGCGGGGCGGCGGGCGTGACCGGGGCGCCGGGGCGCAGCTTCATGAGGTTGTCGGTGATGACCTGGTCACCTGCCTTCAGGCCCTTGTAGACCACCCAGTCCGAGCCGACCCAGCCGCCGGTTTCCACCGGCGTCGGCGTGGCCTTGCCGTCCTGGATGGTCCAGACCATGCGGCCCTGTTCGGTCTGGGTCACGGCCGACTGCGGCACCAGGAAACCCTGGGCCTGGCCGGCGATCACCTGCGCCTTCACGAACTGGCCCGGCAGGATGGACAGCTCCGGGTTGGCGAATTCGGCACGCAACTGGACCGTGCCCAGCCGGGCATCGACCGTGGAGCCCGAGAAGTTCAGCCGCCCCTGGCCACCGATGGCGCGCCCGTCGGCGCTGGTCAGCTTGACCTGGGTGCCCTTGAGCGCCCTGAGCTGGGCATGTTCGGCCTCCGAGAACGAGAACCGCACCCAGATCGGGTCGGTCTGCACGATGGTGGTGAGCAGGCCGTCGGACGGCGACACCAGGCTGCCCTCCGACTTGAGAGAGCGACCACTCACACCCGAAATCGGTGCGTTCACCACGGTGTATGACAGGTTCAGCTCCGCCTCGCGCACACTGGCCTGTGCCGCCGCGACGGCTGCCTCGGACAGGCGCAGCTGGGAGGTGGCCTGGTCGTATTCACGTTGACTGATCGCCTGCTGTTCGGCGAGCGGCTTGAGCCGCCCCGCTTCACGCCGGGCCTGGTCAAGCTGCGCGTTTTGCTGGGCCAGCTGCGCCCGGGCCTGTTGCAGCGCGATCTCGAACGGTGCGCGCTCGATCTGGAACAGCAGGCTGCCGGCCTTGACCCGCTCGCCTTCCTCATAGCGCTGGCGCTCGATCAGGCCGCTCACCCGTGCGCGCACCTCGACTTCCTTCGAGCCTTCGGCCTGGCCGACCGCTTCGATGATCAGGGGCACGGTCTGCTGCGTCACCGCACGCACCGACACCGGCATGGCAGGCGGCGCACCGCCGGGCGCCCCCCCGGGCGGGCCGCCCGCAGGCTCACCCGACGCGCCGCAGCCCGCCAGCAAGGCGGCCAGCGTCAAGGCGGTGAACACCCCGGTCACCGGGCGAAAAAGGGCTGCGGCCAGAGGTCCGCGACGAAGGAAGGACGGAGTCGGAGATGCCATGGATCAGCCTGATGAATCTTTGACGGAACCCGGGATGCGCGCGCATTTCTGGCGTCGACCGAGGGAAAACCCGGGGAACCTCGTTGGGAAGGGGCTTATCATACATACGTCCGCGAATGTATGTTTGACTGTCTGATGAATTCCCATTCCCGTTTGCAGGGGCAGCGCTGATCATGGTCCGCCGCACCAAGGAAGAAGCCGAGCAGACGCGCCGCCAGATCCTGGCTGCCGCACGCCGCGCGTTTCTCGCCCGTGGGGTGTCCAGCACCACACTGGAACACATTGCCCAGGAAGCCGGCGTGACGCGCGGCGCGATCTACTGGCACTTCGCCAACAAGGAAGAGCTGTTCCGCGCCATGCGCGAAGAGGTCGAGGTGCCGCTGCGCGACAAGACCGACTTCACCTTGCTGCAGGATGTGGGCGTGGAGCCGCTGGACCGCATGCGCAACTTCATGCTCGAACTGCTGGACGCGGTGAGCGAGCAGACCGACCTGCGCCAGACCTTCGAGATCCTGGAATTCAAGTGTGAGTATGTCGGCCTGATCGACGATGTGGAGCAGCACCTGTGTGAGGTCGACGAATTCCAGTCGAAGCTGCTGCGCGTGTACGAGGAAGCCGAACGCAAGGGCCAGCTGCGCCCGGGCATGCCGCCACGCTTTGCCGCCCTGAACACCATGTGTTTCATCATGGGCCTGCTGCGCATGTGGCTGCTCGACAGCCGCCACCGGCTGGTGCGCTGCGACGCCGCGGCGCTGATCCACGCCCATGTGGACGAACGCCGCGCCGCGCCCGCCACGGCGGTGCGGCCGGTCGATCTGAGCCTGAACCCGGTCTGAGGGTCAGCGGGCGCGCGGCCGGATCAGCCGGTCATGAAGCCCAGGTTGCGCTGGCCGAAGTTGCGCAGGTTCGGGAAGATCAGGTCCAGCTCACCGTCGCTGGCGCCAAACCAGCGGCCCAGGGTGGCGCCGATCTGGTCGACCGCCACCCCCGGCAGGAAACTCCCCGAGCCCACCTCGTCGTCATGGTTCAGGCCGACCTGCGGGAACCGGCCGTAGATCTCGCGCCCCCGCACGGCCCCGCCCATCACAAGGTGGTGAGCGCCCCAGCCGTGATCGGTGCCGTCACCATTGCTGGTGAAGGTGCGGCCAAAGTCCGACGCGGTGAACAGCGTGACCTGCCCGGCCGCCCCGATCTGCGAAAGCTGGGCGTCGAAGTACGCCAGGGCATGCGACAGGCGCGCCATCAGGTCGGCATGACTGCGGTTCTGGTTGTCATGGGTGTCGAACCCGCCCATGCTGACGAAAAACACTTGGCGATTCGCGCCCAGGCCGCTGCGCGCGGCGATGATGCGCGCCACCGTGCGCAACTGGCCGGCCAGTGCATTGTTGGCCGGCTGGCGCGTGACCGGGTTGAGGTACTGCGCCGGCGCGGCCACCTGGGCCTCGGTGGGCACGAACGCGGCCTGGAACTGCGCCTGGGCCTCCACCGAACGTTTCGTGATGGCCGCATACTCGCGCGCCAGCAGGTGGGCGCTGTCAGCCGTGATCAAGGACTGCATCGCCGCCCCCGCCGCGGCCGAACCGAACAAGGAATTGTCGACGCCCGGCAGCCCGCGGATGGCGGTGGCGCCGCCACTGCCCACCTGGTACTGGAACACCGTGTTGCCGGCCATGAACACCGCATTGCCCGAGGCCGAGATGTTCGTGAAGATGGCTCGCTGGTTGCTGCCGGCCACCAGGTCGCCCAGCCGCCCGCCCCAGCCGACCTTGGTGCCCTCGGGGCCAAGCGCCTGCCAGGTCGACTGCTGGTCATTGTGGGAAAAGAGCTTGGCCGGCTTGCGGGTGGTGTTGGCCCGATACGCCGCCTTGTTGGCCAGCGGCTCGACCAGCGGCCCGGCATTGGCCACGATGGCCAGGCGGCCCTGGTTGAACAAGGCCTGCACCTCGGGCATGGCCGGATGCACCGCATAGCTGCGCCCGCTGTTCTGCGGGCCGAACTGCGTGAAGGCCGGCGACAACGGCAGCACGCCGCCCAGGTAGTCGAGCAGGTTGCCGGAGCCCTCGTTGCGTGGCGTGCCCGCGGCACGCAAGGCGATCGGGTCAGGCGCCTGGGAGCGCACGGTCGTGTAGCCCGACCAGGAGGCGCTGTCGGTGGGCAGCACCATGTTGGCCGCGTCGTTGCCGCCGTACAGGAAGAGGCACACGAGGGCCTTGTACCCGCCTGATGTCTCGGCGGCGGCGGCGTTCAGGGCGGCCAGGCTGCCGGCAAACGGCAGTCCGGCCGTGGCCACCGAACCCGACAGCCAGCCGGCACGTCGCAGCAGTTCACGTCGGGTGGCGTCCGGGCGGTGTGAGTTCGACTTCATCGTGAATCCCGTGCGCGCAGGGCGCCTTCATGTGTGCCGTGGTTCGCACCGTGGCTCATGGCGTGATGGGGGCGAGACGGGTGCATCCGGGTCATTTCAACACCAGGTAGTCGGTCGAGCCCATCGTCAGGAAGATGGCGATGTACACCCGGTCGCGCCGCGCACTGTCGATCGACGACTGGTTGGTGATCTTGCCGCTGTTGTCACGCTTGGGCGCAGGGATGCTGCGCGACTCGACCGCCGCGACGATCTGCGAGCGCGTGGCCGCCGACAGCTGGCCGGCCGTCAGCAGCAGGTCGATACGGTCCACCAGCGCCGGCGGATTGTCGACCAGGGCCAGCTCGGCTGAATAGTCCGGGTGGATGTAGCGGGAACTCGAGGTGCTCACCGGCACCCAGCCCCGCAGGTAGTTGAGGTAGCCGGCCACCGACACTTCATGCGCGATCTGCAGCTCGGGCGCAACCAGCCCCGCCTCGGCGATCGAGGTGTTCGGCGGCGTGTAGCCCGGCCGATAGAAGTTGAACACCGAGCCCGAACGCATCGGCGTCTGCCCCAGCCTGGACGCGGTGTCGTCGGTGTTGCCGATGCCGCGGAAGCGGCCCTCGGGCGCCTCGGCCTTGAACGCACGCATCCAGTTGGCCAGCCGCAGCACCGGCTCGCGCAATCGCCCGGCATAGCCATGGTCAGGCTGTTTGGTGCGCGCCTCGACGTCGAGCAGGATCGCGCGGATCACCGCCTTCATGTCGCCACGCGGACTGCCGGTGGCGCCGTCGAAGGCCTGGCCACAGCGCTGCACATACCCCGGCGAGGGATTGCTCGACACCAGCCGCTGGATCAACTGCCGGCACAGGAAGGGGCCGACGTTGGGGTGGCGAAACAGGGTATCGAGGGCGATGCGCAGATCCCCCTCCGGGTCGGGTTTGTCGGCCTGGTCCGCAATGGTCGTGCCGAGGAAGCTCTTGGCCGAGGACGAATGGAAGTCGGTGTTGGGCGCGAACCGGTTGTAGGCCTGCATCGGCCGCCAGTCGCGGTCGGGATGGGCGTCACCGCCGAAAAACCGCTTGTTGGTCCGGTCGGACGTGGCCGAGCCGGCGTACCAGCTCCAGCCGGTGAACACCTTGGCCAGCCCCTTGACGTCGGCATCGGTGTAGGTCTCGACCGGCGCACCGTTGAGCAGCCGCGGCGTGCCGTCGGGGTTCAGTTCGTACAGGCCGATCGAGAAGAGCTGCATCACCTCGCGTGCGTAGTTCTCGTCGGGCACCCGGCCCTTGGCGGGGTCTTCCTTCTGGTTGCGCAGGTGCGACAGGTACAAGCCCATCATCGGATGCAGGGTCACCGCTTCGAGCAGCTCGCGGTAATTGCCGAAGGCATGCTGGCCCAGCATGTCGTAGTAGGACGCCACGCCGCGCGGATGCCCGCCCACGCTGCCATCGACGAAGGACACGACAAAGATCTGCGACAGGGCAAAGGCCACACGCTGGCGCAGTTGGTCGCGCCCGGTCACCGCCTGCTCCCACCACGACTCGAGGAAATCGTCCTGACTGACCTTGCCCTGGTCAGCAGCCTCGCGCTCCTGGGCACGCTGGTTCATGACGTTGCGATGCAGGCTCTGCGAGCGGTTGAACTGGGTGTTCAGCCAGGGGCCGTAGCCGTTGCGCATCAGGTTGTCGATGTCAGCCTGCGTGGCGCCAAACGTGGCCTGGTGCAGGAAACGGGCAGCTTCGTGACCGGTGGCAGGGCGGCCGACATCGGCCGGCGGTTCACCCCCGGCATCCCCCGAGCCCCCGCCGCCACCGCACGCAGCCAGCACCGCGGCGAGCGCCAGCGCACCGCAAGCCCGAGGCCGCCACCACTTGTTGTTGTTCTGCACCGCGCGCGCCACGTTCGCCTCCCCGGCGAACTGCCGCCGAACCTGGAGGATCCAGGAAAGTTCACCTGGATGGTGTTTGTGGCGGCATCTTGTGTAACGAACAGCAACGGTCCGCCGGTCTGCTTTACCGCTTGCGGGAGGAGATTTGCTGGGGCGTGAAGCTGTGGCGTTGGGTGGCGCTGTGTTTCGCCCCTGGCGGGGCGAGCCGGGAGTTCGCCCCGGCGGGCGAGTCCCTTTCTTTTGCGTGGCCAAAATAAAGGGACCAAAGAAAAGGCCACCCCCGAGTGCTCGGTTTCCGTTGGCACGGAAACTCCCTTGCGCTGCTCGGTCCGGGCGGGAAGGG
>CBFGPV010000152.1:0-10225 GCA_965650765.1 uncultured Burkholderiales bacterium
GCCATCGACGACCACACCCTCGCGCTGATCAGCCACACCTCCGGCACCACCGGCCTACCCAAGGGCGTGATGCTGTCTCACGGCAACCTGCTGCATGCCACGGCCGCGATCCAGTCCTACCTCGGGCTCGACGCACGTGACGTGATCGTCAGCGCGCTGCCGCTGAGCTTCAACTATGGCCTGACCCAGTTGCTGCTCAGCATGGTCAGCGGCGCCACGCTGGTGCTCGAGCGCAACTTCGCCTTCCCGGTGAAGGTGCTCGACACCCTGGTGCGAGAGCGGGGCACCGTGTTCCCCGGTGTGCCCACGATGTACGCGATGCTCACGGCGCTGAAGGACCGCACGCGGCATGACCTGTCGTCGCTGCGCGTCCTGACCAACGCCGCCGCCGCGCTGCCGCCCGCCGTGATCGAGCGGCTGCACGCGTGGCTGCCCGACGCCCGGATCTTTGCGATGTACGGGCAGACCGAGTGCACCCGCATCAGCTATCTGCCGCCGCACGAGCTGGCCACCCGCCCCGGCAGCGTGGGGCGTGGCCTGCCGGGCCAGACCTGGTGGCTCATCGACGAGCACGGGCACCGCCTGCCCGATGCGCCGCCCAACGCCCGCGGCGAGCTGGTGGTGCAGGGCCCGCACGTGATGCTGGGCTACTGGGAGCGGCCCGAGGAAACCGCCCGCAAGCTGCGCCGCGACCCGGTGACCGGGCAACTGGCGCTGCACACCGGCGACGTCTTCCACACCGATGCCGACGGCTATCTCTACTTCGAGGCGCGGCAGGACGACATCATCAAGTCCCGCGGCGAGAAGGTCAGCCCGCGCGAGGTCGAGGAGGTCATCGTGCAGCTCGACGCCGTGCTCGAGTGTGCGGTGCTCGGTGTGCCCGACGAACTGCTCGGCCAGGCCGTCAAGGCGCTGGTGGTGCTGCGCGACGACGCCCAGCTCAGCGACCGCGACGTGACCCGCCACTGCATGGCCCACCTGGAGAGCTACATGGTGCCCAAGGTGGTCGAGTTCGTGACCGAACTGCCCAAGACCGACACCGGCAAAATCCGCAGGAGCGCGCTGCGCTGACGCGCCGCGCACGCCCCATTCCACCCCGATCCATCTTTCAGGCCACAGGCAAGACCCCATGGACAGCTACAAGACGCAGGTTCGACAGTTCATCCAGGACAACTTCATGCTGTCCGGCGCCAGTGCGGCGTTTGCCGACGATGCTTCCTTCATGGAAGCGCAGATCCTCGACTCCACCGGCTTCCTCGAGCTGATCGCCCACCTCGAAGAGACCTACGCGATCTCGGTCAGCGACGACGAGATGATCCCGGAGAACCTGGACAGCCTCGACGCCGTGGCGGCCTACCTGGGCCGCAAGCTGGGTCAGGCCCCGGCCGGGCAGGCGCAATGAACGCGCCCTTCGACGCCTCGGTGCTGGCCCTGGACCTGGAGGCCGAGGCCGACCGGATCGCTGCTTGGATGCGCGAGAGCCTGTCGCAACGCCTGCGCAGGCGCGGCCTGGTGATCGCGATGTCGGGCGGCATCGACAGCTCGGTGTGTGCTGCACTGGCCGTGCGTGCGGTCGGTGCGTCCAAGGTGTTCGGGCTGCTGCTGCCCGAGCGCGACTCCAGCGGCAACTCCACGCGGCGCGGCCGGCTGCTGGCCGAGCACCTGGGCATCGAGCACGAACTGCACGACATCGCACCGGCCCTGGAGGCCATCGGCTGCTACCGCGAGCGCGACAGCGCGATCCGCAAGGTGTTTGCCGACTACGGCGAAGGCTGGGCCAACAAGATCGTGATCGCCGGCGGCCTGGAAGGCGGCATCAACTACTTCAAGCTGGTCGTGCGCGACCCGCAGGGCACGTTGCACGAAGCCCGCCTGCCGCTGCGCGAGTACCTGCAGATCGTGGCCGCCACCAACCACAAGCAACGCCTGCGCAAGACGCTGGAGTACTACCACGCCGACCGGCTGAACTTCGCCGTGATCGGCACACCCAACCGGCTTGAGTACGACCAGGGCTTTTTCGTGAAGAACGGCGACGGCTCGGCCGACCTCAAGCCGATCGCCCACCTCTACAAGACCCAGGTCTATGCGATGGCCCGCCACCTGGGCCTGCCCGACGACATCTGCAGTGCGGTGCCCACCACCGACACCTACAGCCTGCCCCAGGGCCAGGACGAGTTCTACTTCGCCCTGCCCTACGCGCAGATGGACCTGGCACTCTGGGCCCGCGAGCACGACCGCCCGGCCGCCGACCTGGCCGCAGCCCTCCAGATCGACGAGGCGCAGGCCCGGCGGGTGTACGCCGACATCGACGCCAAGCGTCGTGCCGCAGCCTACCTGCACGCCCGAGCGGACGTGATGCCGGGCGCGCCGTCCACCGGGGCCTGAGGCCCACCCCCATGACGACGGACTTCCTCAACCCCGACCCCACGCCCGAGCAGATCGTGCGCCACCTGCGCCACGCCAACGAGGTCGCACGGCGCGCCATGGCCATGGGCCGCCACCCGTTCGGCGCCATCCTGGTCGGCCCGGACCACGTCACCTTGCTGGCCGAACAGGGCAACGTCGACAGCGTGAACCATGCCGAGGCGGTCCTCGCACGCACCGCCGTGCTGAACCATCCGAGCGAGGTGCTCTGGCAATCGACGCTCTACACCACGGTCGAGCCCTGCTGCATGTGTGCCGGCACCCAGTACTGGGCCCACATCGGTCGTGTCGTCTATGGCATGACCGAACACCGCCTGCTGACCCTGACCGGCAACCACGAAGAGAACCCGACCATGAACCTGCCCTGCCGCGAGGTCTTCGCCCGCGGCCAGAAACCGGTGCGCGTGTTCGGCCCGGTGGCCGAGGTCGAAGACGAGATCGCGGCGCTGCACCGAAGCTTCTGGGCACGGTGAGCCTGGGGCGGCAGGCCGACAGCGATGTCACGTGCCGCTCAGCATGCAACCGGCAAACCTCCATCGCATGGACTACCTCAAGATCCTCGAACAGATCCAGGCCGCCATCGTGCCCGTGCGCGACAGCGGCAAGGTCGCCGACTACATCCCCGAACTGGCGCGTGTCGCGCCCGACCGGTTCGGCATGGCCATCGTCACGCTCGATGGGCAAAGCCATTCGGTCGGCGACGTGCATGAGCGGTTTTCGATCCAGAGCATCTCGAAGCTCTTTGCCCTGGTGCTGGCCTTGCAGACCGAAGGCGACGAGCTCTGGCGGCGTGTCGGGCGAGAGCCGTCGGGCACGGCCTTCAACTCGCTCGTGCAGCTCGAGAGCGAAAGCGGCATCCCGCGCAACCCGTTCATCAATGCCGGTGCACTGGTGGTCACCGACGTCCTGTGCTCGCGCCATGCGGTGCCTGAAAACGCGGTGGCCGAGTTCATGCAGCGGCTGTCGGGCGTGCGCGTGATCAACTATGACGCACGTGTGGCGCGCTCGGAGCGGCAGCATTCACACCGCAATGCCGCGATGGCGCACTTCATGAAAAGCTTCGGCAACCTGAAGAACGACGTCGACACCGTGCTCGATGCGTACTGCCGCTATTGCGCCATCGAGATGAACTGCGATGAACTGGCCCGTGCGGTGGCCTTCCTGGCTCACGGCGGTGTGAACCCGTGGACAGGCGAGCGGGTACTCAGTGCGAGCATGACCAAACGGCTGAACGCCTTGCTGCTGACCTGCGGCACCTATGACGCCGCGGGCGATTTTGCGTTTCGTGTCGGCCTGCCCGCCAAGAGCGGTGTGGGCGGCGGGATCGTGGCGGTCATGCCGGGCGAGTGCGGCATCTGCGTGTGGTCACCACGCCTGGACGAACGCGGCAACTCCGTGGCCGGCACGCAGGCCCTGGAAACAATGACCACCCTCGGCGGGCGGTCCATATTCTGAAACCGGTTCGCGGCGGCACTGCAGGCCTTCGCGGCGCCGTCGGGCCCAGGCGCCGCCAGCCCCCTGCCCTACACTGGCGCCCTCCCCAACTTTCCACACGCAGGACACCCATGGGCTGGCACGGTCACCTTGATCTTCACTACCGCCACGACGCAGGGCGCACGGTGGTGCTGGACCGGCATGACGGGCCGCTGCGGGTGCTGGCCAGCCTGTTCCCCGAAGGCCCGCAGGTGTGCCACAACGTGCTGGTGCACCCGCCGGGCGGTGTGGTGGGGGGCGACCGGCTCGACATCGATGTGCGTGTGGACGAGGGCGCCCACGCCCTCATCACCACCCCGGGGGCGACGCGCTTTTACCGCAGTGCCGGGGAACAGGCCACGCAGTCGCTGGTGGCGCGGGTGGCGCCACAAGGGCAGCTGGAGTGGCTGCCACTGGAGACCATCGCCTTCAGCGGCACGAACAGCGTGAACCGCATGCGCTTCGAGCTGGCACCGGGTGCGCTGATGCTCGGCTGGGACATGCTGGCGCTGGGCCTGCCGGCATCCGGTGCGCCCTTCGACGCCGGCCGGTTCGAGCAGCAGCTTGAGCTGCCGGGCGTGTGGCTGGAGCGCGGGGTGCTTGATGCGGCCGACGCGCTGACCGCCCGGCTGCTGGCCAGCCCGCTGGGCTTTGACGGCCGCCCGGTGCTGGGCACGCTGTGGGCTGCTGCAGGCTCGGCGCTCGACGCCGGTCTGCGCACCAGGCTGCTGGATCTGGCCCGTGACCACATCGCCGGCTCGCAACTCGCCGCCACGTCGGGCGCCACCAGCACGCATGAGCAGTGTGTCGTGGTGCGCACGCTGTCGTCGCGCACCGAGCCGCTGCAACAGCTTTTCACGGCCCTGTGGACGGCCTGGCGCCCGGAGGTGCTGGGCCGGCCCGCCACGCCGCCGAGGGTGTGGCGCACCTGAGCCCAACGGGGCCGCGGGGCCGATGCCCGCGGATTGAGCGCAGGATGCGCCGCTCCCGCGGCTTCAGCGCCGGATGCGCCGCTCCCGCACCTTCTGACCGAACCAGACGAAGGCCAGCAGCGCCAGCGCAGGCAGGTAGACCCAGTGCTGCGACGGCCGGTCGGTGGGCACCTTCACCGCCGCCACATCCCAGCCCGGCTCGAAGCCGCTCTTGCGCGCACGGCTGCCAAAACGCACGTTGGCGATCTGCACCGAGTCGCCCAGCGCCACCACCGTCAGGCCGGCCTCCTGCAGCCGCTTGCGGCCGTCGCCCGGCGCATCGAGCTGCACCGCCACCGTCTTGGTCTTGTCGTCGCCCTCGATGTTCTGGCCCTGGATCAACAGCACCAGGCGGTCCTTCTCGCCCAGCTTGCCGGCCACGTTGAAGATCTCCTTCGCGGGCGCATCCTGGTAGGGGGCATAGAGCTTGTCCATGAACCAGTCGGGACGGAACAGCGCGAAGGTGCCCACCAGCAGCAGGACGATCTCCCACCAGGTGCACTTGATGCGCATCCACCCCAGGCTGGCTGCAGCAAAGGCCAGCGAGGCGATGGTGGAGGCCACGCCGACCAGCGCCACCTCCCACCAGCCGTGCACGTCGATCATCAGCAGGGCCGGATTGAAGATGAACACGAAGGGCAGCACCACGGTGCGCAGGGCATAGACCGAACCCTGGATGCCGGTCTTGATCGCGTCTTCACCCGAGATGGCCGCGGCGGCAAACGAGGCCAGTCCGACCGGGGGGGTGATGTCGCCCATGATCCCGTAATAGAAGACGAACAGATGCACCGCGATCAGCGGGATCACCAGACCCGACTGCGCGCCCAGCTCGACGATCACCGGCGCCATCAGCGAGGCCACCAGGATGTAGTTGGCGGTGGTCGGCACACCCAGCCCGAGCACCAGGCACACGAAGGCAGTGAACAGCAGCATGATGATCACGTTGCCCTGCGACACGACCTCGACAAAGTCGGTCATGCGCAGACCCAGCCCGGTCAGCGTGATGCCGCCCACGATGACCCCCGCGGTGGCCGTGGCAATGCCGATGCCGATCATGTTGCGGCTGCCGTCGTTCAGGGCCTGGACGACCTCGCGGCCGCCTTGCACCAGGGCCTGGCCGAGTGCACCTTCATTGCGGAACCAGCGCGTGAGCGGGCGCTGCGTGAGCATCAGGCCGATCAGCGTGGCCGTGGCCCAGAAGGCCGACAGCGCCGGCGACAGCTCCTCGACCATCAGGCACCAGATCAGCACGCCGATGGGGATCAGGAAGTGCAGGCCGGCGCGCACCGTGGGCCACGTGGGTGGCAGCACGGGATTGTCGACGTCGATGTCCTCGGGCAGGTCGGGGTAGCGGCTGGCCACGCGCACCAGCCACACGTACAGACCCGCCAGCAGCGCAGCGAGCACCCACGGTGCGGCGGCACCGAATGCGTTCTTGGCGCCCACCGCCACCCAGTAGATCAGGCTGCACACGACGATGCTGCCCGACAGCCCCAGACCCCAGCCGGTCACCCGCTGCGAGAAGGTCTTCACACGGGCCTGGGCCATCGGCTCCATGCCCAGCCGCAAGGCCTCGAGGTGAACGATGTAGAACAGCGCGATGTAGGAGATCATCGCCGGCAGGAAGGCGTGGCGCACGATCTCGGAGTACGGGATCCCCACGTACTCGACCATCAGGAAGGCCGCGGCCCCCATCACCGGCGGCATGATCTGGCCGTTGACCGACGAGGCCGTTTCGATGGCACCGGCCTTCACGCCGCCGTAGCCGGCCTTTTTCATCAGCGGGATGGTGAAGATGCCGCCGGACACGACGTTCGACACCGATGAACCCGAAATCAGGCCGTTGAGCCCGGACGACACCACCGCCACCTTGGCCGGCCCGCCGCGCAGGTGACCCAGCATCGCAAACGACACCTGCATCATGTAGTTGCCGGCGCCGGCCCGGTCGAGCAGCGAGCCGAACAGCACGAAGATGTAGATGAAGGCGACCGACACCCCCAGGGCCACGCCGTAGACCCCTTCGGTGGTGAGCCACATGTGCGAGGCCAGACGCTGCAGCGAGGCGCCCTTGTGCGCGATCACGTCGGGCAGCCAGGGCCCGAGGAAGGTGTAGGCGAGGAAGATCATCGCCAGGATGGTCATCGGCAGGCCCACGGCCCGCCGGGTGGCTTCGAGCAGCAGCACCATGCCCACGGTGGCGGTGACGATGTCCATCGTCGTGGGCTGGCCGGGCCGGGTGGCGATCTCGCGGTAGAACAGCAGCAGGTAGGCGCCGCAGAATGCGGCGGCCAGCGCGAGCGCCCAGTCGAGCGGCGCGATGCGGTCGCGCGCCGAGCGCCGGGTGGCCGGGTAGGCCAGATAGGCCAGGAACAGCGCCAGCCCGAGGTGCAGGGCACGGGCCTCGGTATCGTTCAGGATGCCCACGCCGAAGGTGAACGGCAGGGGCGACGCATACCAGAGCTGGAACAGCGCCCACAGGATGGCCACGCCAAACAGCACCGTACCGCCCACACCGCCCGCACTGCGGGCTCCGGTGTCGGTTTCGGCGACGAGCTGCTGCAGCTCGGCACTGGCCTTGTCGATGTCGCTCATGAACAGCCTCGGGTTGTTGTGGTTCTCGATGGGCTGCGGGCCTGCCGGTCGGCGAGCGCGCCGACCCTGCCCTTGCCCCGCAGGCCGCGGGGGGTGGCGCCGGTGCGCCATCCTCGCCCCGGTTGATCAGGACGAGTGTCGCGCAGCGGGGGGTGCACCCGCCGCTTGCGCGACATCCGCGACATCCGCGACGTCCGGGATGGCGGGGTTTACTTCACCCAGCCCTTTTCCTTGTAGTAGCGCATCGCACCGTCATGCAGCGGCGCCGACAGGCCGTCCTTGACCATGTTCTCGGGCTTGAGGTTGGCCAGTGCCGGGTGCAGCTTCTTGAAGTCCTCGAAGTTCTCGAACACCGACTTGACGATCTGGTAGACGGTGTCGGCCGGCACCTTCGACGAGGTGACCATGGTGGCCAGCACGCCGTAGGTCTGGGTGGGTTGCGGGTTGTTCGGATACAGCCCGCCCGGGATGGTGGCATAGGCGTAGAAGGGCTTTTCCTTCACCAGCTTGTCCACGGCCGGGCCGGTGATCGACACCAGCTTGGCGCCGCAGGTGGTGGTCGGGTCCTGGATGTTGGCCGACGGGTGCCCCACACCGTAGAAGAAGCCATCGATCTTGCCGTCACACAGTGCCGGGCCGTGTTCGTCGGCCTTCAGCTCGGACGCCAGCGAGAAGTCGCTGAGCTTCCAGCCCATGGCGCCCAGCAGCTCCTCCATCGAGGCCCGGGTGCCAGAACCCGGATTGCCCACATTGAAACGCTTGCCCTTGAGGTCGTCGAACTTGCCGATGTTGGCTTCCTTGCGGGAGAGCACGGTGAAAGGCTCGGGGTGCAGCGAAAACACCGCACGCAGGTCACCGAAGGCGCCGGCCGCCTTGAACTGGCCCTCGCCCTTGGCGGCGTTGTACTGCACGTCGCTCTGCGACACGCCCAGGTCCAGCTCGCCGGCCTTGATGGTGTTGACGTTGAACACCGAGCCGCCGGTCGATTCGACCGAGCAGCGGATGCCGTGCTGTGCGCGGTCCTTGTTGACCAGGCGGCAGATGGCGCCGCCGGCTGCGTAGTACACGCCGGTCACGCCACCGGTGCCGATCGTGACGAACTTCTGCTGGGCCACTGCCGAGCCCCACGGCAAGGCCATGGACACAAGTGCGGCGCCGGCCAGCGCACGGCGCAGAATGGAAACGTTCAGGGCTTGCTTCACTTCGACCTCCTGTGGGTGTTGACGATCATCGTTGGGCCTGCAGGGCCGGTGCCCCGAAGAACCGCTCGCGGGTCACGGCGGCCGAGGCCCGGGGAATGCCCAGGGCATCGAGCGTGCCGGCAACCTGCCGTACCAGCTCGGCGTTGTCCTGCGCCGGCTGCCCGTCGGGCCGCCAGACGTTGTTCTCGAAGCCAACGCGCACCCCGCCGCCCAGCGAGGCGCAGGCAACCAGGCAGGCCAGTTCCGACGCTCCGAAGGCACAGGCCGACCATCGCCACGACGCTGGAAGCTGCCCCAGCAGGGGCAGCAGGTCGCGTGGATGGCCCGCCTTGCGGGATGCATAGGACCCTAGCACCATCAGGACTTCCGGACACCCTTGAAAACCCCCAGGCCGCTGGTGCAGCGCGACCAGCCGGCGCAGGTCATCGGTGTCGTAGACGATGAACTGCATCGCGGTGCCGGCCTCCCGGAGTTCATGCCAGAAGGCCAGTGCATCGGCCAGCCCGGCCTCGTCGGCAAACAGCTCGCGCACCGCCAGTGACACCGCCTGCGGCTGAAGGGCCCGTACCGCGGCCATCTGCTGGGCCGGGGTGTAGCGGCCCACCGCCTCGGTGGTCATCTGAAGCACCAGGGCCTCGCCCACCGCCTCGTGGATGGCGGCGAACGCCTCGCGGTAGCGGCCCGGGTCCAGCGAGTGCGCCCCCTGGTCGTCACGCACATGCACGTGGAACCAGGTCGCGCCGGCCTCCACGCACTGCCGCGCACACAGCGCGAGCTGCGTCGGCGTGATCGGCAGCGCCTCGTGGTCGGTCGGCATGCGTCGGGCACCGTTGGGTGCCACGCCGATGGGGACCGGCTGCCAGGCCGGCAGCACGGCCATCGCATCGCTCGGGTGGGCAGGGGATGTCATCGGCAGCTCCAGGGTCACATGCCCGTACTGGCCAGGGCGGCCGTCAGCGCGCGCTGCAGGCGCTCGACGATGGCGTCCAGGTCGGACTCGTTGGCAATGAAGGGCGGCGCCAGCAGCACGTGGTCCCCACGCCGGCCATCGATCGTCCCGCCCATCGGATAGACCATCAGGCCCTGAGCCATGGCCTCGCGCTTGATGCGGGCATGCAACTTCAATGCCGGGTCGAAAGGCTCGCGGGACGGGCGATCACGCACCAGTTCGATCGCCCGGAACAGGCCGCGCCCGCGGATGTCACCGACGTGGGGATGGTCGCCAAAGGCCTGCACCAGCCGGGCCTGCAGTGCCTCGCCCAGATCACGCACCCGCGCCAGCAGTCCATCGCGCCGGATCACCTGCTGCACCGCCAGCGCCGCCGCGCAGGCCACCGGGTGGCCGATGTAGGTATGGCCGTGCTGGAACAGACCGCTGCCCTGCTCGAAGGCGTCGACGATGTGACGCTGAGCCAGCACCGCACCGATGGGCTGGTAGCCGCCACCCAGCCCCTTGGCAATGGTGAGCAGGTCCGGCACCACCGCTTCCTGTTCGCAGGCATGCAGCGTGCCGGTGCGGCCCATGCCGCACATCACTTCGTCGAGGATCAGCAGGATGCCGTG
>CBFGPV010000153.1:0-10143 GCA_965650765.1 uncultured Burkholderiales bacterium
CCCAGCAGGTCCTGGGTTTCGGGGTGCCGGTTCATGTAGACGCGCACATAGGAGCACACCGGGTTGACCTTGAGCCCCTGGGTGCGGGCGTGTGACAGTGCCTCGGCCACCAGCGCGGCGGCAATGCCGCGCCCCTGAAGTGCCGCAGGCACTCCGGTGTGGGTCATGTGCATCACCCCGTCCTGGACGTGGTAATCGGCCACGCTGAGGTGGCCGTCGACGAGGGCCTCGAAGCGAGTGGCCTCGGGGCGGTGGTGGACCTTGACTTGCATGTTGCTTGAATCCTTGGGCTCGGTCACCATGGTGCCATGGGTCGAAAGCACACGGTGATTCAGGGTGTTCATCGATGGACCGGCCGGCTTGCGGCGGATCACCATGGAGCCTGCAGACCTTGAGTCAGTGGCGACGCCCCATGGAGGTGCATCATGAGCGAATCACTGTCGGTGGCAGACGGGCTGCAGGGTCCGCGGCTGCGCACACTGCTGTACCGATACTGGTTCTTTGCCTGGCTGTTCCGCGACGTGGCGCACGGCTCGCTGTTCGAGCGGGCCGCCGCCTGGCGCCACAACCGGGAACAGGCGCGCTGGTTGCCGACCTACATGCGTCGCTGGCTGATGATGGGCGTGCTCATGTTCGTGGGCGGCGCGGTGGTCGAGGCCGCTGGCGGTGCGGCCCTGCTGGCGTCGGTATTTTTTGTGCCGTCGGCGATCAGCGTGCCGGTCATTGCGGTGATCGTTGCTGCATGGCTCGGTCTCAAGCTGCTGCCGGCGCCCCGCTGAGCCCATTGCGGTCGCGCGGCGCCCTCAGGCCAGGGGCAGGCAGATGTCCGTCAGCAGGTCAGCGGGCGCGGTGTCCCTCGGGTTGTTGAGGTAGACCTCGAACACGGGCTGGTCTGCCAGTTCGTGGCCCGTGGCCGGCAGCCATCGCCCATACAGCCAGCGATAGGCCGAGCGCATGTCAGCGTACGGACCGCGATGCCGCAGCACGGCGCAGCGTGTACCCCCCAGTTCGAATTCGACCAGACCGGCCGGCGCAACTGACCCGGGCGGCAGGGACAGCCCGGCGCGTGACGCCAGCTGGGCCGCGGGCACGGCGAACGGGTCGTCGAAGTACACCGCAAGCCAGCGGGTGTGGGGCGTGACCAGGCCTGCGGCATGCATGTGGACGAACGCCGTCTCGAACGCCCGGCCGATGTCCATGTAGCTGCCTCGATGGTCCAGTCCGGCAAGGCGCACGCGTGGTTCGTTGCGGATCTGCACGTCCCACGCCGCGCCGCCCGGCGGTGCCGGTGGGCGGCTGTCGTCGAACTGCCGATGGCTGCCTTCTCGCCGGTAGGCGGTGGGCAGCAGGCCGTGGTGGTCGCGGAAGGCCCGCGCGAACGACTGTGCGTTGGGATAGCCGCAGCGTCGCGCCACGTCGGCCACCGGGAGTGTCGAGTGCGCGAGCAGGCCGCTGGCGCGATGCATGCGCAGTCGGCGCACGGTGTCGGCCAGGGTTTCACCATACATCGCATGCCAGATGCGGTGCCAGTGCCAGGGGGACAGATGCGCCAGATCGGCGAGCCGGTCCAGGTCCAGCGGTTCGGCCAGATGATCATGCACGTGGGCCATCACCCTGGCCAGGCGGCCGTGGTAGTCGGCCCAGCCGCGGCGCTTGCCCATCGTCAGGCTCCGGCGGGGTGCAGGCCGATCCAGATGTCGATCTGACCGTCGGGCCCATACCGTTCATAGTCGGCCACGTACGACTTGGGCAGTTCACTGTGCTCCCAGATCCTGGCCCAGGCGGCACCGACCCGATCCGGCCGGGCAGGCGCCACCTCGAACACGGCCCGCCGCCCGGCAGGGGCCACCACACGCACCATGCCGGGGGGCACCTCGGCCTGGGCCGGCATGGCCGCCCCGATCACCAGCGAGTAGAGGCCTTCGTTATTGACGCCGGCATGCTCGAAGTGGGTGTAGACGGCGTAGACGTCGCCGGACAGCCGGCCGGACAACTGCTCCAGCACGCGGTCCGCGTGCACTCGCTGCCAGAAAGGCGGGATGGTGCGGGCCGCGTCGAGATTTCGGGTGCGCAACTCGATGCCGATGATGTGCAAGGCGTCGCGCTGGGTGAGGATCTTCATGTGCGCTCTCCTGTCAGCTCAGGTGCGCAGCATAGAACGGGCAAACGGATGATTCTTGCGGTCGTGGCCCCGGCAAGGCGGGTTCGTTCACACCTTCTCAGTCCTTGAGCGCGGACAGGAACTGCTGCAGCTCCGGGGTGCGCGGGTCGCTGAAAAGTTGCTGCGGCGGCCCGGCCTCGTGGATGCGCCCGGCATGCATGAACACCACACGATCGGCGACCTTGCGCGCGAAGTTCATCTCGTGGGTGACCATCAGCAGCGTCATGCCTTCGGCGGCGAGTGATTCGACCACGCGCAGCACCTCGCCGACGAGTTCGGGGTCCAGGGCGGACGTGATCTCGTCGCACAGCAGCACGGCGGGCTCCATCGCCAGTGCACGCGCAATCGCCACGCGCTGCTGCTGGCCGCCGGAAAGCTGATCGGGGTAGGCATCGAACTTGTCGGCCAGGCCCACACGGGCCAGCAGGCGCCGGGCCTGCTCGTTCATCGTGGCGGCATCGCGCCCCTTCACCAGGGTGGGCGCCAGCATGATGTTGCGGCCCACGCTGAGGTGCGGAAACAGGTTGAAGCTCTGGAAGATCATGCCCACGCGCTGGCGCAGCGCGCGCATCGCCTGGGCATCGCCGTGCACGAGCGGCTGGCCGTCCACCGTGAGCCGGCCTTCGTCAAAGGTCTCGAGCCCGTTCACGCAGCGCAGCAAGGTGCTCTTGCCCGACCCGCTCTTGCCGATGATGGCGATCACTTCGCCGGGCTGCACGTCCAGGTCGATGCCCTTGAGCACCTCGTTCGGGCCGAAGCGCTTGCGCAAGCCCTGGATATGCACGACGGGCGAGGGGGTGGCCGACGCCGTGGGTTCAGCCGCACGCTCGGCCAATGCCGTGCTGTCAACGCTTGACATGGAGTTTCCTTTCGAGGGTCCGGGCCCAGGCCGAGATGGGGTAGCACAGCGCGAAGTACATCAGTGCGACGCAGCTGTAGACGACAAAGGGCTTGAAGGTGGCGTTGGTGATCATCGTGCCGGCCTTGGTCAGCTCGACGAAGCCGATCACCGAGGCCAGCGCCGTGCCCTTGATCACCTGCACGAGAAAGCCCACCGTGGGCGGGACAGCCAGGCGCAGCGCCTGAGGCAGGATCACGTGGCGCAGTTGCTCGCCGAGGTTCATCGCGAGGCTGCGTGCGGCCTCCCACTGGCCCTTGGGCACGGCGTCCACGCAGCCCCGCCAGATCTCGGTGAGGTAGGCGCTGGTGTAGAGCGTCAGCGCCAGGCTGGCCGCCACCCAGGGCGAGACGTCGATGCCGAACAGGCCGATGCCGAAGTACGCCAGGAACAGCTGCATCAGCAGCGGCGTGCCCTGGAACACCTGGACATAGGCGGCCACCGCGGTCTGCGCGCCGCGCCATCGCGCGATGCGCGCCACCAGCAGCGCCAATCCCACGACCGCGCCGCCGGCGAAGGCGATCAGCGACAACACCACGGTCCAGCGGGCTGCCAGCAGCAGGTTGCGCAGGATGTCCCACAAGCTGAAATCGACCATGGCTCACCTGTTGAAGAAGAAGCGCGGCCCGGCCCAGTTCAGCGTGTAGCGCACGCCGGCAGCCAGCGCCAGGTAGATCGCCGTGGCGACGATGAAGGACTCGAATCCGCGGAAGTTGCGGCTCTGGATGAGGTTGGCTGCATAAAAGAGCTCCTCGGTCGAGATCTGGCCGCACACGGCCGAGCCCAGCATCACGATGATGATCTGGCTCACCGTGGCCGGCCACACCCGCTTGAAGGCCGGGGGCAGCACCACCCGTGAGAACACCTGCCAGCGGTTCAGCGCCAGGCTCTGTGCGGCTTCGATCTGGCCGCGCGGCGTGGCCTCGATGCCGGCGCGCACGATCTCGGTCGCGTAGGCGCCGAGGTTGATCACCATGGCGATCAGCGAGGCGGCCTCGGGCGAAAGCTTCACGCCGGCGCTGGGCAGACCGAAAAAGATGAAGAACAACTGCACGATGAACGGCGTGTTGCGGATGACCTCCACATACGCGCCGGCCAGTGCGCCCAGCCACGCCGGGCCCTGCGAGCGGGCCCAGGCACACGCAGTGCCCAGCCCCAGGCCCAGCACGGCCGAGACGGCCGTCAGCGCCAGCGTGACCAGGGCCCCCTTGAGCAGCAGCGGCCACTGCGACAGCACCGCCATGAAGTCCAGATCGATGAGCATGGTGAGCGCCCGGGTGCGGTGTCAGGGTCGGTCCGTCACTGCGGCAGGTCACCGGCCGGGCGGCCGAGCCACTTCATCGCCATGCGGTCGAGGTCACCGGACTTCTTCGCCTCGGCGATGATCTCGTTGACCTTGGTGCGCAGCGGGTCCTCGCCCTTGGCCACGCCGATGAAATTCGGCGAATCCTTGAGGACGAACTTGTACTCGGCACCCAGTTGCGGGTTCTTGACCATCATGTTGCCGGCCACCGAGGCGCCGGTGGCCAGCAGCTGGACCTGGCCCGACACGAAGGCCGAGACGGTGGTGTTGTTGTCCTCGAAGCGCTTGATGTCGGCGCCGCCGGGGGCGATGCGGGTCAGCTCCATGTCCTCGATGGCGCCGCGGGTGACGGCAATGGACTTGCCGGCCAGGTCGGCCGGGCCCTTGACGGCCACCGATTTCGGGCCGAACACCGCCTGATAGAAGGGCGAATAGGCCGCGGTGAAGTCGATCACCTTCTCTCGCTCGGGGTTCTTGCCCAGGGTCGAGATCACCAGGTCGGCCTTGCGGGTCTGGAGGTAGGGAATGCGGTTGGCGCTGGTCACCGGCACCAGCTCGATCTTCACACCCAGCTTGGTGGCGATGTAGCCGGCCATGTCGACGTCCAGCCCCTGCGGCTTGAGGTCGGTGCCCACGAAGCCATAGGGCGGGAAGTCGGTCGGCACCGCGATCTTGATCGTGCGGTTTTTCGTGATGTCGTCCAGGGCCGTCTGGGCGAGGGCGGCGCCCTGCGCCAGCAGGGCCGTGGCAGCGACGCAGATCAGTCGAGCGAATTTCATGAGACTTCTCCAAGGTGGGTGGTGCCGGGCGGTCGGTCCGGCGTGGGGGGCGGGGTTTCCTGGCGGCCCGCGGCCGGCTGGTCGCGGGCGGGTCGGATCGGGGCGAGTGCGGCGCGCAGGCGTGCCAGCGGGTCGGGGCCACCGGCCTGCATGCGCAGCCCGGCCTGCACCTGCTCGAGGTGCTCGGCCATCAATTGCTCGGCCAGGGCCGTGTCGCCGGCCTCCAGCGCGCTCACGATGCGACCATGGTCGGCACACGACTGGCGGGCATCGTGCGAGGTCTGGTAGAGCATCGCGATCAGCGTGGTGCGTGCCGTGAAGTCACGCAGCGTGTCGGCCAGCAGCGTGTTGCCGATGCACCCGGCCAGGCACACATGGAAGTCGCCCAGCAGGAAGCTGCGTGCGGCGACGTCATCGCCGTCCAGCGCGGCCTGCTCGCGCGCCACATGCTCCTTCAGCGCCTGGACCGCCTGCGGCGAGGCTCGACGCAGGTGCCGGATCATGCCCAGCTCGAGCACGCGCCGGGCCTCGAAGGCCTCGCGTGCCTCTTCGAGCGAGGGTTCGACGACTGACCAGCCGCGCCGGGCGCTCACGGTGACCACACCGCGGGCGGCCAGGTGCACCAGTGCCTCACGCACCAGCGTGCGGCTGCAGTCGAACAGCGAAGCCAGCTTCTGTTCGGCCAGCCGCGTGCCCGGTGCGAGCCGCTGCGCCAGGATGGCTTCAAGGATGCGGGTGGCGATGTCGGTGGCGGCAGGCATGGTGAGTTTGTGGTGAGCAAGTGTCGTGCCATCTTGTATGCAAGCCTGATGCACAAGGTGGGTGCGCCTTCGGGCTTCCCGTGCGACGTACCGCCACCACGGCAGTGCGTCAGCGGCTTGACGCCGGTCAAGCCGGCCGCAGGCAGGCAGTGAGTGCACCGTCCTGGTGCCCGGTTTTGTGGCTCACTGCAAGGTGATATGCATCTGCTCGACATTCGCACCCTGTTGTTCGCCGACGCCCTGGTCGGCTTTTCTCTGGCCTGTGTGGTCTGGGTGTCTCGCCGCAGTCCGGACGGGGCCGCCCTGCCGGGCGCCAGGCTCTGGGCGGTCAGTGAACTCGTCTGCGCGGTGGCCCGAACGCTGTACGTGGTGCGCGACGACATCGGGCCGGCACTGGCCATCGTCCTGCCCAACAGCCTGCTGCTGAGCGGCTACCTGTTGCGCTATCTCGCGCTGTCCGCCCAGTTCGCGCCGGTGGCACATGCGCGGCCCGTGACGCATGCGGCGCTGGCGGTGGGGGCGGGCGTCTGGGCGGCCTTTGTGCTGGCTGCGCTGACCGAGTGGCCCTTTGCCTTGCGCGCGTTGCTGTTCACGGCGCTGGGGCTGGTGGTCGTGGGCATGATGATCCGGCGGCTCTGGCCGCATCTGCGCCAGTCGAGCGGGGCGAGGGTGATCGCGGTGGCGCTTGGCGCGACTGCCGGGCTCGGTGTGTTGCGCCTGACCACCGGGGCGCTCCAGGGGGCGGGCCACATCTTCGAGGCATTCGCGGGCCAGTTCATGCTGGTTGTCGGCAGCATCGTGCTCAATGTTGCGGCAGCCGCCGGGTTCCTGCTGTGCCTGCACGAGGGCATGCGGCGCGAGCTGCAGCGCCTGTCGGTCACCGACGCCTTGACGGGCGCGGCCAACCGCCGCGGCCTGCTCGTCGACATGCAGCACCAGGTCGATCGCGCGCGGCGCAGTGGTCGGCCGCTGAGTGTGGTGATGTTCGACCTCGACCATTTCAAGCGGGTCAACGACGAACTCGGTCATCTGGCGGGTGACCGCGCCCTGCGGGACTTTGCCGAACTGGTGCGATCCGGTCTGCGCAACTCGGACCTGCTCGGCCGCTACGGGGGCGAGGAATTCGTGCTGGTGCTGCAGGACACGGGCCTGGGCGATGCGCAGGCCGTGGCCGAGCGCGCCCGCGCAGCCGTGGCCCAGGCCCACCGGGCCGGTCGCATGCCGGTGACGGTCAGCGCCGGGGTGGCCTGTTCCAGCGAGGAGGGCATCGGTGCGGACGTGCAGGCCTTGCTGTCAGCGGCCGATCGTCGGCTGTACCTGGCCAAACGCTCACGCAATCAGGTCCTGGCGCAGGACGTCGCTGCGGTGGTCGTGCCGGTCCCGACCTGAGACTGGCGGGCTGGCTGGCGCAACGGGCTCAGGCTGCCTGCGCGCTTTGCGGCGCAAAGCGGCGTGTGGCGTACAGCCCCAGGCCGGTGGCCACGCTGGCCAGCCGATCGCCGCGCATCGGGCGCGCGGTGTCGAACGCGGCGGCGAGCCGGTCGGTCAGCAGGCGCAACCCGGTCGAGCCGCCGGTGAAGTAGAGCGCGTCGATTTCCTGCGGTTGCAGACCGGCGTCGGCCACGGTGCGCCGGGCTGCGGCCACGATGCGCTCGATGTCGTCGGTCATCGCACGTTCGGCCTGGGCCTCGTCCAGCGTGACGCTGAGTCCCCGTTCGACCCAGCCCAGGTCGATCACATGTGTGCCTCCCTGCGCCACCGCGATCTTCGCGGCCTCGGCGCGGCCGACCAGATCGTGGCCCAGGCGTTCGGTGAGGGTGGTCATCAGGCGGCGGTGGTGCGCCGGGTCGGCATAGAAGCTGGCCATCGATCGCAGTTCGGCCACACGTTGCGGGTTGTAGACCGTGTTGATCAGGTGCCAGGTGGCCAGGTCGAAGTACACCGCGCTCGGCACCTCGCGCCCCGGGGCACCATTCACGCTCGGGCCGAGCGCCCTGAACCCCAGTTCGGTCAGGATGCACGCCAGCTCGATGCGGCGGTCGAAATCGGTGCCGGCGACATGCACGCCGTGGTTGGCCAGGATGTCCTCGCGGCGATCGAGCCGGTGCATGCGCTTCGGCCCCACCCGCACCACCGAGAAGTCCGACGTGCCGCCGCCGATGTCGGCCACCAGCACCCGCTGTTCACGCTCGGTCGTCGCCTCGAAGTCGAAGGCCGCGGCAAGTGGCTCGTACTGGAAGGCAATCTCGGTGAACCCGACGTCCCGCGCCGCGGCTTCGAGGCTGGCCTGGGCCTGGCGGTCCCGCTGCGGGTCGTCGTCCACGAAAAACACCGGCCGACCCAGCACGACCTGGTCAAGCCTGCCGCCTGCAGCGGTTTCGGCCTTTTCCTTCAGGTGGGCGAGGTAGGAGGTGATCACGTCAAGGTAGCGCACCGAGTAGCCCGAGCCGACGTCGGTCGTCTGCTCGACCAGGCTGGACCCCAGGATGCTCTTCATCGATCGCATCAGGCGGCCTTCGTGGGCCTCAACATAGGCGGCCACAGCAGCCCGGCCGAAGGCCCGTGGCAGCGGGGCGCCTGCGGGCAGCGGCACGTCATGCTCGGTGAAGTAGAAGACGGCCGTGGGCATCGTCAGGTGCTCGCCCTCGACCGGCACGAGCCGCGTGCCCGTCGCAGCGTCGGCCGGCACGGCGATGGCCGAGTTGGAGGTTCCGAAGTCGATGGCGCAGTGGGTGGGGCGGTTGGTCATGGCGTGGCCCGGGAAAAGGGCGGCGATTGTGGCACGTTCGGGCGGCCGCCTGGTCGGCGCGGTCGTGGTGTCGTGCACATCCCCCCAGTTTGTGGCGGCACAACCCCTATGCGAGCGGCCCGGCTCCGCGCAAAATGACCCTGAACATACAGCCTCCAGGAGGCGCCATGAATGCCCCCTACGCACCGATGATGGTTTCCGAACACCGCCCGGCCGGACGCGCACTGGCCTGGCTGGCCCTGGTGGTGGGCGTCAGCGCCACGGCCTTCCTGTCAACGCCCTGGCCGCCGGGGTGGATGGAGTCACTGCTGGGGCTGGCGGTGTGGGCGGCCTGTGCCGCCGCCATCTGGACCGGTGGCCGTGAGCATGAGGTGCTGGTCGATCCCGCCGGGCGCAGCGTGAACCGCCGGGTGTCCTTCCTCGGGCTGGGGCTGCGGCAGCGGTGGTCACTGGACGAGTTCGACAGTGTCGTGGTGGAGCGGCGCCAGGTGCGCGTCGGCCCGCAGGCCCGGGCGCAGGGGCAGTCCCGCTTTGACACCCATACGCTTTACGTCCTCAGCCTGAAGGGCCCGGGCCAGAGCGTCGAACTGCAGCGCGAGTCGGTGCTGGCTGAAGCCGAGAGGATCGCGAGCGAACTGGCCCGGCGGCTCAGGCTGCTGCCGCGACGCGAGGGTTACACCGCCCAGGCCGTCGGCCCTGGTGAGCCTTCGCAACTGCCTGACCATCTGCTGGCGCACTGGCGGCGAGGGGGACCACGCAAGGCCGGCGCCACCCGGCCGAATGGCGATACGGCCGCGTCTCATCAGGGCTGAGCATGGACTACGTCAAGGAGATCGAGCGTATCCAGCGTGAACAGGAGCAGCGGCTGCGTCTGGGCCAGGGGCTGCCTCCGGACCTCAAGGCCGGCGCCAAAGCGGCGCAGGACACGCTTGCCCGGGTGTCGGCCCAGCCGGCGGCTCACCCGGTGGCCGCGGCTGTGGCCCAGGTGCGTGATCGCCACGCCCAGGCGCGGGGCCGCGCCGGATCGGCTGCCACGGCCAAGACGGCAGCCTCCGATGCTGCGACCCAGCGTGTGGCTGCCACCATCGTCGGTTTTGTGCTGCTGGTGCCGGTCATGTTCCTGCTGGGCATGGGCCTGTCAGGCATCGAAGGGGCATGGGACGGGCAGTATCTCGAC
The DNA here is from genome assembly GCA_965650765.1 of uncultured Burkholderiales bacterium. Taxonomy (GTDB): domain Bacteria; phylum Pseudomonadota; class Gammaproteobacteria; order Burkholderiales; family Burkholderiaceae_C; genus Caldimonas. The sequence goes on from CBFGPV010000153.1 coordinate 9,829, forward strand.
CCGATGGAAGCCCTGTTCGTGATCGGGCCCCTGGTGATGGCCGCTGCGGCCCTGACGCTGCGCAAGCATGTGATGGCCGCGGTGCTGCGCGGCGGCAAGCCGGCACCGGCTGGCACACCCGCGCTGGGCAGCCGCCTGAAGTGGGTCGGCCCGGTCATCGTCAGCCTCGTGATTGCGGCCGTTGCGGCCAGCATGTTCTTCCCGCAGGGCTTGCCGCTGCGCGAATGGGTCGAGCAGGCACTGGCCGGCACCTTGTGAGCGCCCCCAGGGCCGGGCTGCGCCCCGCCCGCCCCCCGAGGGGGTCAAGGAAACTTG
>CBFGPV010000154.1:0-10129 GCA_965650765.1 uncultured Burkholderiales bacterium
GCCTTGCGCAGCTTGTCGCCACCGGCCAGCACCTTGCTCAGCACTTCGTTCAGGTCCTTCAGGGCCGAGGGCTGGATGCCGTCGAGCGTGGCGATGCGGATCATCACCTCGTTGCGCTGGCGCTCCACGAAATGCTTGAGCACCTCGGAGCTCTGGTCGTAGTCCAGGTGCACCAGGATGGCTGCGACGATCTGCGGGTGCTCATTGCGCAGCAGCTCGGCCACCGACGACGGGTCCATCCACTTCAGGCTTTCGATGCCGGTGACGTCGCTGCCCTGCAGGATGCGGTCGATCAGCAGATTGGCCTTGTCGTCGCCCAGCGCCTTGCGCAGCACCGACTTGACGTACTCGTCGGTGTCGTTGACGAGCATGCTCTGGTCGGAGGCATCGGTCGTGAAGCGGGCGAGCACCGTCTCGACACGTTCGCGCGGGATGACCTTCATCTTGGCGATGGTCTCGCCCAGGCGCTGCACTTCCTTCGGTGCCAGGTGCTTGAAGACCTCGGCGGCCTCCTCTTCGCCCAGCGACATCAGGAGGATGGCGGAGTCCTGCAGTCCTTGTTCGTCCATGGTGGTGACTCGATGCTCAGGCGGTAGGGGGTGTCAGGCCGCTTCCTTGGTCACCCAGGCGCGGACGATGTTCGCCACGGCGCCGGGGTTTTCCTTGGCGAACTGGCGGGCGGCTTCGAGCTTTTCGCTCGGGGCGGTGGACGACAGCAGCGGCAGCGAGCTGTCCGAGCCGCCGGCCAGAGGCGGCAGCACTTCGGTGCCATCGACCACGGCGTCGAGCTGCTTGGGCGGCTCGGGCGGCACCGGGGCGGCGGCACGCAGGGCCGGGCGCACCACACCGAAGACGATGATCAGGGCCAGCAGCGTCAGGGCCGCCGGGATCGCCAGGTTGCGCAGGGTCTCCAGCATCTCGGGCTGCTTCCACAGCGGCATTTCCGGTGCGGGCTCGATCTTCTCGACCTTGAACGGTGCGTTGATGACCTGCACCGAATCGCCACGCTCCTGGTTGAAGCCCACCGATTCACGCACCAGCGTGGTGAGCTTCTGCAGTTCCTCGGGCGTCAGCGCCACGGTCGTGGTCTTGCCCTTGTTGTCGGTCTGGGTGCGGTGGTTGACGACCACCGCGGCGCTCAGGCGCTTGATGGTGCCGGTGCCGTTGCGGGTCACGCGCACGGTCTTGTCGACTTCGTAGTTCGTGATCGCGTCGCGCTTGCTGCTGCCGGTGGTGGAGCCGCCGGCGGCCTGCAGCGGTGCGGCCGCGCCATTGATCGGGGCGGTGGCCGGCACGGGTGGCTGGTTGGTGGCAGCGCCCGGCACGCCAGTGGGCAGGCTGTTGTTGGCCATCGTCGATTCCGACAGCTGCGTGCTGCGCACCGTGGCCGGCTCGTTGCCCTGGTTGGGGCGGAACTGCTCCGAGGTCGATTCACTCTGCGAGAAGTCGACCTCGGCGGTCACCTGGGCACGCAGGTTGTCGCGGCCGACCACGGGTTCGAGGATGTCGTTGATGCGGCGGGTCAGGGTCGACTCGATCTGCGACACGTACTGGAGCTGCTGGGCATCAAGCCCGTTGGACGGGTGATCGGGCGATTCGGTCAGCAAGGCACCACTGCCGTCCACGATGCTCACCGCCTTGGGCGACAGCTCGGGCACGCTGCTGGACACCAGGTGCACGATGCCGGCGAGCTGGGCGCGGTCGAGCGTGCGGCCGGGGTGGAGCTGCAGCAGCACCGAGGCGGAAGGCTTCTGCTGTTCGCGGAAGAAACCGTTCTGGTTGGGCAGGGCCAGGTGGACACGGGCGCTCTGCACCGCGGCCAGGGCGCCGATCGAGCGGGTCAGCTCACCTTCGAGGCCGCGCTGGAAGGTCAGGCGCTCCTGGAACTGCGTGATGCCGAAGCGCGCGTTGTCCATCAGCTCGAAGCCCACGGTCGAGCCCTTGGGCAGGCCGGCAGAGGCCAGCTTCAGGCGGGCGTCATGCACGCGGTCGGCCGGCACCAGGATGGCCGCACCCCCGTCGGCATGCTTGTAGGGCACGTTCATCGTGGACAGCTGGGCGATGATCGCGCCGCCGTCCTTGTCCGACAGGTTGGCGTACAGCACCTTGTATTCGGGGCGGCTGGACCACAGGCTCAGGGCAACCACGATCGCGATCAGGCCGGCCACGGCCGCGCCCAGCCACACCTTGCGCGGCATCGGCATGGCGGCCAGGTTGCCCACGAAGGTGGGCGCAGCCGGCAGCGCGGCGGGCGGCACCGCGGGCTGCAGGTTCTGGGCGAGGGCGACGGCGTTTTCCATTCGATCGTGTCCCGACTTGGTTCACGACCCTGGGGGAGGGGGGCAGGAAAGCGCTTCTCCACCCCAGGGTCTTGTTGGGCTCGATTATTCGAAGGACCGGGGGGGTGAAATGGCCGGAAGAAGGCCGCAAAGGGCGGTCAGTTCCCGGCATTGCGCCGGTGGCCTTTCCCTAAGATTCGGTCATCGGCATGGTGCGCTGCTTTCTTTAGCGCTTTTTTTGCAGGAGCCCCCGATGGACGTCAGACTCAAACCCTTCAACTTCGAGCAGGCCGTGGCACGCGCCGGCGTGGTCCTGCCTGGGCAGCAGAAGGCGGCGAAGGTCGACTCCAGCACCGAGGTCGGCTTTTCGCAGGCCCTGACCAATGCCCTGAAGTCCGTGAGCCAGTCCCAGACCCAGGCGGCCGAGATGCAGCGCCAGGTGCAGCTGGAGAACCCCAACGTCAGCCTGGAAGAGACCATGGTGGCCATGCAGAAGGCCCAGATCGGCTTCCAGTCGGCGCTGCACGTGCGCAACCGCATGGTGCAGGCCTACAGCGACATCATGAACATGACGGTCTGAGCGCCGGTCGCCCAGGCTGTCGCGATGCCGCTCCTCAGGCGTGGCGGTGCAGCAGCAGCCGCAGGCCCTCAGCCGGGCGCAGCGTGACGTTCAATGCCGCCCGCACCGGCGCTGCGCCCTCGGGCAGCGCCAGGCGGAACCGCTGCAGCAGCATGGCCGCGACCAGCGTCATCTCGGTCATCGCGAACAGACTGCCCAGGCACACGCGCGGCCCGGTGCCGAAGGGCAGGTAGGCGCCCCGCTGGGCCATTGCGGTGCCGCCGGGACCGAAGCGGCGGGGGTCGAATCGCAGCGGGTCGGGATGCCAGCGCGGGTCGCGGTGCACCACCCACGGTGTCAGGCGCACCAGGGCGCCACGCGGGATGGTCCACGGACCGACCTTCAGCGGTGCGGTGATGCGCCGGCCCAGCAGCGCCGGCGCCGCGGGATACAGACGCAGGGTTTCCTTCAGGGTCTGGCCCAGCCAGGGCAGGCGGGCCACGTCGTCATGGCCGGGCAGCCGCTGGCCGAGCACCTCGTCCACTTCGGCCGTCGCCCGGGCCGCATGCTCGGGGTGGGTGGCCATCAGCCAGCCCCACCAGGTCAGTGTGGCGGCGGTGGTTTCATGGCCGGCCAGGAAGATCGTCATGCACTGGTCGCGCACCTCATCGTCGCTGAGGCCCTGGCCGTTGCCTTCATCGTCGCGCAGGGTCAGCAGCATGCCGAGCAGGTCGGCAGGCGCCTGCGGTTCGGCCGGTGCGGCGCGTCGTTCGCGGATGTGGCGGCGCACCAGGCCGTCCAGTGTGCGCGAAGCCCAACGCTTGTCGCGCTTGCCCGGCAGGGGCAGCCAGTCGGGCAGCGTGACCGGCCAGAACATTTCTTCCATGGCATTCTGGCTGAGCAGGCGGACCGCCCGTTCGGCGTCGATCGCGTCGCGCTCGGACTCGGCACTGAACAGCGTGCGCAGGATGACGTCCATGGTCAACTGCGTCATTGCATGCTCGAAGTCGACGGTGGACGATGCCCCGACCTGCCAGGTGTCCAGCGCATGCGCGGCAGCAGCCGTCATGCGTGCGGCGTGTTCTGCCATGCGGCGCGGCCCGAACGCCGGCTGCAGCATGCGGCGCTGGCGTTGCCAGACCTCACCTTCGGTAACGATCACGCTGCGCCCGTGCGCTTGCTCGAACACCTCGATGCCGCGCTCCCAGCGGATCAGCCCGCTCGCCTGCTCGACCAGCAGCTCCCGGATCCATTCCGGGTGAAAGACGTCATAGGTGCGTTCCGGCCCCATGCGCACATGGACGAAATCGCCGTGGTCGCGCTGCAGCCGTTCGAGGAAACCGAGGTAGTCGCGCCGCAGTGCGCGCAGGTGGGGCAGGCCGAACCATGGGCAGGCCGGGCCTGGGGGAGCGGTGCTGGCGCTGATGCTCATACGGGTGCTGGAGGTCATGGCAGCACTGTGCCGATTTGCAGTCGCTGCGGTATTGAAGGTTTGCGACAACCGCCGGGCAATGCGGGCCCCGGGGCTGCGGGCCGGTAGACTGGCGGCCATGCACCGATCCACCGAGCCGGTACACGCCCCGGGGCAGCTGCCCTTCGCGCCCACTTTGCGCGGGCGCAGCGCCTTGCATCTGGCGCATCTGGATCTTGGCGGCTGTGTGCGGGCCTACATGAGCCGCGACACCCTGGGCCTGGGCCTGGCTGATGCGGACCGGCTCAACCACTTTCCGGCCTCACCGGCGTGCTCGATCAGCTGGATCGTGCACGGTGAAGCCGACTGGGTGGCCTGGGCCGACGAGCACGAGGCCGACCCCGACGGCTGCGAGCGCCGCCCGCTGGGCATGCGGGTGATGCTCATCGGCCCCCAGACGCGCCCGACGGTCTACCACAGCCCGGGGGACGGCCTGTGTTTCATGGTGGTGGCCATGCCGGACGCGCTGCATGAGCTGACCGGGGTCGACATGAGCGCCTGTGTCGACAGGGTGCTGCCCTTCGATGCCGTGTTCGACGCCGACTGGCAGGCCATGTCGCAATGCCTGCTCAGCGCAACGGATGACCTCCAGCGGGTCAGCCTCTTCGAGGGTTTCGTGCTGCCGCGGTGGCGCCAGTTGCGGCGCGCGCAGCCCGGCCGCGGCCAGTATCTCGACTGGGTGCAGGGCCTGGCCGTGCGCGCGGCGCTGTCAGGTTTCGGGCGCAGCGTGCGGCAGGTCGAGCGTCGCATCAAGGCGTGGGCGGGGCAGTCGCAGCGACACCTGCGCAGCCTGGCGCGGGCTGAACAGTCGTTTCTCCGTACCCGTGAAGCGGTGCTGTCCGGGCGCCTGTCCTGGGCCGAAACCGCGACCGCGGCTGGCTACGCAGACCAGGCTCACCTGTGCCGTGACACCCGTCGAGTCTGCGGCGTCACGCCAGCAGAACTGCACCAGCGCATCTTCAGCCGCGAGAGCTACTGGCCGTACCGCACCTGGGCGTGAGCGCTGCGACCACCGCATCGAGCATCGGTGCCGATTCGATCACATGCCCGCAGCCCAGGCGGCGAGCCCGCCCGGCAATGCGCGGATGGGTGGCCAGCGCCCAGGCCGACGACCAGTCCGTCGGCGCACCGCCCTGGGCCTCGCTCATGCGTTCGAGATGGTCGATGGCCTCCGAACTGCTGAAGAACCAGACGAAGTCATCGGGTGAGTTCAGCGCCTCGCGCAGCAGGGCCTGCTGCGTGGCGTCCAGCGTGGGGGCCAGTCGGGTATAGGCCGCCAGCAGTTCGACCTCGGCGCCGGCCTCGCGCAGGCGGGTGGCCAGCCATTCGCGGCCACCGTCGCCGCGCACGATCAGCACGCGCCGACCCTGCCAGTCCTGGGTGCGCAGGCGTTGCCACAGCGATTCCGAGTCGAACTGCACCGCATCGGGTGCCGGTGTGATGCGCTGGGCATCGGGCACGCCCAGGCGGGCCAGCACGCTGTCGGTACCCGGGCCGGGCGAGGCGGCCAGTGTGTCCACCGGCCAGGTGGTGCCGGCGCCGGGCGGGCGCATCGCAAAAAAGCGTTCAACCGCATTGGGGCTCACGAACACGGCCAGATCGCACTGCGGCAGGCTTTGCCACGCATCGAGCACCGGTTGGGCGTCACTGGCCGAGTCGATGTCGATCAAGGGCAGGGCACTGGCCTGCAGGCCGCGCTGGCGCAGCTGCAGCACCCACTCGTGGGCCTGCGCTGCCGGGCGGGTCACGAGCACGTGTTTCACAGGGCGTTCAGGATGCCCTGGGCACCCAGCTCCTTCAGTCGCTCGGCCACGGCCTGACCCAGGGCCTGGGCCTGTTCGGTGCTGGTCACCTGACGTGCCTGGAAGGCCTTCAGCAGGGGTGCCTCGGGCCGGCTGGGGTCACCCAGGGCGCTGGTCAGGGCCAGTGTTTCGCCCTGCCACACCGCGTGGGCGGCCAGCGGCACGCTGCAACTGCCACCCAGGCTGCGCGAAACGGCGCGTTCGGCATGCACGGCCAGCCAGGTGGGGCGGTGCGTCAGGCTCGCCAGGTGGGTCGCCAGGTCGGTGTCGCTGCTGCGGATCTCGATGCCCAGCGCACCCTGGCCGGCGCAGGGAATCATCACCTCGGGCTCGAAGACGCTGCGGATGCGGTCGGCCAGACCCAGCCGCTTGAGGCCGGCGGCGGCCAGCACGATGGCGTCGTACTGGCCGTCGTCGAGCTTGCGCAGCCGGGTGTCGAGGTTGCCGCGCAGCGGCTCGATCTGCAGGTCGGGGCGCAGGGCATGCAGCTGCACCACACGGCGCAGGCTGGAGGTGCCCACACGCGCCCGCGGCGGCAGCGCCGCCAGATCGGCAAAGTGCGGCGAGACGAATGCATCGCGCGGGTCTTCGCGTTCGAGCACCGTGGCCAGCGCAAAGCCTTCGGGCAGGTCCATCGGCACATCCTTGAGCGAATGCACGGCCAGATGGGCCCGGCCTTCCTCGAGGGCCACCTCGAGTTCCTTGACGAACAGGCCCTTGCCGCCCACCTTGGACAGGCTGCGATCGAGGATCTGGTCACCGCGGGTGGTCATGCCGAGCAGTTCGACCGGGTGAGCCAGCCGCTGCTGCAGCAGGGTCTGCACATGGCGGGCCTGCCACAGGGCCAGGCGGCTCTCGCGCGTGGCGATGATCCAGGGGGAGGGTGCGGAAGTCTTGTCCATGCCGGCGATGCTACCCGAGCAGACGTGGCATGCACCGGCGCCGGGGCCGGTTTGCGGACGGGTGTGCGGCACGCGGGTGTTACCATTCGCGCCTGTAATTTTGTTACCAAACCCGCTGCCCTGAGGTAACCATGCCGCGCGCCGACCGCCAAGACGCCCCCGTGACTCCCCGAAGCCGGACCGCCCGCTCCACCCCGACGACCTCCGCGCGAGGCACCGTCAAGGTGGCTCCCGCTGCCCCCCGCGCCCGCAGCACGCGGGCCGACGCTGCCGAGAAGAACCGCCCGCTGGTCGAGGACATCCGCCTGCTGGGCCGCATCCTGGGGGATGTGATCCGCGAGCAGGATGGCAAGGAGGCCTACGAGCTGATCGAGCGCATCCGCCAGCTGTCAGTGGCCTACCGCCTCAAGCGGGACGACCAGGCCGGCCGTGCCCTCGACCGGCTGCTCAAGAACCTCTCGGGTGACCAGACCGTCTCGGTCATTCGCGCCTTCAGCTACTTCTCGCACCTGGCCAACATCGCCGAAGACCGCCATCACGTGCGCCGCCGTGTCCACCATGAACGCCAGGGGCACCTGCAGGAGGGGTCGCTGGCCATGACCTTCGAGCGCCTGGCCGGGCGTGACGTGCGGGCCGCCGAGATCGCGCGCGTGCTGGACGAGGCCTACATCTCGCCGGTGCTCACCGCTCACCCGACCGAAGTGCAGCGCAAGTCCATCCTGGACGCCGAACGCGCGATCGCCGAGCTGATCCACCAGCGAGACGAACTGCATACGCCGCGCGAGCTGGCCGACAACGAGGCGCAGCTGCGGGCGCGGGTGACCCAGCTGTGGCAGACGCGCATGCTGCGCTACACCAAGCTCACGGTGGCCAACGAGATCGAGAACGCGTTGAGCTACTACCACGCGACCTTCCTGCGCCAGATCCCGCGCATGTATGCCGAGGTCGAGCAGGCCCTGCCGGGCTTTGAGGTGGCGCCGTTCTTCCGCATGGGCAACTGGATCGGCGGCGACCGCGACGGCAACCCCAACGTGACGTCCGAGACCCTGCAGCTTGCGCTGAGCCAGCAAAGCGAGACGGCACTGCGCTTCTACCTCACCGAGGTGCATGAGCTGGGCGCCGAGCTGTCGGTGTCAGGCATGCTGGTGGATGTGACGCCCGAGATGGCGGCACTGGCCGACCGTTCGCCCGACACCAACGAGCATCGCCGCGACGAGCCCTATCGACGTGCCCTGATCGGCATGTATGCGCGGCTGGCCGCCACGCTGCAGCGGCTCACCGGCACCGAGGCGCTGCGCCATGCCGTGGCACCGTCCACGCCTTACGACAGCGCCGATGAGTTCCTGCTGGACCTGCGCACCATCGAGGCGTCGTTGCGTTCGCACCATGGTGCAGCGCTGGCGGAGGTGCGGCTGCGCCCGCTGATCCGGGCCGTGCAGGTGTTCGGCTTCCATCTGGCCACCGTCGACCTGCGGCAGAGCTCGGACAAGCACGAGGCCGTGCTGGCCGAACTGCTGGCCCAGGCGCGTGTCGAGGCCGACTATGCTGCGCTGCACGAGGACGCGAAGGTCGCGCTGCTGCTGCGCCTGCTGAACGACGCCCGCCCGCTGCGACTGCGCACCGGGCGCTACTCCGAACATACCGAGAGCGAGCTGGCCATCTTCGAGGCCGCCCGCGTGATGCGCGCGCAGTTCGGCCCGGCCTCGATCCGCCACTACATCATCAGCCACACCGAAACCGTCAGCGACCTGCTGGAGGTGCTGCTGCTGCAGAAGGAGTGCGGGCTGATGCGTGGCACGCTGGACGAAGAGGGCGTGGCCGACCTGATCGTGGTGCCGCTGTTCGAGACCATCGGCGACCTGCGCAACGCCGCCCCGATCATGCGGGCGTACTACGACCTGCCAGGCGTGCTGGACCTGGTGCGGCGCAGCGGCGGCGAGCAGGACATCATGCTGGGCTACAGCGACAGCAACAAGGACGGCGGCTTCTTCACCAGCAACTGGGAGCTGTATCGCGCCGAGATTGCGCTGGTCGACCTGTTCGCGCCGCTGAAGCAGCAGCACGGCCTGACGCTGCGCCTGTTCCATGGTCGCGGCGGCACGGTGGGCCGTGGCGGCGGTCCGAGCTACCAGGCCATCCTGGCCCAGCCGCCGGGCACGGTGAACGGGCAGATCCGCCTGACCGAACAGGGCGAAGTGATCGCCTCGAAGTACGCCAACCCCGAGATCGGCCGGCGCAATCTGGAAACCCTGGTGGCCGCCACGCTGGAGGCCACGCTGCTGCACCCGACCAAAAGTGCCAGCAAGGCCTTCCTGGAGACGGCCGATGCGATCTCGGCAGCCAGCATGGCGGCCTATCGCAAGCTGGTGTACGAGACCCCCGGCTTCACCGACTACTTCTTTGCTGCCACGCCCATCCGCGAAATCGCCGAACTGAACATCGGCTCGCGTCCGGCCTCACGCAAGGCCACGCGGGCGATCGAAGACCTGCGCGCGATTCCCTGGGGGTTCTCGTGGGGCCAGTGCCGCGTGGCGCTGCCGGGCTGGTTCGGCTTCGGCTCGGCGATCGAGTCCTTCCTGAACGCCTCCCCCAAGGACAAGAAGGAACGCCTGGCGCTGCTGCAGCGCATGCACAAGCAATGGCCGTTCTTCCGCACGCTGCTGTCCAACATGGACATGGTGCTGGCCAAGAGCGATCTGGCCCTGGCCACCCGGTATGTCGAGCTGGTCGAGGACAAGCGCCTGGGCCGCAAGATCTTCGCGGCGATCCAGGCCGAATGGCAGCGTACGAACGATGCGCTGTCGCTGATCACCGGCGAGAGGCAGCGCCTGGCGTCAAACCCGTCGCTGGCGCGCTCGATCGAGCACCGCTTCCCGTACCTCGATCCGCTGAATCACCTGCAGGTCGAGCTGATGCGGCGCTATCGCAAGCAGAAGGAATCCGGGCAGGTCAACGACCGGGTCCAGACTGGCATCCACATCTCGATCAACGGCGTGGCCGCCGGCCTGCGCAACACCGGCTGAAGCGAGCGCGCGGCCGGCAACCCGCCTGCCGACCCGCCCCGCTGGTGTGATCCCCGCGCAGGCGGGGATCCGTCGGCATGGATCGGTGCGGCT